>CAZQMY010000049.1:0-23162 GCA_964594405.1 uncultured Spirochaetaceae bacterium | reverse complement strand
CCAGTTCTCGTTCATCTTCGAGTGGATGAAGTACTGGTTGATCGCCGTGAGCTCGGAGGTGAGCACCTCGTTGAGCGCCTCGATGATCTGGTCGTTGCCGCGCATGTCGTTCCCCTCTGCGCACGTTTCGGGTTGCTGTGGACGCGCGCAATCCTACTGCGACAACGTCGATCGAGCTAGCAGACGCCGGCTCGCACACAGATCTCGAGACAGAAAGGTCCGAGTAACGTGTCCAGGTCTGTCGAGGACGCGCTCGGCGCGAGCGATGGGTCGCTCAGCGCGCGGTGCGGAGCGTTGCGCCGCCACCGGCATGCGAGCCGGCGGTCTGGTGCGCGAGCTCGGTATGGACCACGTCTTCGATGGTGCCGACGCAGCCGCCGCAGACCGCTCCGGCGCCGCAGACGTCGCCGAGCTGATCGACAGTGATGTGGCCCTCCCGGACGTGCTTGCGAAGGGCGCGATCGGAGACTCCCGAGCAGTGACAAACGAGCATGCTGACTCTCACCTGGCGACCGCCTGCGATGGCGGATGGGGCACTTGCGATGACCGCCTCATTATCGGCCAATCGAAATGAAAATCAATGTCAATTTCGACGTGCACATCATTATCCTGGCCGGCGAGAGTACGATCAGCTCGGAGAACGGGGGCCCTCGGGGAAAGTTCTGTCGTGCGTTCAGGCGTCGGGCGGCGGCCGCCCCTGGGCGCGTCGGGCCGAGGGGCCGCGCTCGCCTGCGAGGGTCGCGAACTGCCGCCACGCGTAGGTCCAGCGCAGCTTCGCGAGCAGCGCCAGATCGCCCCGCCGCCGCAGCTGACGGGCCAGCGCGCGGCGCACGCGGATCTGCCGCCGGTGCGCCCAGAGCCACGGGTAGCACCGCCATCGGGCGAGCAGGAACGCCCGGCCGCGCAGCAGCGCGTAGCTCCAGTTCATGGCCTCCGTGAGGAGCAGCATCGGCGAGAGGAGCAGCAGGGTGCCGGGGCGCAGGTAGGCGAGCAGCATGGCCAGCCGGTTGCGCTCGAGCAGGTGAAGCTTCTGCGGATACATGGAGAGGAAGTAGTCGTGGCGTACCGTGGACTCCGGCACGCAGCGCAGCCCGTAGCCCATCAGCTGCAGCAGCCACGAGAGGTTCACGTCCTCGTGATAGAGGAAGCCCAGCACGTCGAGGCCCCCGATCTGGTCCAGGAGCGTCCGCCTCACGACGAAGGCAGCGCCCATCAGACCGGAGACGCGGATCGGCGCTGCGCCGAGATCGGCGGGTGAGCGGCCCAGCGCGCGGTTGAAGCCGAGGCCCGTGACGTGGACGTCCTGGCCGGCTGCGTTCACGCCGCTGCCGTCCATGAGCAGGACCACGGGGGCGACCCCGCCCACCTCGGGATCGTCCTCGAGGCAGCGCACCAGCGGGCCCAACCACCCCTCGTCCACCAGCAGATCCATGTTCAGTATGGCGACGTAGCGCCCACGACACTCGGGCAACGCCAGGTTGACTGCACCCGCGTAGCCGACGTTGCGCTCGCTCCGCAGCACCCGCAGCCCCGTATGGCGCGACGCGGCCAGCGCGATCTCGTCTGCGCTGGCGTCCGACGAGGCGTTGTCGACGACGATCGCCTCGAAGCTCGCGCCCGCATCTCCCGCGTGGAGCGAGTCGATGCAGGCGCCCACCGACCCCACCCCATTGAAGTTCACGACGATTACGGAGACGAGCGGCTCGACTTCGCGGCCGACCTCCCGGGCGTCGTCTGGCCTCAACGCGGCCTCTTGCGGATCAGCGCCGCCAGCTCGGCTGAGCGCCGGTTGATGGAGGAGAGGAGCACGCCGATGGCGATGGAGAGCATCGCGAGGATGCCGAGCCCCGCGGCGAGCACCGCGCGCGGCAGGTGATGGACCAGGCCCGTGCGAATGAAGTCGTCCACCGGCGCCCAGCCGCTCAGAACCGACAGCACGACCAGCAGGGCCGCCGCCGAGCCGAAGAAGCTCAAGGGTCGGTAGTCACGGAAGAAGACCACGAGGCCGCGCAGGATGCGCGCGCCGTCGTGCAGCGTGCGCAGCTTGCTTCGACTCTGGCCGGCCCGCGCACGGTAGTCGACGGGCATCTCGACGACTTGAAAGCCCTGCTCATAGGCCTGGACCGAGAGCTCCGCCTCGATTTCGAATCCCTGCGCGACCAGCGGTGAGCTGCGCAGGTAGCGGCGTGAGAGCACCCTGTAGCCGGAGAAGAGATCCTCCGTCCGGATGCCGAAGAGCAGCCGCACCAGGAAGATGAAGAAGCGGTTGCCGAAGGTATGGCCCGGCGGGAAGGCCCCCGTCGCGCTGGTCCGGAGGCGCGTTCCCACCACCATGTCGGCGCCGGACTCGCGTGCAGCCGCGAGCAGCTCGACCACCGCGCTGGCGGGGTAGGTGTCGTCCCCGTCGACCATCACGTAGTGGTCCGCGTCGCTGGCCAGCTCGAAGCCGGTGATCAGCGCGTGTCCCTTGCCGAGCCGGGACTCGCTCACGACGCGCGCGCCGGCCTCGCGGGCGACGACCCACGTGTCGTCGCTGGAGGCATTGTCCACCACGAGGATCTCCGCCTCGGGGAGCACCTCCCGGAACCTCCGGACGACCTTTCCGATGGCCGAGCCCTCGTTGTGGCAGGGGATGATGACGCTGACACGCCCTCCGGCCGGACTCGGCTCGCCGCCGTGCTCGGTCTCGTGCAGCTGCGGGATGTCTCGGGCCGGATCGGTCATGGCGTCGGATGGTACCCCGCGCCCGTTCGGGCTCGAAAGATCGGCATCATGGGCGCTCGCGGTACCCCCTGTGGGGTGCGCGGCCCTCCTCGTTCGTATCGGCGCATGGGCTCTCCAGATCAATCCTCGAAGTCCGGGCGGCCCCAGATCTCGTAGTCGGGTGTCCTGGATCGAACCTCCAGCGGAGAGTCGTGCAGGACGCGTCTCAGCTCGGAAAAGCCCAGGGCCCTTCCCCAGAGCAGGACAAGCGCCAGGGGTTCTTCCTCGATGGCGCGTTCGAGCAGCCCAGGGCCCCCCTTCGGCCGAGCGAGACCTCCGACCATGCGCGAGAGCACGCCGCGGCGTTCGATCTGCTCGTCTGGCAGCACGCCATTCAAGACACCGAGATGGATTTCCCGCACCATCAGTGGATAGGGGTGCTCGTGGATGAGCGGCAGCCAGCGCGCCGCATGGCCGGGGACCAGCACCCGAGGCCGACCGGGGGCGAGGGCGGCGACCTCCTCGGCCAGGGCGAAGTCCTGCGGTGGGAGCTTCGGCCCGGGCGAGGCGAGGCGGACGCCGTTCTCGCGGCTCAGGGTGTAGACGCCAGGAGCGAGCAGCATCAAGAGCGCTGCACAGAGCGCGCCTGCGACCGTGCCGGCGCGCTCTCCGAGCTCTGCCCACTCTCCCAGCAGCTCTGCGGCCAGCCGGGGCAGGCGGACGAGCGCGGCGATCAGCAGAGGGAAGGGTACGAGCCAGAGCACCCTGTAGTAGGTGTCGCCGCCGCTGACGTTCGACGCGATGAACGAGGCCACCATCGGATTGAAGAAGAGCAAGAGGAGTGCGATGCCGAAGGTCGAGATCCAGCGCCGCCAGAGCGCGCCCTCCATCAGGAGCGGCGCGAGGGGGAGGCTCACGAGCGCGAGGGCGAAGACGATGCCTCCATCGTCCGATCCCGCGGCCAGGACCTCGTCGAGCGCGCGATCGATGAGTCGTTCGCCGGGCCACGCGTTGCTCTCCATCGGATGCACGGCCTCGCGGAATCGGCGGGCCGTCTCGGCGCGGAGCGCGAGGGCCAGCGCGAGGGGATAGGCCGAGGAGAGCGCGCCGCCGACCACCGTGCGCAGGTTGCGCGTCAGGGGCTGCTCGGCGATCCGCAGACCAGCCATCACACCGAGCACGGCGACGGTGGGCGCGAGCCAGAGCGCCGTCGACGAGAAGCCGATCGCCACGATCTGGCTCGCGCCGAGGCGCGCGAACGCGGCCCAGCGGGGCTGCCTCGCAAAATCGAGCGCGCTGCTGACGATCATCGGGAGCGCGACGAAGAGGAGCATCGTCTTGCCCTGCTGCATGCGGAGCAGCGCGAAGTCGCCGTAGCCGAGCTCGCCATCACCATGGGTCGCGAGCACGCCGACCATCGTGGCCAGGAGAGGGAGCCATGCCCTGCCGACCAGTCGTCTGCACGTTCCGGCCCACACCCAGGGCACGAGCAGGGCCAGCAGGGGAGGGAAGACCACGTGGGCAACCGTGAGGGCGGACAGACCGCTCACGTGCGCGAAGGCCGCTTCGAGCATGTGGACGCTGAGCACACCGAAGACGGGCAGCGCCATCGGCGCCCCGGGGACGCCGTGGAGTGTGTCTCCCGAGAGGATCGGCCGGGCGGGGTCGTCCACAGCGGCCACGACGAGGTTCACATAGAAGGAATCATCGGCGTCCGGCCGGTGCGCCACGGCGACCGCGGTGGCCAGCGCGAGGGCGAGCGCCAGCGTCAGCCACGTTTCGTGGGCGCGTGCCGGGGCTGCGTGCGGCGGTCCTCCGGCGAGCGATCGCGACGCGGCGATCGCCAGCGCCAACAGGGTCGCGCCCCACCAGAGCCACGAGAAGCCGCCACGCCAGACGCCGGCCGCCGCGCCGATCAACGCGAGCGTCGTGATGACCAGCGCAAGGGAGCGGGGCAGACGCTCGTCCGTGCGGGAGGGCTCGACCGCCACATCGTCGGCCGATGGCGCATCGCGAGCAGCCAGCAGCCAGTGGAAGAGCAGGGCGCCCAGCCCGAGCGCCGCGGCCATCGGGACGAGGCTGTCGAGGCCCAGATGCATCACCACGCCGACGTGGCAGACGAGGGTCCAGCCGGCAAAGAGCGCGAGCGCCGTTCGCGCGATGCGATCATCGAGACGTGCAGGCACCGCTCGATGGTAACAGTCGTGGGGCAGGGCGAGCGCTCAGTAGTCGAGGCTGATCGCCAGCGTCCCGTAGGCGTCGTAGCCATCCTGCCCGATGAACTCGAGGCTCTTCCACGTGACGCCCAGGGCCAGGTGCAGGCGCCGCCATTGAAGGGCGAGGCGGACCGGGAAGCGGCCGAAGAAGGGCCGCTTGGCCACCCGGTGGCTCGCGCGGACGGTGTTGCCGTCCAGGAAGATGGTGTGCAGCACCCACTTGCCCTCGACGCCGGCCTGCAGTGCCAGAGCGAGGCCTCCGCGCCTCGCGTGCGGACGCAAGGTGTTGATGCGGCCGCGCCCGAAGTCCCAGGGGAGGTTCAGCCCGAGCCGCAGGGTCGCGCCGAAGTCGACGCCCGTCGAGACGTTGCCGAGATCGAGCGCGACGTGAGGAAGCAAGTCGGTCTCGATCCCGGTCCATCCGGCGACCCACGTGGGCGTCCGCCAGCGTCGCTCGAGCCGGGCGACGAAGCCGAACTCGTTGCCCAGCTGCTGATTCCAGCTCTGCCAGATGCGGCTCTCCGTGATGCGATGGGCGAGGGATTGCACCTCCCTGCCGCCGGCGGACGGGCCGACGACGCCGAAGCGGAGGTCGAGGCTGTCCAGTCGCGCGAGCGGCAACGAGCCACCGAAGACCCGCACATCGGACTCGGTGAGGAGGCTGGTCTCGAGATAGAGCCACCCGGCGTTGGGCCGATCTGTCGGGCCGAGAAGCGCCTTGGTCGGATCCTCGTTCGTGTAGATGTCCTGGGCGAGCGCCAGGCCGAAGCGATGCTGATGCCCTTCGCCCGACCAGGGGGGCAGAAGCTTCGCGAGGCGGCGTACCACATCCGGCACCCTCCCTCGGCCGGTGACCAACGCGAGCTTCAGGCCGCTCGTGTAGTGGCGATCGGTGCCGACGACGGTGTCGTTGTCGATCACGAAAGCGATGCGGAAGGGATCCGTGGGGGCCGCGCTCCCGCCTTCGAAGCGAGCGGCGACATCGGGCCCGGTCTCGCCTTCGGGAGCCGGATCCGATTCCCGGGGCTCCGTTCCGCCTTCGGCCGCAGCGTGGCTGGCGAGCGCCAGGGCTGCGACGAGGCCGATGAGGAGGCGGATCACGACGCCCCTCCCTCCCCGGGCCCCAGCAGCCCGCGCGGCCGAAGCGCGCGCAAGGGGAAGCCGCGCCCGAAGCTCATGAACACGCGGTACGTGTAGTTGAGCCTGCCGTCGGTGATCTGTGCGGTCACGCCCGGCTCGATGCGGAGCCCGAAGGGAAGGGTGGCGAGGAGCTCGATGCCCGCCTGTGCGTATCGCTCGAGGCGGTAGAGCTGATCACCGCGGCGAGCACGCAGATCGTTTCCGCGGAACCAGCCACCGTAGAGGCGGACATCGATGGTCCTGCCGAAGCTCCGCTCGAGGTGTGCCTTCACCTGCCAGCCCGAGCCCGTCTCCTTCGTCTGCATGCGGCCGTCGTCGATGCTGTAGAAGTACCCCCCGCCGACGCGGCCTCGCAGCGCGAGGAAGGGCAGGGCGCCGCCCAGGGAGCCGCCCGCGTAGAGCCCGATGTTCTGTTCGAGCCGTTCGGAGGCGGTCTTCTGGCCACCCACGTGGTCCCAGACGGCGTGGAGGTCGAGGTGCAGGACGTCGTCCAGGAAGACGCCGCGAAAGCTGCCCGCGATCTCGAAGAACTCGGGCTCGAGCGCCGTCTCGCGCACCCGCCAGTTGATCCAGAGATCGGCCTTGAAATGATCGCGGTCCACGCGCAGCTGCATGCCGAGCGGCTGCCGGCCCGCGAGACCGAGGGCGTCGTCGTAGAGCGCGTCCTCCATCCAATGCGTCGGGAGCAGGTTGCCCGCGATGATGTACACGCCCGGGCTCGCCTCGAAGCCCAGCCGAAAGAGGGGCTCGGCGACGTTCAGCGGATCCTGGTCGCCGAAGTCCTGCCCGATCATCGCGCCGAGCTCGAAGCTGAATCGCTTCGATGCCTGGTAGCGCAGCCGCAAGGGGGTGCGCAGTCCGAAGAAGGTCTCGCCGTTGATGGGGTCGAGCCCGAAGAGCTCGAGGTTCTTGAAGAAGACGGCGGCCTCCAGCACCAGGTCGACCTCGCCCGGCGGCGTCGGCTCCTGCCCGGGCGTCCCGCTCGGGAAGCCGAAGTTGCGGCCGATCACCGTGCTGTCCGAGATCAGGGAGAACTCGTCGGCGGAGCTCGGGCTCGCCAGAGTGAGGGCGAGCAGGAGCTGCAGCACGAGGCAGACGCGGGCTCGAGCATGCGTTCCGGCGCTGTCGCGATCCTCGTTGTCGACCATGCCCGAGCTCGGGCGCACCTGGAGATGCGCGGGCTGCGGGGAGGGGAGGCGGGAGCTTAGCTCCGCGCTCGATCCCGAAGTCGATGGCGAAGGCAAATTGGTGGATTGACCGCCCGTTTCGCCAGCCCCGCCCGATTCCCCTCGATCGATCCCGCCACGGCCGGGCCGAGCGAGTGCCCGACGTGCTGCAGGGGCCAAAGCCCGACGCGATCAGCTCGCCGGCGACTCCTCCAGACGCCCTTTGAAGATCAGCGGCAGGATCTCTCCCAGCGCGAGGCGCAGCATTCCGGTGAGCACTACACGCTGGCCCAGCGCGTCGAAGACCTCGCGATGATGGGAGAGCCGGCTCTCCAGACCGTCGCGATCGTAGAGGCGGCCGTCCCGGATCACCGCGATCATCGTGCCGAGGTGCTCGAGGTCCTCGGTGGGGTCGAGCCGGTAGAGGATGAGGTCTGCCGGCGCGCCGACCTCGATGCTTCCGAGGCCTTCGATCCCCGTTGCCCGGGCCGACGCCACCATCGAGGCGGCGAGGGCCTCCTCGGCGCTGAGGCCGGCCTCCTCGAGGAGGCGCAGCTCGCGATGGAGGCCGGCGCCCGGCACCACGGCTGGCGCCATCGTATCGGTGCCGGTGTAGATCGGGACGCCGCCCTCGTGGAGCGCGTGGACCATGCGCTTCATCTGTGCGAACGCAGAACGCACCATCTCGAAATCGGCCGCGCTCATCCGCCGTGCAGCGGAGAGGCCCACTTCGGGATCCCAGAGCGCGTCCCGATACCATCTCGGAAGCAGCTCGTAGTTCTTCGCCTTCCTGTCCTGATCCTCGACCATCGCGGCGTAGTCCTCGCTGCCGATCAGCCGGTCGATGGTGATGAGCGTAGGCGTGTGCGCGACGCCCAGCTCGAGGCTGCGGGAGACCACGCTCTCGAAATAGCGCTCGTCCGCACGCTGCCAGGCGGCGAGGAAGAAGGGGTAGTCGCGCTCCACTTCAGGGCCGTGGGGGGCGATGCCGCGCAGGTGCTGGACCTCGTCGAACGCCGCTTCGTCCCAGCGGATCGCCTTCGGCGTGTGACCGATCACGGGGACATCCGCCGCTCTGCCCTCTTCCCGGACCGCGATGGTGGCCTCGGCGGAGAGCCCGTCGTAGAGCTTCAGGCAGTCGACTTCCTGCTCGATCAGCGCGCGTGCCGCGCGCCGCCCCTGCTCGGCGTCCTCGACGGAGACGGAGCCTCGCCAGAGTGGCTGCGGGCCATCGATCATCGGGCCACAGCGCAGGACCCGCGGTCCGGGGAACTCCAGGGCCTCGATGCGCTCCATGGCGCTCTCCGACGCGCCCGCGAAGGGGTCTCCCAGGCTCCGCACCGTGGTAACGCCATGGATGAGATGAAGGAGGGCGAAGAGTTCGATCTGGCCTTCGATCCGGGGGGATGGCCAGTGGACGTGCATATCGCTCAGGCCGGGCATCAGGAAGGCACCGACGTAGGGGTCGTCGGCATCCGGATCCGCCCTGCCGATGGCAGTGATGCGCCCGCCCGTGATCGTCACACTTCTGCGCGTCAGGCGCTCCGCGCCCGGGACGACGATGGTGACGCTGCCCAGCCGCGCGCCCTGTTCGGGCACCGGCTTGGGGGTCGGCGCGCGCAGGCTGAGCCACACCGCGATGAAGGGCAGACTGACCAGGCCGACCCCGGCGATCGTGGCCAGACCGATCCTGATCAGTACTCGCTTCAAGTCCCGCGCTCCGATTTCGAGAGGGACGGGAGGGTAGGCCATGCCCGCGCAGACGCGTCGCCGAAGCCCCCCTGGGAGGGGCTGGCTGCGCCTGTTATGTCACAGCGGGTGCCATTTTGCCAGAGAGGTCCTAAATTCAAGCGACCACAAGACTGCTTCCAGAGTGCGATCCGAGCGCGATCGTCCCCCACCTCGGGCCCTTCGAGCCCGGCCCCCAAGGAGCCCCCTATGCCCATCGATTTCAGCTTCCCCGAAGAGTTGGAGTTCACCGTCGCCAAGGTGCGCGACTACGTCGACCAGGTCGTTCGGCCCGCCGAGCAGATCATTGCCGAGCACGAGGATGATCGGGAGGTGCTGGTCGAGCAGGTCATCCGGATGCGAAAGGCTGCCCAGGAGTGGGGGCTCTGGCTGCCGCACATGCCCGAGGAGTACGGGGGGATGGGACTCGGACACGTCGCCATGGCGGCTGTCTCGGCCGAGGCTGCGAAGAGCCGCTTCGGTCCGTTCGCGCTCAACGCGCAGGCGCCCGATGAGGGCAACATTCACACGCTCCATCACTGGGCCACGGACGAGCAGAAGGAGTAGTACTTGATGCCCCTCTGCAAGGGGATCGTGCGCTCCTGCTTCGCGATGACCGAGCCCGAGGTGGCCGGCAGCGACCCGACCCTGATCCAGACGCGCGCCGTGCGAGACGGCGACGAGTGGGTGATCAATGGCCACAAGTGGTTCATCTCCGGTGCCCATGGGGCCAAGTTCGCGATCCTGATCGCCCGGACCGAGGACGACCCGGAGATCCCGCAGGCGGGCAACTCGGCGTTCATCGTGGACCTGCCCAGCGAAGGGTGGGAGATCGTGCGCGACGTGCATACCATGAGCGGCTCGCACAATCACTGCGAGATCCGCATCACCGATCTCCGCGTGCCGGATGCCAACATGCTCGGCGGCCCCGGGCAGGGTCATCTGCTCGGCCAGGCCCGCCTGGGCCCTGCGCGGTTGGCACACTGCATGCGCTGGCTCGGTCAGGCGGAGACCGCCCTCGAGCTCATGATCGACCGGGCTACCAAGCGATTCTCCCACGGTTCGCTGCTCTCGGAGAAGCAGGGGATCCAGTGGATGATCGCCGACTCGACCATGGAGATCTATCAGTGCAAGCTGATGATCCTCCATGCGGCATACAAGATCGATCGCCAGGAGGACTTCAAGAGCGAGGTGTCGATGTGTAAGCACTTCGTGGCGAACGCCCTGGGGCGCATCATCGATCGCGCGATCCAGGTGCACGGCGCGCTCGGCTACAGCACCGATACGCCGCTGGCAGACATGGCGAAGCAGGCCCGCTGGGCGCGCTTCGCGGACGGGGCCGACGAGATCCACCAGTGGCGGATCGCGCAGCGCGCCATCGACGCCTGGCAGAAGGAAGGCTCCACGAAGAGCGCGACGGGTAGCCTGCCCCTGTAGGCGCTGCGCGGCACGCCCGAACGGGGCGCGGGCGCCTGGAAGCCCGCGGAGCGTAGGAATCATGGCTGGAGGTCCGGAGCGCGCCTGGTCGCTCGAGACCGCGCGTGCGATGCTGGCCGACGTGCGTCGGTGTACCGAGCAGGCGGTCGTCGAGGCCGAAGGGCTTCTGGCCGAGCTCGATGAGGCGCGTGGGGTCGCCCAGCGCGAACGCCTCGAGGTCGCCATCGAGCTGCGAGTGTCCCGCTGGGTGCGCGAGATGGACGCGCTGGGCGTGGTCGCCGATGGGGCGTGGCACGTGGACTTCGACACGGGCTCGGGGTGTTTCTGCTGGCGCTGGCCCGAGCCCGAGATCCTCCACTTCCATGGGCGCGACGAGGGGGTCGAGGCTCGCATGCCGATCCAATGAGTGCCCCACGTTTCAGATCGGAAGACCCTCGCGCACGCACTCGGAAGATCTTGCTCGGGAACTCTCCTTCCAGAAATCGGGCTTCCAGGGGATGTCGAAGCGCTCGCGATCCGACGATCTGAATCGCCAAGGAGGACGCCAGAGATGGATATCGGTTCAGCGACCGCGGCTGGCGCGTCTTCCGGTCTCGCCGTCAAGGCAGCCCAGCTCAGCAATGATGCGATCAAGGCTGAAGGTGAAGGAGCACTGAAGCTCGTCGAGGGTGCGGGCAAGGCCGGTGGCAGCGTCGATCCCGACAAGGGGAACCACGTCGACGTTCGCGCCTAGCCCGGACGGACGGTGGCCCGGCGGATGGCGCCGGGCCGAAGACCGGTTGAAGCTGGTCAAGCGGAAATCGAGCAGAGAAGCGAGGGGCCTTCGCAGACGCGGGGGCCCCTCCTCGCCTCCGAGCCCCGTTCGATCGACCGCTAGTGAGTCCGCGCGACGAACGCGCCGATCTTCTCGATGGCCTCCACGGCCTCCGGCACGGCGGGCGCGAAGGCCTGGAAGACGTGGATCAGATCCTCGAAGGCCTCGAGCTCCACGCGGCAACCCGCCGCGCGGAGCGCCTCGGCGATTCGCACGGCGTCATCGAGCAGGCACTCTGCGGTGCCGACCTGGATGAGGACGGGAGGCAGCCCCGAGAGGTCTGCGTAGAGCGGCGCCGCCAGCGGAGAGCGGGGGTCCGCGCCGCCCAGATAGAGGTCGGCCATCATGCGCAGGCCGGCCCGCCGCACCATCGGGTCGCTCTCCACCCGGGTCTCCATCGACTCGCCGAGCCCCTCGAGGTCGACCCAGGGCGAGAGAGCGAAGCCAGACCCGGGCAGCGGGAGCCCGGCTTCCTTCAGGGCCACCAGCGTCGCGAAGGTCAGCCCGCCTCCAGCAGAGTCGCCACCGATGGCGATCTGCTCGGGGGCGAGACCCTCTTCGAGCATGTGGCGATAGGCCGCGGCCGCATCCTCGACGGCTGCCGGGAAGGGGTGTTCCGGCCCGAGGCGGTAGTCGATGATGAGTGCACGGACGCCCGCCGCCATGGCGATGCGCGCACAGAGCGCGCGATGCGAGGCGATGCTGCCGACCACATAGCCACCGCCGTGCAGATAGAGGATCGCGCGCTCCCCGTCTGCACCGTCGAAGTCGATCCACTCCGCGTCCACGCCGCCCGCGCGCAGGGCGGACGTCCGAGTGCCCTCTGGAGGCTGCGCGGCGCCCATCATCTGCTCGATGCTCGAGCGGAGGGTTTCCACGTCGAGCGGGCCCTCCGCCGGTGAGACCGCTGCGCCCATGCTCGCTCGCATGGCGGCGACGATCGCCTCGTGTGCGTTGCTCGGCATGGCAGCTTCCCTCCTACTCGTGTTCAGCTCCGCGCGCGGCCGCCGCCTTCTCGAGGGCCTGGTCGAGGTCGGCGATCAGATCTTCGAGGTGCTCGATCCCCACGGAGAGCCGGATCAGGCCGTCGCGGATGCCCACCTTCTCACGCTCTTCGCGCGGAATCGAGGCGTGCGTCATCGAGGCGGGATGATCCACGAGCGACTCGATGCCGCCGAGGCTCTCGGCCAGATGGAAGAGGCGCAGCGCGGCGACGAAGTCGATGGTGTGCTCGAGGCTGGCGTCGAGCTCCAGGGTGACGATGCCCGAGCCGCCGGACATCTGGCGGCGAGCGACCTCGACCTGTGGATGGGAGTCGAGGAAGGGGTGGCGCACCCAGGCGATGCCCGGTCGGCCCTCCAGGTGCCGAGCGATCGCGAGCGCGTTCGAGTGATGACGCTCCATCCTCAGTGCGAGGGTCTTGACCCCGCGTCCGATCAGCCAGCAGTCGAAGGGAGAGGGTGAGAGGCCCACGGCCTTCTGAGCGAAGATCATCTTCTCCTGCCACTCGGCATCGCGGGTCGCCACCACGCCGCCGAGACAGTCGGAGTGCCCGTTGATGTACTTCGTCGTGCTGGAGAGCGAGAGCGTCGCTCCGAGCTCGAGGGGGCGCTGGAAACAGGGGGAGGCGAATGTGTTGTCCACCAGCACGGGGATGCGGTGGCGGCCAGCCGCCTCGCTGATTGCCCGGACGTCCAGGACCTTGAGCATCGGATTGGTAGGAGATTCGAGCCAGACCAGGGCCGGCATCCGCGCCCCGATCTGCTCGCAGCTGGCCGGATCGGCGAAGTCGACGTACTCGATCTCGACGCCCATCTTCGCGAAGACCTTGTCGTAGATTCGGAAGGTGCAGCCGTAGATGTTCTCCTCGGCGAGCACGAGGTCGCCCGAGGCGAGGGTCGAGATGACGGCCGTGATGGCCGCCATGCCGCTGCCGAAGACTGTGGCATGCTCACCGCCCTCGAGTGAGGCGAGCGTCTCGGAGAGGCGCGTGAAGTTCGGGTTGCCGCTCCGGGTGTAGTCGTACCCTTTGTTCTCGCCGGGACGGTCCTGCGCAAAGGTGGACGTGGCGTAGATCGGAGGCATGACCGCGCCAGTCTCCGGGTCGGGGTGCTGCCCCACGTGGACGGCGCGGGTCTCGAACTTCATACGGGGCTCCTGCTCTCGGCGCCCGACACGCTAGCAGGGTTCGTCGGGCCGTCGGGGAGCGCGCGCGGGCCCCGCGGCGGGCGCTCAGGCGAGCGGAAGCAGGAGTAGCAGGCGCGTGCCCGCTCCGGGCGCCGAAGCGACGTGGAGTCGTGCACCGGCCTCTTCGAGCTCGCGCCTCGCCCGCAGCATGACGGCGACTCGGCCGATCGGCTCGCGAACGCCAGCCACCGAATCGCCGCCGCAGAGTGCTCGGCATTCATCGGGGCGGAGCGAGGGCGCGGTGTCGTGGATCTCCACGAAGGCGAGCGTCTCTCGTTCGTGGCAGGTGCCGAAGAAGCTCGACCGATAGGTCTCCGATCGGAGCGGAACGCCGGGCAGGGCGATGCCGGTGGACATGCTCAGCGTGCCCCACGTATCGTCCATGGCTCCGACGGCACTCGCGGCGAGTGATCTGATCAGCTCCGCGAGCGCCTCTCCGTGCATCGCGATCGCAGGCACGTCCTCGTCGCAGCTCGCGTCGATGGCCACGGTCGTCGGCAGCGATTCGGCGAGACCACCCATGGCGGTCTTCACGCAAGCCCGCAGATCGGCGCTGTGGGGCGCGGTCTCCCGGCGCCGGGGCGGGGACTCGGCGGGCGGCGGGTGACTCGACGCTTCGCCGCGCGCCTCGCTCACGTCCTGCAGGAGGGCGACGAATCCCACGGGCTCTCTCCGCTCGTCGAGCTCCGGGAGCACCTCCAGCTGGAGCCAGAGCTTCGCCCCGTCCCGGCGTTGGAAGGGCAGCGACACCACGCAGCGAAGGCCCGCCGCGAAGTGATCCTCGATGAAGGACGGAACGTCCGGGTCCACGTCGCTCTCGGCGAGCACCTGTGAGACGGGCTTGCCGAGGGTCTCCTCCGATGCGAAGCCGGTGATGGCCAGCCAGCGGGGGTTGGCCCACTCGGTGACGCCCGCCCGGTTGCCGATCAGCGCGCCCTCGGACGCCGAGATGCAGCGCCCGGAGATCCGCTCGATGCGTTCCAGCAGGGCCGAAGTTTCGTGTGTGGCGTGCAACATATCCAGCCGGCGGTGTAGGGCTCGGCCAAGATGCCCGAGCGACGTGGGAAGAGCCTAACGACCCCTCCGCGAAGCATCCTTACGCCTTCGACGCTCTACGGGTCCGGGTCTGACGAATCGACCGAGGGCGCCGGAGCGGGCGACGGTGATTTCTCTTCAGTGCATCGTCGGCGTCGTGTTAGGGTCGACACAAGTAGGTGACTCGCGGTCGGGACTCCTGAACGCGCTCTTCCTCTGCAGGATCTCATCCCGGATGCGGCTCTGGTCGCGAGCGGAGCGCCAGTGCTCGGCGTCGGATCGGACGTCGCCGGCCGTTGGCCCCAGCGAGTCGGGCAGGGGATGGCTTCGGATGAAGAGAGCTCGTGCGGGACGGTGATCGAGGGGGTGGCGCATCACCCGATCCGGGGGCGGCTCTCGCGCGGACGTGGAGCCCCTTCCGAGGCTGGATGAAGGTCGCCTTGCTGGGTGGATCCCTCGCCTTCTCCCTCGTCCTCTGCGAGGGGCTGGCCCGCCTGCTCCTGCCGACACCTCCCCTGGTCCGCGTCGCCCCGGCCCGCAGGCTGGCGGAGCGCCTCCACGGCGAGCAGCTGCAGGCGGCCGAGCTGAGGCTCGCCGATCGTCCCGACGGTGGCGGCCTCTACGTCGGCACGCACAGCGGGCGCCGACTTCGGGCCAACACGCTGGCGGTGATCGAGAATCATCGACTCAGCGGAAAGCGCATCGAGATCAGGACCAACTCCATCGGCTACCGGAACCGCGAGGTCCGCTCGAAGCGCGGCAAGCGGATCCTCTTCCTGGGCGATTCCATCACGTTCGGGGACTACCTCGAGGAAGACGAGACCTTCGTGCGTCGCGTGGAGGAGAGTGCGCGACGCCGGGGACGCGATTGGGAGACCATCAACGCGGGCGTCGGTGCGGTGAGCCTCGAGAACGAGCTGGCGATCCTCCTCGAGACCGGCCTCGCGCTCGATCCTGATGTCGTCGTCCTCGATTTCTACTTGAATGATTTCCTGGAGTCTCCTGGCGTCTTCGTGTCACCCATCCCCGATCCCTTCGCTCGCAGCGTGCTTCTGCGCCACGTCGCGCAGCTCGTCGCGAGCCCACGCGAAGGATCGGCGCGCGCGCGACGCGCCGAGCGGCACGCGGAGCTGGAGCAGTGGCTGGCGGACTTCGATCAGGCGTGGCCCGCGCGGCGCGGCGACTACAGGCGCGACCCCGGGGCGTTCAACGCCCTCATCCGGCGCAACTTCAGGGATTGGGGCGGCGCCTGGAGTGATCATGCCTGGGCGAAGATGGAGCCGATCTTCGCCGAGTTCGCCCGACTCTCTCGCGTCCACGACTTCGAGCTCTACGTGCTCGTCTTTCCCGTACGCGAGCAGGTCGAGGCGGCCTTCGTCCACGACCATCCGCAGCAGCGCGCCCTGGCCATCGGACGGGAGTACGGCGTCGAGGTGCTCGACCTGCTCCCGGAGTTCCGGCGTGCGCACCGGAATCTCGCCGAGGCCCTCATCTACGACCAATGCCACCACACGCCTCGCGGCGCCGAGGTCGCCGCGTCCGCCGTCGAGCGCTTCCTCGATCCGCGCCTCGATGGCAGTTCCTTCGCTGCGGGCAGCAGCGCCAATCCGGAGGACTGAGCTCGCGGTAGACGAGGCCTGGGTCGGGGTCCGGTACGCCCGAAGCACGGCGTCGCGGCCCTGCTGCTCGCTTCCCCTGGCCGCAGACGCGGCACATCGATCGGCTTCTTCGATGAGTGATCGTCGAAGGAACCGCGAGCGATCCGCAGGGGTGTTGCGCTCCGGCTGGTGTAGCGTTCGAGGCCCTCGATCGGGCGGAGGAGGCCGGCATGGACGAGCTCTCGGGTCGGGTCGCGGGACCTGGAGGATGGGCAGTGAGGTGGATCCGCGAGCTCCGCCTGCCCGAGGGCGCGGGTCCATGGTGAAGTCCCACGCCGAGGAGAGTCTTGGAGCCAACCCGGGCGATGCGGCGATCAATCCCGCGGACTCGGTCGCCATGGGCATCCCGGCCCAGCAGGCCGGTGCGCCCATCCCGCCGCCGCGCCCCTCGACGCTTCGGGCGCTTCGGCACCCCCCGTTCAGGCTGCTCTTCCTCTCGTTCATCATCAATCAGACGGGCTTCTGGATCTCCCACATCTCGCTCCAGCAGTTGATGGTCGACATGACGGATAGCGACGCGCGTCAGAGCGGACTGCTCTTCTTCGTGATCTTCCTGCCGGCCTTCCTCTTCGCCCCCGTGGCGGGCGTCGTGGCAGACCGGTTCGAGCGCAAGCGGATCGTGATCAGCTGCTACGCGGCCATCGTGATGGCCACGGCCACACTCGCGGTCCTGATCGAAGCCGAGCAGATCACGCCGGCACGCCTGCTCGCGGTCGCGGCCTTCATGGGGACCGCGTTCGCCTTCTCGGGGCCGGCGTCCATGGCGATCGCCGCGAACTCCGTCCCGCAGGACGATCTCGCCAGCGCGGTCTCGCTGCAGTCGGCGGCGAACAATCTCACGCGCGTGGCAGGTCCGATCCTGGCCACGCCCTTCGTCGCCGCCAAGCAGTTCCAGGTCTCCTTCAGCCTCTATCTCCTGGCGGCCCTGATCGCGGGCTTCCTGACCTTTCTGATGAAGCTGCCGCCCCTCGTGCCCGAGCCGGAAGAGGCCGGCATCCTCGGGCGGATGCGCGATGGGCTGACACATGCGCGCGAGCGGCAGCCCACGGTCCCAGCGCTGCTCACCGTCGCAGTGTTGACGATCTTCGGTGTGTCGCACACGGTGCTCGTCCCCATCTACGCGACGGAGGTGCTCGGCGACGGCAGGTACTTCACCTGGATGGTGGCCGCCACCGGGCTCGGCGCCATGGTGGGCGCGTTTCGGACGGGCCAGACGAGCCGAGCCCTGAGCCTCTCGCGCACGGCCTTCGGGCTGGTGGGCTACGGCCTGATGCTCGGTCTCTTCGGAGCGACGCGCAGCGTGGCGTCGGCGCTCGTCGCCCAGCTCCTCGTCGGCTACTTCTACTTCGCTGTCGTGACGCGATTGCAGACGCTGATCCAGTCTCTCGTGGACGACTCGAAGCGCGGCCGCGTGATGAGCCTCTTCCAGGTCTGCTGGGCGGGTCTCGTGCCGTTCGGAAGCATGGTGATGGGCCTGCTCGCCGAGCCGCTCGGCACGCCTGCGACCCTCGTGGGCTCGGCCTCGGTCTGCGTGGTCTTCGGCGCGAGCATGAGCGTCTACGCCCGACGCTTCGAGCCCGAAGGAAGGAGGCATCCCGTCTAGCAACGCGCGCCGTCGCCATGCACCCCTGACCCGACGACGAGCTCGACCGCATCGCCGTCCGCGCTCGTCTCGAGCGTGATGCCCTGCGTCAGGTGCAGCCCCGTCCGATCGAGGCAGCGACCGCTGCGCAGATCGAAGCGATAGCCGTGCCATGGGCAGCGGACCAGGCCGACGTCGCTGCCGGGACGGAGCGGGCCGAGCTGGTGCGGGCAGACGCGATCGAAGGCCAGGAGCCGCCCGTCCAGCTCGACGATGCGGATTGCGCGGCCGGCGACCTCCAGCTCGACGGGAAGGCGCGATCGGAGCGTGGCCTCGTCGCCCAGCACGACGCGCGCCTCCTCTTCTCGGCGATCCGCGCGGGCATCGAGCTGTCGCTGTCGCTCGATCATCATCGCCTCGTCCTCGTCCCAGAGTTGCTGGTAGAGGGCCTCGAGGCGGCGTCCCGCGTCGCGCAGACGAGTCGATGGCGTGGTCGAGACCCAGAGCTCGACGCGGATCCGTGTCGCGTGCGGGCCGTCGACCTGGAGCCGTGTCCAGACCTCGTTGCCCGCTCCGGGGCCCTCGAGTGTGCGCGTGCAGTAGCGGCCCTCGTCGCGCTCGCAGCGCAGCTCCACCACGATCTCGGAGGCCCTGGCGTCTGCCAGCGTGGTCCGGGCCCGCCAGCCCCCGGAGTCGGCCGCGATCAGATCGATCGCATTGAAGCTGCTCGCGTGCTGGAAGGGCAGGTGCTCCCAGTCCAGCACGTTCTCCCAGACGCGCTCGAGCGAAGCGCCGATGCGGCGCTCGATCACGGCCGCGCAGGCGAGCTCGGCATCCGATTCGGTCAGGGGTCTGGCGGCGGCGAGGGGCAAGCTGCGGCTCGGTCGGGCTGGGCTCTCGGTCGGGAGTCGGTGGGGATGTCGATTCCGGGCAGCTCCGAGGTGTAGCCGATCGAGGCCTGCGCGTCCGGACCTTTCGATCTGCGGCCCATCTGCGCGTTGCGACGGTGTAGACTGGTGAGCCCATGTCCTCCCTCCTCTCGCCCAGGATCGAGCCCGAGAAGGGTACTGCTCGCGACCTCGCCGGGGACAGCGAGCGGATCCGCTGGGAGCAGATCAACGCCCACTACGAGAGCCTGACGGCCTTCGCCGTCGGCCCGGCACTCGGGGCCATCCTCGTGGTGAACGTGCTCTGGAGCGTGGTGGATCGGCGTCTGCTGGTGCCCGGGTACACGCTGATCCTGCTGGTCTCGGCCTACCGCGTCTTCCTGCGCTCGGCCTACCTGAAGGCGGACGAGGAAGAGCGTCGGGAGCGCCATTGGGAGTGGCTCGCGCTGGCCACGAGCTTCGTCACCGGTGCGGCCTGGGGCATCTCGGCGATGATGATCTTTCCGCTGGTGGATCGCAGCCACGACGCCTTCCTCCTGACGGTATTCACCCTGGTTCCGCTGCTTCCCCTCGGAAGTGCGGGCATGCACGTCCCCTCCTTCTACGCCTACTCACTGCCCGCCTCCCTTCCCTTCGTGGGGCTGCTCGTGACGCACGATCACTACGGTCACGTGCTGGCGGGGCTCACGCTGGCGACGATCATGCTCGTGGCCGTCGCGCTGGCGCGTCGGACGCAGAAGCAGTTCGACGCGGCGATCAGGCTGCGCATGCGGATCGAGGAGCAGCGGGATGAAGTCGAGGCGGCGGTCGCCGCCAAGACCCGCTTCCTGGCCGCGGCCAGTCACGACATCCGACAGCCGTTGCACGCGCTGGGTCTTCTCGTCGGGTCGCTTCGGCGGAGCGCCGAGAGCGAGCGGGCCCGCGAGCTGGCCGAGCAGGCGGAGCGCGCCACGGACGCGCTGCGAAGCCTGATGGACGAGCTGCTGGACATCTCCCGACTGGACGCGGGTGTCGTCGAGGCCCATCCGAAGCACTTCGAGCTGGACGGATTCATCGCCGCCCTGATGGCCGAGTTCGTGCCCCGCGCGCTCGAGAAGGGCCTTCGGATCGACTACGAGCCGAGCGACCTCGTGATCGAGTCCGACCCGATCCTGCTCAGTCGGCTGATCCGCAATCTCCTGGACAACGCCGTCAAGTACACGGATCGCGGATCCGTCGAGGTCCGCGTTCGGCGCTCGAACGGACGCGTGCGCATCGAGATCGCCGACACCGGCTCGGGGATCTCCGAGGAGCAGCAGCAGCTGATCTTCGAGGAGTTCGTGCAGCTGCAGAACCCCGGACGCGACCGGACCAAGGGACTGGGACTCGGGCTCGCGATCGTGACGCGCCTGGCGGCGCTGCTGGAGACGACCATCGCCCTGGACTCCAGCGAAGGCGGGGGCTCGGTCTTCGCCTTCGACCAGCCGCTGGGCGATGAAGCGCTGGTGGATGTGCAACGAGAGATGGACGTCCCGAGTGGCGGAGCGGGGATCGAGGGCCGACGGATCCTGCTCGTGGACGACAACAGCAATGTGCTCGAGGCGATGGAGCGTGTGCTCTCCGATTGGGGCTGTCATGTCGAGACCGCCTTCTCGGGCCAGCAGGCCGAGAAGGCGCTCGGGCAGGCGGATGCGCCTTTCGATCTCCTGATCAGTGATCTCTGCCTGGCCGATGGAGAGAGCGGTCTCGACGTCGTGCGGCGCATGCGCGACCTCTCGTCCGAGACCTTGCCCGCGCTGATGATCACGGGAGATACGGTCCCCGATCACATCCGCGAGGTGACGGCCATGGAGCTGCCTCTCCTCCACAAGCCGGTCCGGCCCGCCAAGCTGCGGGCCATCGTCACGCACCTGCTCGATGGCGGTGCGTCGGAGTCCGAGGGCACCCCTCCCGCGCCTCCGCGTGGAGGCTAACGGCGATCCGGGCTCGTGCGCCGCGTGGCCGGCATGGCCTCAGCCGTGCTGCAGCCAGCCGCGGCTCCGCGCGTAGTAGCTGGCCTCGGTCCGATTGGAGGCTCCGAGGGTGCGGAGGATCTCCGTCACGTGCACCCGAACGGTGGTCTCGGCGATCTTCAGCTCGCTGGCGATGCGCTTGTTGGAGAGGCCCTTCGCGATCAAGCCGAGCACCTGCTGCTGGCGCGGCGTCAGGCCTCCGGCCTGTCGGGCGCGGGGCGGCGTCGCGGAGACGCTCCTCGCCATGTCGCTGGCGTCGGGCACGACGATCCTGCCGTCGAGCACCTTCTGGATCTGGCTGAGCATCGCGTCGGCGTCGCTCGACTTCACGATGTAGCCCTGAGCGCCGGCGGCCATGGCGCGCTCGACGCGGTCGTACTCTTCGCTGGCCGAGATCACCACGACCGGAGTCGCTGGCTTCGCGTTGCGCAGCGCTGGCAGGTGGTCGAGGCCCGAGTCCCGGCCGAGCTGGATGTCGAGGATGATGAGATCGAGGTCGGGAGCGGAGCGCGCCGCGTCGAGGGCCTCGGACACACAGGCCACCTCGACCACCTCGCTCGTCTCGTCGAGGCGTCTCAGGACCGCGCTCAGGCCCGAGCGGAAGACGGGGTGGTCGTCGATCAGCAAGATTCGCATCGGAATGCTCCCGCGTCGGTGTGCTTCAGCTGGAGGAGGTGCGAGCCCCTCGGCCGATCATCATACAGGGAAAGACCCGATGGGTGGTGGGGAATCCAATCCCTATGAAGGCAACGGACCGGCAGCTCCGCGCGGATCAGGCCCGAGCTTGCTCACCCTGCGGGAATCAGCCCGTCGTCGCACCCATGGCGGCCAGGACGTTCGCCCGGCTTCCCAGGGTGTGGGCGATGCCGGAGAGCAGGGCGAAGACGCGGCCCACCAGCACGAAGTCCGTGGGGACCTGGGCGAGCGGGTTCTCGCGGATGGCGTCGAAGAGCTCGTCCGTCATGTCCTCGGTGAACTCGCCCTCGAACTGACCGGTGTCGCTGCGTCGGATCATGCGCCGGGCGATCAGCACGAAGACGCCGGTATCCCCGTCCTCGGTGCGGAAGCCGAGCTCGGTGAAAGCGCGCACCATGGCCGACTCGTTCATCGTCATCATCGAGAACATCAGCTCGAAGAGCCCCATGCCGAAGCCTTCGGGCAGTGCCTTCGACAGACCATAGTCGAGCACCACGATGTCCCGATTGGGTTGGACCATGATGTTGCCCGGATGGGGATCGGCCTGGAAGAAGCCTGCCGCGAAGATCATCTTCACGAAGATCTGCAGGAGGTCCTGGACGACGAGCGCCGGGTCGAGCCCCGCTTCGATCAGCGCGTCCTTCTCCGTGATCTTGATGCCGCGCACGAACTCCATCGTGAGGACGCGCGCGCTGCTCCACTCGCGATGGATCTGCGGGACCACCACGCCTTCACCGGGCGGGAAGATCTCGCGCACGCGATCGGCGTTGTCGGCTTCGCGCCGGAAGTCGAGCTCCATGGCGATGTGGCTCGTGATCTCCGTGAGCAGGGGGAGGAGGGCGATGGGCTGAGGGTCGAAGTACTCGTAGATCCGACAGGCGAGTCCGACGTTGTGCAGGTCGGAATCGACGAGCTCGGAGAGCCCCGGATACTGGACCTTCACAGCGACCTCGCGGCCGTCGTGCAGCGTCGCCCGATGGACCTGGGCCAGTGACGCCGACGCGATGGCCTCGCGATCGAACCCGCTGAAGATGGCGTCGAGCGGCTTGCCCAGCTCCGCCTCGACCACCTCGCGCACGGTCTCGAAG
The DNA here is from genome assembly GCA_964594405.1 of uncultured Spirochaetaceae bacterium. Lineage (GTDB taxonomy): Bacteria > Myxococcota_A > UBA9160 > UBA9160 > UBA4427 > CAZQMY01. The sequence continues at coordinate 834 of CAZQMY010000049.1, read as the reverse complement.
GGTCTGGGCGGGACGGCGTCGTGGCACTCCTTGAGGATCTCCACGAACTCCTTCGGAAACACATCGGAGCGCGTGGCCACCGACTGGCAGACCTTGATGATCACGCCGCGCATGTCGAGCGCGCACGCGAGGACCGCCCGCGCCGCTCGCTCGTGCGTCGGACCGAGGTCCGGGGGCGGCCGGCCCAGCGCGCGCCTGGTCCATTCGGGGATCTTGTAGAGGGCGAAGATGTAGACGCCCGTGCGCCCGACCCGCCAGCTGCGCCAGAGTCTGGCGAGCGGATTCAAGCCTCGGCTCCGGCTTCGATCCCCGCGCCTCGCTCGAAGCCGGTGGCCGCCGGCGGCGACCAGTCGCTGGCGAGGGATCTGAACTCCTCCTCGATGGCCCTGGGGTTCGCGGCCTCCTTGAGCGCGCTCTGGAGGCTCTCGCGCGTCTGCTCACGCTGCTCCTCGGGGCGGCTGCGGGTGATCTGGCTGAGGATCCTGTGGAGCATCCCGTGGACCACCCGCTCGCCCGCCACGGTCTTGCCGTCGACGGTCTTGAGGGTGCACGCGGCGATCTCCGAGAGTGCCGTGCGCAGATACTCGACGTGCGGATGCTCGTCGGACTGGATGAACCCCACCATCTCCGCGGCCTTCTCGGGCTCGGCCGAGACGTCGGGGTTGGAGAGCACCGCCTTTCCCCATTCGAAGACGTCCGCGGCGAAGAGCTCGACCACGAGCACCTGGCTCATGGTGGCGATCATGCGCTCGAGGACGGGATCGAGCATGGGGAAGGCGCGCTCTCGGCGTTCCGCCCCCCCCCCCCCGCCCAACAAAAGCAAAAGGCCAAACG
>CAZQMY010000048.1:17953-23259 GCA_964594405.1 uncultured Spirochaetaceae bacterium | reverse complement strand
GGGTGGTGGGTCTCACCAGCGAGCTCCGTCGCAGCCGCATCGAGATCGGCAACGAGCCCTTCGCCGCCTATCCGAGCCTGATCGGACAGGACGGGACCTCGCGCATCTTCGCCGTGCGGATCTTCCAGGAGTGGAGCTGGCGATCGCCGCGGCAGATCTTCGCCACGCGGATCTCGGGCAACTTCGGCCTCGACGTCCTGGACGCCACACGATCGACCGGCCCCTCGGATCCGGGCGGCCGATTCGAGTACGGGCTCTTCCAATTGCGATACGCCAGGAGGATGCAGACGCCGCTGGGCGACGCGCAGTGGATCGCCCGCGGCAATTTCCAGGTCTCGGGTCAGCGCCTGCTGCCCATGGAGCGCTTCGTCGTCGGCGGATCGAAGACCGTGCGCGGATTCAGCGAGAACGATCGGGTGGGCGACAGCGGGATGTCGGGGTCGCTCGAGCTGCGTCTGCCGCTCCTCCGCGACGGGCTCGGCGCCGAGCGCATGCTGCTCTCGGTCTTCACCGACGCGGGGAAGGTCTGGAACGTGGACGGCTCCCGCCCCACCGAGGCCATCGCCAGCGTGGGGCTGGGCGTGCTCTTTCCCTTCGCCTCGGGCTCCTACATCGAGGCGTCGTGGGGCCATCGCGTGGCCGGCGAGCCTCGCCGGGACGTGGGCGGACTGCAGGGCGAAGGCGTGTACGTGGGGGTGCGCTATGCGGCGTTCTAGTGTGACGGCCATCGCGATCGCGACCCTCGTCGCCCTCGCCCTCGCAGCCGCCGCGACGGCCGAGGACCGGCCGGAGGCGACCGTCGGTCGGCCCGACGCGGATGCACTGCGCCGCCGCGCGAACGCGTTGCGCGCAACCTCCGAGTCGCCGAGCGGCGATCTGTCGGCGCTGCTCGAGCTCGACGACGAGGCGCTTCGGCTGCCGCCCGGCGCCGAGCGCCGAGCGCTGCGCCTGCACATCGCCCGCAGCCTCGAGCTCCGCGAGCCCGGCGCGGCCGAGGCGCGCTACACCGGGCTGGCGGCGGAGGCCGGGGCCGCGGGCGATCAGCGCACGCAATCGTATGCCCTGGGGCACCTGGCCGGCATCCTCGAGGCGCGGGGCGAGCGCGAGGCCGCGCGCGTGGGCACCCGTCGCGCGCTCCTCCTGGCAGCCGCCGCCGAGGCGCCCGAGTCGCTCTATCGCTGGCAGTGGCAGCTGGCGCGGATCGAGCGCGCGGCCGGCAACGACGCCGCGGCGCTCCACGCCCTCGCGCAGGCGATCGACACCCTGCTCCCGCTGCGCGCCGGTGCGGGCGACGCGCGGAGCGACTTCGACGAGGCCGTCTCCCCGGTCTTCCGCGACTACGTCGACATGCTGATCGCGCGTGCGAGCCGGAGCGACGATGAGGCCGCTCGTCAGCGCGACCTGCGACTGGCCCGGCAGACGCTCGAGTCCCTGAAGCGCGCCGAGCTGCGCGACTACTTCCGCGACGACTGCCTCGACGAGAAGACCGTGGTCTCGCCCGACCAGGTGGCGGGTGCCCTGGTCATCTATCCGGTGATCCTGCGCGACCGACTCGAGCTGCTCACGGCGAGCGAGGGCACCCTGAAGAGCACGCGGGTGGAAGTCGAGGGCCCGACCTTCGAGAAGAGCATTCGCCGGCTCCGACGACAGCTCGAGACGCGCACGACCTTCGGCTACCGGAAGCCCGCCCGTCAGCTCTATCGCTGGCTGATCGAGCCCATCGAAGCCGAGCTCGCCGCGCACGCCGAGAGCACGCTCGTCTTCGTCCCGGACGGCGCCCTGCGTACGGTCCCCATGGCGGCGCTGCTCGATCCCGAGACGAACCGCTACCTGATCGAGCGCTTCCCCACGGCGATCACCCCCGGCCTGACCCTCACCGAGCCGAGACCCATCGCGTCGCGAAGCGCACGCCTCCTGGCGGCCGGCCTCTCCGAGGGGAGGCCGGGCTTCAGTGCGCTGCGCCACGTGCCCGAGGAGCTTTCGCGCCTGTCCGCGCTCTTCGAGACCGAGCAGCTCCTGGACAGTGCCTTCTCGGCGCGCGCGCTCCGGGAGCAGCTCGAGCAGCGGGCATTCGACCTCGTCCACATCGCCACGCACGGCACCTTCTCGGCCGATACCGCCGAGAGCTTCGTGCTCACGCACGAAGGCAAGCTGCACATGAACGCGCTGGCCTCCGCGCTGGCCACCACCCGCTTCCGCGACCGCGCCATCGAGCTCCTCACCCTCTCGGCCTGCGAGAGCGCGGCCGGAGACGATCGGGCCGCCCTGGGGCTGGCAGGGCTCGCGGTGCGCTCCGGCGCACGCAGCGCCCTGGCGAGCCTCTGGTCGGTCCACGACGAGGCCACCAGTCAGCTGATGCACGCCTTCTACAGCGCGCTCAGCGTGCCTGGCACGTCCCGAGCGCGCGCCCTGCAGCATGCACAGCGCTACGTGCTCGAGGAGACCCCCTATCGGCACCCGGTCTACTGGGCGCCCTTTCTCTTGATCAGCAACTGGCTCTGATGGAGGATCGATCCCGATGAACGCATCCCACCGCCGCCCCGATCGGCGACCCGCCCCGCGAGCCCGACGCCCGATCTGCCTGGCCGCCCTCGGCTCGCTCTGCCTCACGGTCGTCGGCGCTTCGTCCAGCTCCGCCGCGCCAACGCTCTATCACAGCCCCAACGGCGTCGGAACGGATCGCACGCCCTGGCCCCAGGTCCTCCAGGCACCTGGCCCCATCGTCGTCAACCTCTTCATCGATGAAGATGATGGCGTCACCAACCCCTCGCAGAACGGCGAAGTGGTCTGCCGGGACGGATCCGGTGAGGAGCGATGCGGCTGGGACGTGGAGATCGAGGTGGAGTCCAGCGACGACTCGATCACGATCGCCAGCTTCGCGCCTTCCGTCGGCGGCACGCTCGTGAACGACGAGACCTTCACGCTTCGCTTCAACGGAGGAACGCCCACCACCGGCGAAGCCAGCCACACACAGCTGGGTGTGCTCACGCTGAACGCTCCGGCCAATGCCGACGGGCAGGTGATCGTGCGCAAGCTCCACGTGGTGGACGCGAGCATGGGACTGACCAAGCCCGTCGAGCCACCGGGTGAGGTGATCGCCTTCGTGCCGGAGCCGCGCGGCGTCCCGGCGCTGGCCCTCGGCGGCCTGCTGGTGGTCGGTCTGCATCGACGGCGCGCAGCGCGACACCGATCTCCCTGAGCCCTGAGACCGGGGCCACCCGCAAGCCGGCGTGCGGCTCAGCCCGCGTCCGCCAGGCCAGTCTGCTCGAGCAGCCGACGGCGCGCCGCCCGGATGCTCTCGTTCGCAGGGTGCGCCCGCTCGAGCGCGACGAGCTCGGCGTGGGCGTCATAGAAGTATCCCTGCTCTGCGGCCAGGGCCGGGCGCGATCCAGCGGCCGCGTCCGCGCGTGCCTCCTGCTGTGCGTCGCCCAGCGGGACGAAGCGGATCCAGCCGAAGGACACCAGATCCTGCGAAGGCCGATCGGGGTCGACGCGCAGCGTGATCGACCAGACATAGTCCTTGCCGGGATCGAGCGCGGCGTGATCCGAGAGCGCAACCGCCTGGAGACCTGCCTCCTCGGGGCGGGCGAGTGGCGCGTCCACCAGCGGATCGTCATCCGCCTCGCTGGCGATCGTGAGACGGAGCTCGACTCCGGGCGCCGGAAGCGTGGGCAGCACGTAGTGCAGCGTCGGCGTCGCGCTGGAGGAGAGCCCGTAGTGAGCAGGGGACAGCGCCACGGGCGGCGCGAGGTCACCCTCGGCCCGCATCGAGCCCATCATGCGGGACATCGGATCACCGGGCGGCGCGACATAGGTCGGCATCGTCATCGCGAGCTGCACGGGCTCGCCCAACTCGAGCGCCTCGGCGGGCGCGGCCTGCGGCTCGGACGGCGCAGGATCGGGATCCGGCTCGGGAGTGGTTTGTGCGAACTCGTGAGGCATCGGTGCCGGAGCGCCCGGATCCACCGTCTCCGTCGACTCGGGGGCGGGGACCGGGGCCGTCGACTCGGCGACCTGGGTCTCGGGCTCCGCTGTCGTCGGGGCCGCCGGGATCGTCGGGGTAGGCCTCTCGCTCGGCGGTGTCGGCGCAGACTGCTCCGCCATCTGCGGACCTCGCTCGGTCTGCTCGCCGCGCTCGCGGAGCGGCAGATAGAGCAGGGCCGCGGCCGCGGCGGCCGCGAGCAACGCCAGCGGAGCGGCCCCGCGGCGGAGCCAGCGGCCGCGCGCCTGGCGGGCCTCGTCGAGGGCGATGACCTTCGGCGATGCGTTCACGCCGGGGCCGCCCAGTCCGAGCAGATCCTGCCCGGCGATGGCCGACATGGCGGCCAGGGCGTCCGCGTTGGCGGGGCCCTCGGCGAGCCAGGCCTCCACCTCTGCACGCTCGAGGGCACTCAACGTATCCGGATCCTCGTCGAAGCGAGCGATCAGTTCGGGATCGAGGGGCTCGCTGCCCAGGACATCGAGCAGCAGCTCGCTCAGTCTGTCGTCTTCCTCAGCGCTCATGGCCCCTCGTCCTTTCCCGCCGTCGGCGATCCGGAAGCCTTTCCGGCTGCTCCTGAAGACCGTCTCCCAGCGGAATCGGATGATGAAAAATGCCCACTCGGCAGCATCTTCTTGCGCAGCGCCTTCAGGCCCGCGGTCTGCCGGCGCTTCAGTGTGCCCAGGGGGACACCCAGACGCGAGGCTGCCTCTTCATAGCTGTACCCCTGCAGGTAGATGGCCGTCACGGCCTCGCGCTCGTCGGCTGCCAGGGACTCGACGGCGCGCTTCAGGTCCACGCGATTGGCGGGCTCTGCGGCGTGCTCTGGCGCGTCCAGAGCGCTGGCGGATCCATCCACCTCGTCGGGCTCGTGCTCGCTGCGCCGCGCCTCGGCGAGACTTCGCAGCTTGGCGGTGTCGATCAGCCGGTTGCGCGTCACGGCCCAGGCGTAGCCCACGAAGGACCCCTTGATGACCCCCTTGCGCCAGCTCTGCATCAGGCGGAGGACGATGTCCTGGACGAGGTCCTCGTGGGAATCTCCATCTCGATAGGCGCCCATGCGCTGAAGCAGGCTGGCTACGAGGTTGGTGAGGCGCAGGAGCGCGGCGCGATCACCCTGCTCGATCGACTCGATGATCTGCACCCAGTCCGCGTGATTCGCCATCGCCGAGGATTCTACTCGTTTGCCACCTCGAGTTGCGCCCCCGGATCGCGGCATTCCCCCCTCAGCACCCAGCCCCTCGAGCCGCCGTCCTTTCCGAGACGTCGGCCGTCGACCTCCGTGACGGCCACCAGCGCCGATGAGAGCCCTCAGCGCCGATGAGAG
>CAZQMY010000048.1:0-17853 GCA_964594405.1 uncultured Spirochaetaceae bacterium | reverse complement strand
TCAGCCCTAACGAGAGTGGCAGTAGCGACAAGCGCCCGAGAGCGTGCCGACGCGCACGAAGCCGGGCGGCTCGCGCGCGATCTCGCGCCGGGCAGCGATCACGTCATCGCGAAAGGTGTCCAGATGCGCGCTGAGCAGCGGGTGGCCCGTGTGCACCCCCTCGGCCTTGAGCTGTGCTGCGGTGGTCTCGAGCTTTCCGAGCACGCGGAGCAGCTCGAAGCGATGCGGCTCGGGCCCCTCCTCCGAGTCCACCATGGCTTCGACACTCCCGATCAGGGCAGCGAGCTGCCACATCGTCACCTGCAGCTGCTCGTTGGTGATGTATTGGAAGTCGGGCGGATAGGTGTGGCGCCGAACCTGTGCGGCCTGCTCCGCGCAAGCGAGCGAGAGCAGGAGCACGACCCACGAGCCCATCACCGCCAGTCGCAGGCGGCGCCCGAATCGACTCGTCCCCCAGGATCGCACCCCGACCATGCGCGCCACGCTCGCTCCCCCGATGCCATCGCTCACCAGCCCCCCACTGTACCCGGCCACGCGGACTTCGCATCGGGGGTCCAGCGGCTGAGGCGCCCGGCCCCGCCGAGTAGCGCCGTGCCATCGTGCTATGCGAGAGTCGAAGCGAGAGCGGAGCGAGGCGCGCTGGACGGTGCGGCCCCGCCCCGCCACGAGCATGGGCGGCATGCCGAGCGCATCCGCCCGCTGACCGGTGACTGCCATGCACGAATTCAAGAGCATCCTCGTCGTCCTCGACACGCGCCTGGACGAGCATCCCGCGCTCGACTGGGCCCTGCCCTTCGCGCGTCGCAGCCAGGCCCACCTGACGCTCGTGGACGTGATTCCCGAGGGCGTCGCCGCCGCGCTCAGCCCCGAGGATCTCGATCAGGTCCATTCCACCAAGGACAAGGCGCTCCTGGAGCTGGCCCGTCGGCTTCGCGACGAGGGATACGACGTGAACGTGAAGGTGCTCACCGGACGCTCCTCCGTCGAGATCTGCGCGGAGGCGGAGCGCTCCGGCCACGATCTGGTCGTGCGCGTCCCGAGAGGCCGGGACAGCTCGAGTCCGGGCTACTTCGGCGTGACGACACGGGGCCTGCTGCGCAACAGCCATTGCGCGGTCTGCGTCGTGGGGGGCTCTGGCAGCCGCGTCTCGACGGTGCTCGCCGCCATCGCCCCCGTCGACGGCGACTCGCTCCACGAGTCGCTCAATCAAACGGTCCTGAAGGTGGCCACGGAGCTGGCGGATGACACCGACAACCCCTGCCACATCGTCGAGGCCTGGGAGGTCTTCGGCGCCAGCCTGCTCCGATCGAGAGGGGGCGCCATCCACTACGACGACGCCGCGGATGCGACGCGGGCCAGGCGACTCAAGATCTTCCGGCGGCAGCTCGAGGCGCTCGGGCGCCGATTCGACGAGAAGAGCACACATCTGATCGAGGGCGATCCGGCTCACATCATCCCCGAGCTCGCCACCCGGATAAGCGCGGACCTGATCGTCATGGGCAACGCCGCACGCAGCGGCTTCAAGGGCTGGCTGCTGGGCAACACCAGCGAGCGCCTGCTCGCGGAGGTGCGGTGCTCCGTGCTCGCGCTCACCCCCGGCTCGCAATAGACCGCTGCGCTGCGGGCAGGGACGGGTCACGACTGCGCGCGGCGCCGGAGGGATTCGAACATGAGTGAGTTCGACATCGATGGCTGCGTGGCGGACCTGCTCGAGGAGGCGGGGCACCCCGACGACGACTCGGCCGCGGCGGGCGTCACGCATCTCCAGACGCACATCTCGCACCTCTTCTTCACCGGCGACCGCGTCTACAAGCTGCGCAAGCCGACGCGCCTGCCCTTCCTCGACTTCGCGCAGATCGACGCCCGCAACTCGGACTGCCTCCGCGAGCTGGCGCTCAATCGTCGGCTCTCGCCGGAGGTCTATCTGGGTGTGGCGCCCATCCTCGTGGACGAGGGTGGGCACCATCGCATCGGTCCGGTGGGCGAAGCACTGGCGGAGCCCGGACCCGACGGCCGGGCGATGGAGCACGTGGTCGTCATGAAGCGGCTGCCCGACGGCGGCGACGCTCTCGGGCTGCTCGAACGCGGAGCCCTGGAGCCGCGACACATCGATGCGGTGGCCGCCCGGATCGCCGACTTCCACGCGCAACAGGGTCTCGGCGTGCCCGCGCCGTGGAGCGAGGCGGACTGGTGGGCACGCATCGAGACGCCGATGCACGACACCTTCGAGCTCGCGCGCAGCGTTGGTCGACCGGTCTTCGAGCCGGCTCGACTGCAGTCCCTCGAAGCGCGAATGCGTGCCCGACGCCAGGCGCACCGTGAGGCCCACATGCAGCGGCGCACCGACGGCCGCGCGGTGGACGGCCACGGCGACCTCCATCTGCAGCACGTCTGGTTCCAGGGCGAACAGGCGCCGCCCGCTGTGATCGACTGCATCGAGTTCGATGCCGAGCTGCGGCGCACGGACCTGGCCGCCGAGCTCGCCTTCTTCGCCATGGACCTCGCCTATCGTGGTCGACGCGATCTGGCCGAACGCTTCCTGCGCAAGTACGCGGAGCGAACGGACGATCATCATCTCTATCGTGTGATCGACGACTACATCGCCCACCGCGGCCTGATCCGGGGGGCCGTGGCGGGCGTCGCCACCACAGAAGAGGAGCTCTCCGAGGCGCAACGTGAGGCCGCCACGCAAAGCGCCCGATCGCACATCGACTTCGTCGACCGGTACGTGGACCGCAGCTCGGAGGCGGCGGTGATCCTCACCTGCGGTGTCGTGGGCGCCGGCAAGAGCACCGTGGCCGAAGCCCTCGCAGACACCCTCCACGCAGCGGTCGTCTCGAGTGATCGCACCCGCAAGCACCTGCTCGGCCTGGCGCCCGGCGAGCGCGCGAACGCGGCACCTGGCCAGGGCGCCTACACGGACGAGGCCCGATCGCGTGTGTACGAAGCGCTGCTCGAGCGGGCCGAGCACGTGCTCGACTCCGGGCGAATGGTGATCCTCGATGCCGCCTACCCTAAGCGCGTCTGGCGGGAGCAGGCTCGAAGCTTCGCCGAGAAGCGAGGTGTTCCCTGCCTGCTGGTCGAGGTGCGCTGCGCGCGCGAAGTCGCGCTGGAGCGACTGGCGCTTCGCCTCGAGGATCCCGAGCGTGTCTCCGACGCGGGCCCCGAGCTGCTCGACGCCAGCATCGCAGACTTCGAGACGACCGCGCACTGGCCCGAGGCGATGCGGATTGAGGTCGCCACCGACCGGGACGACTGGCGGGACGGGTCGGAGCAGCGGGTGCGCAGCGCCCTCGCTTCGAGCTGAAGAGCCATGGAGAGCGGGACCATCAGCGCCCCGGCACCGGATCGGAGACCCACCGCCCGCAGCATCCTGGCAAGTCTTCGGATTCATTGACGAACTCGAGATCTCACCACCCACCCAAGCGCCCCCGGACGCGGCGCGCCGGGGCCGTCCGTCCGGACGACGCCAGGGGCGCTTGACGAGACCCACAACGGAGTGTCAGCGTGGAGCCGAGCCCCCGCCAGGAGTCCCCCATGCCGCCTGCCCATCGCGTCCCCGTTCCCGAGCTTCGCAAGGCCTACGAGACCTTCGAGCTCACCAGCCTCACGCCCCACATCGGCGCCGAGATCCGCGGCCTCGATCTCTCCGAGCCACTGAACGACCTGCAGGCCCTGGAGGTCGCGCAGGCCTTTCGTGACTGGATGGTGCTGGTCTTCCCCGACCAGGATCTCACGCGGGATCAGCACAAGGCCTTCGCGCGCCGCTTCGGGCGGCTACACGTGCATCCGATGCACCACGGTGGCGAGCGCGGCAACGACCCCGAGATCCTGCCCGTCGTCACCACGAAGGACGCCGCGTACACCGCCGGCGATGGCTGGCACACGGATGTCAGCTGCGACGAGCTCCCGCCGCTGGGCTCGATGCTCTACGTCAAAGAGACGCCCGAGTGCGGAGGAGGCGACACGCTCTTCGCCGACATGGCCCTCGCCTACGAGCTGCTCTCCGAGCCCATGAAGAGCTTCCTCGAGCCGTTGGATGCGGTCCACGACGGCGCCATCCCCTACGTGGGGGCCTATCGGTCGACACCGCCGGAGGGCGGCTACCCGCGCCATCGACACCCCGTGATCACCCGGCATCCCGAGACGGGCCGCAAGATCCTCTTCGTGAACAGCGGCTTCACCTCACACATCTGTGGGCTCACGCCGCTCGAGAGCCGAGGCCTGCTCGATCTGCTCTATCGCCACATCGCCACCACGCCGCGCCTTCATTGCCGCGTGCAGTGGAAGCCGGGCACCCTCACCTTCTGGGACAATCGCTGCACCCAGCATCATGCGGTGTGGGACTACTATCCCTATTCACGCGTCGGCGAGCGCGTCTCGATCCTGGGCGACAAGCCGCCCAGCCGCTGACCCGGGTGCCTCCTCGTGGTCGTGGTTTCGTCGTCGTTCGGGCCTACTCGCGCAGCGCCTGAGCGAGCATCGCCTTGACCTGATCGACGACGTGCACGCTCCGTCGGCCCTCGCTCTGCTGGGCGAAGCCTGCGAGGCTCATCAGCATGTTGCCATGGAGCAGGGTGACGATCGTCGTTGCATAGCGATCCGCGGCATCGTCGTCTCCGAGGAGAGACCGCAGGTCCTGCTGCAGACGCCTCTCGAACGCGCGATGCAGCTGTCCGAGCTCCACGCCGAGGAATTGCGCGTGCGACTCGGAGGAGAAGACCCAGGAGACGAAGGCGTGGATCACCTCGCTCTGGCTGGTGACGAAGGCGTCGTACGCCTCGATCTGCTGGAGGATGCGCTCACGCGGGTCCTCGGCTTCGCCGCTTCCCTCCAACGAGCTGCGAAAGGGGATGAGGAGGTGCCTGCAGCTCTCCTGGAACAGAGTGTCCTTGTCGCCGAAGTGCCAGAAGATGCTGGCCCGGCTGACGCCCGAATGCGCCGCGATCTGGGCGACGCTGGTGCGCTGATAGCCGCGGGTCGCGAAGAGCCGGGTCGCCGACCCGAGGATCTTCTCCTGGGTTCGCGCCTTTCGATCGCCCGCCTGCGACCGACTCGTTCGCTGCTCGGAAGACGAAGTCTCGACCGCGAGATCGTGCGTCTGGTTCTGGTGCATGGAGTCGCTGCTCCTCCGATGGCCGTGGGCGAAGCCGTCATGCTGTCGGCTTCAGGGCATGGCCTCAAGGGCGGTTGCAGACCCGGAGGCGCTCGGCGTCTGGCGATCCAGGGCGAATCGGACGCGCCTTGCTCTTCGGTCTTCATAGCGAGCCAACGCCCAGAGCGGGAAGTAGACGCGGTAGAGCCGATAGTCCAGCAGCGCGGTCTGGAAGAAGAGCCCGCTCGGTGCGTCCTCAGGCCACCGGCCGTCCGCCTGTCGACGCTCGATCAGGAAGCGCGCGCCCGCCTGGACCGCGTCCCAATCCGTCTCCCGGGCCTCGAGCAGCGCGAGGAGCGCCCAGGCGGTCTGCACCACACGCGCCTGCTCGCCGGCGACGTAGCGATCCGCTGCCGTCGCGCACGGATCCTCCCCCCAGCTGCCATCGGGCCTCTGCGTGCTGCGAAGCCAGGCGCGTGCACGCTGGAGCGCGGGGTCGCGGGTTGAGGCGCCTGCGGCGACGAGCCCTCGGATCCCGAACCACGTGCCATAGACGAAGTGCACCCCCCAGACGCCCCGCCACGATCCATCGCCGCGCTGAAGACGCCGCAGCACGCGCTCGGCTCGACGCATCGCTCCGGTGATGCGGGGGTCGGCCTCTGGTCCGAAGCGCGCCCGGTGGCTCGCCATGGCGCAGAGCGCCGAAGCCGTGCACTCGACGTAGCTGTGCTCGGTCATCGAGTCACCGAACATCTCCGCCGGGTTGAGCCACTCGAGACCGATCCGGGACTTGCGCGCCTCGTAGCTGCCGAAGCCGCCGTCCGGGTTCTGGCATCGCAGCAGAAAGGCGATGGCCCGGCGTTCCCTGGCAGCATCGAAGTGCTCGCCGCCCGCCCGCTGCAGGGCCTCGATGGCCTCGGCCGTACAATCGGAGACGGGCCAGCCGTGCCATCGGCTCGCGAAGCAGAAGCCCCCGTCCGGGTCGACCCGGTAGGCCCAGGCATGACGCGATGGATCGGCGGCCCGGACCTGCTGATCGAGGAGGAAGCGTGCCGCGCGCATCTGCCCCTCGATCTTCTCCGCCGACGAAGCGAGCGATTCCGGCAACGCGCTCAGCGCCTGCAGGGCGAACGACGTATCCCAGGTGGCGCTGCGGGCGCCCGCGATGCGGCAGCCCTGTCCATCGCCCTGCCAGAACCAGGCTTCGAGGCCCTCCAGCGCCCGGATCGCCGTCGGGTCCTTCGGCGCGCCCGCGTGCAGGGCCAGGATGCTCAGCATCCCCGAGACCGGCGAGAGGCCCGTATGGTTCGTGCTCTCGAATTCGAATCGCATACGCTCGTCGAGCTCGCGCAGGGCGCGCGCGCGGAGTCGCGCGTAGGGCCGACGTTCGTAGAGCGCCATCACCCGATAGAGCGTACGGAGGGCCAGGCCGGGCGGCGCCACCAGCTCTTCGGAACGCAGGCGACCGCGCGCGCGTCTCCAGTCGACGCTGGCGTCTCCACCGGGGTAGAGCTCTGCCCGGATCTCGCGCAGGCGTGGCGTCTCCTCGGCCCGCGGGCGACGCGCGCAGAGGCTCGACATCGCGAGATAGATCTGACGCGTATGGCAGTAGAAGGCCGCCGGATGGAAGAAGAGCCGATCCGGCAGGGCCCAGAGCTCGGGAAGGATGGGCGGCGCGCCCTCCCACTCGTAGAGGCCCAGCATGCAGAGCCAGAGCTTCCCCCAGCTGGGGATCGAGACGACTTCCTCCCGCTGGATGAAGGCCCGCGCGCGTCCCAGCCGATCGGAGCTCGCGGGCTCTCCCAGCAGGCGAAGCGCGATGTAGACGAGCGTCGTCACGAAGAGATAGGGGGGCGAGAGCGGATGGAGCCGCCAGAGCCCAGCGTCGCCCGCAGTCTGGTCGAAGTGGAGGATGAGCTGCGCCCTGCGCTCCTCACCGATCTCGGTGCCGAGGATTGCGCACATCATCACGTACTGGGCCGCGAGCATCGGGCACCACACCACCTCGCCCTCGAAGCGACCGTCTCCGTGCTGTCTCTCCAGGAGATCTCGCGTTGCGGTCTCCACCGCTTCCGCCGCCGCGGGGCCGATGTCGCCGTGCCGACGCGCCGCCGCACGCCTTCGCTCGGAGCGCCCCTCCGCGGCGCGCTGCCGACGCCCGTCGCTCGGCGCATCCGAGGCGCCTTCGCGGCGCCTGCCCCCGCCGACCCATCTCAGGAGATCCACCGCATGGTCGCGGAGCGCAGCGGTCGCTTCGCTGGCCAGGCGACGGTCTCCGCGAAGGGCCGCGGCGGCGGCGGTCTGCAGGAGCGCAGGGCCGGCGACCCGGACGAAGGTCAGGGCCAGCGCCTCCGGTCGCCGCTCATCGCACGCAAGCAAGCGCATCGATCGATCGCGCGCGGCCGGGTCTCGGCGCCAGGCGGTCTGGGTGTGTTGGACGATGGCGCGACCCGGTGCGTCGTGGGCGGTGAAGACGCGATGGAGGAGCCGCGCCAGATGCTCGGTGGTGCGGGCCTGGGCCCCGCGCATCGACGCATAGTGGTCGACCGAGCGCGCGTCTGCCAGAGCGAGCGCGTCGGAGAAGGCCTGCGTCAGCCCGGCGGCGGTCAGCGGATGCTGATAGCCGACGGCATCTCCGATCAGGGCCACGTCTCCGCGCCCGTAGAGCTGCCGATCCCGGATGCGGTTCAGCGCCCACTGGCCGTCCCCGCGAAGCAGCGCGTCGCGCAAGGGCGACCGCCACGAAGAGGGGAGGTGGGGGGCATGGCGCTCGAAGATGGAGATGGCGTCGCGCGCTTCGCTCAGCGGGATGTCGATGCAGAGCCTGAACTCGTCCGGACCGATCCGGTAGGCGAGCATCGGCCCGGGCGCCCCGAGGAAGATGTGCCCGGAGTCGTGAGCCACGGGCTCGACGTTCCTCAATCTGAGGCCCAGCATGGAGGAGACCACGACATCGTCGCCTCCGACGCCCAACGCCCTTCGCACCCGTGAGCTTCGACCGCCAGCGCCGATGACCTGCGCAGCGCGCAGGTCCTCGGCCTCGCCGGCCGCGCGCTGGCGGAAGCGGGGGCGCATGGGCAGCAGATAGACGGACACGCAGCCCGGCCAGGTGTCGATGGCGGGATGGATGCGCACCGCGTCTCGCTGCAGGCCCACCTGCTGGCGATGGTCGATGCTGCAGTCCAATCGCCCATCAGCGTAGGGCAGCCCGATCGGGCGTGAACCATCCTCGGGCATCACCACGAATCCCCGCCCGATCGACGCGCTCGGCTCCGAGCGGAGCTCCAGACCGATCGATTCGAGGATGGAGAGCGCGGGTGGATGCAGCCACTCGCCCGCCAGCCGCCCGCTGGCGCGCGGGCGCGCTTCCAGGAGGACGACACGCCGTCCGCGGCGGGCCTGCAGCAGCGCAGCCACGCAGCCCGCCGGGCCTGCGCCCACGATGACGACATCCGTTGTCTCACCTTCTGTCCCACCTTCGATGGATCGATCCAAGCTCAACGCAGCCTCCTGTGATTCCATTGGACCTCGGTCCGCCCTTCCCAGCCATGCAGCGCACGGGTCTCACGTGCTCGACGTTCGCGCGCGGTGGTGAACAAGGATGTCGGTCCCGGCTTGGTACCCCGCCGAGCACTGCAACGACGAGCCTCGCCCGCTCGTTCTGGACGGGTTTGTGCAAAACGGTCAGCGGAATGGACCGCTGGGACACATCGCTCGCGCGCGATCGATGCAAGACTCCGCCCGTCTCGAATGCTCGAGGGAGGGCGCATGTCACATCCGGGTGTCACGATACTCGAATCCGCGGTTGGTCTTGAGGGCGGAGCTGGGAGCGGAGTCGAGGGCGGAGTCGAGAGCGGAGCCGATCGACGGCCGACGCTGGTGCCGCGCACCGATGAAGCCGATGGGCGCATCGGCGAGCGCCTTGCCGCGATCCATGATCCGAGCGCGTTGCGGTCGATGTCGACCGAGGCGCTCCGCACTGTCGCCGATGAGCTTCGCGACTACCTGATCGCGCTGGGCGCCCGAAATGGCGGCCACTTCGCGGGAAGCCTCGGCGCGGTCGAGCTCACGGTGGCGCTCCACGCGGTCTTCGAGACGCCGGACGACAAGCTGATCTGGGACGTCGGTCATCAGGCCTGGGGCCACAAGGCCCTGACCGGACGCCTCCACGAGCTCGCGCGAATCAAGACGGAGGGCGGCCCCGCTGGCTTCCTGCGCCGCTCGGAGAGCGAGTACGACGCCTTCGGCGCTGGTCATGCGGGCACCTCGATCTCGGCAGCGCTCGGCATGGCCCATTCGTTCGTGCGCGCAGGCTCGAAGCAGAAGGCCGTGGCCATCATCGGCGACGGCGGCGCCACTTCGGGGATGGCGTTCGAGGCGCTGAATCACGCCGGAGAGATCGAGAGCCCGGTCCGCATCGTCTACAACGACAACGGCATGTCGATCGCGCCCACCGTCGGAGGGCTCTCGCGCACCGGCGCCATCGAGGCCCTCGCGCGGAGCCTGCATCTCGACTTCCTCGGGCCGGTCGATGGACACGACCTCGAGGCGCTCCTTCCGATGATGCGCGCGCTCCACGCCGCACAGCGCCCCACCCTGCTCCACGTGTACACGCGCAAGGGCGAGGGCTTCGCGCCCGCCACCGCGGATCCCTACCGCTGGCACGCCACGCCGCCCTTCGATCCCCGCTCGGGGGCTCGAGGCGCCGCTTCGAAGCCGACGCAGGTCTCGTGGACCCAGGCCTTCCAGAGTGCGCTGATCGAGCGCGCCGAGCAGGATGATCGCGTCCTCGCGATCACGGCGGCCATGCCCGATGGCACCGGATTGGACGGCTTCGCCGAGCGCTTTCGCGATCGCTTCCTGGATGTGGGCATCGCCGAGCAGCATGCCGTCACCTTCGCGGCGGGGCTGGCCGCCGAGGGCCTGCGGCCCGTGTGTGCGATCTACTCGACCTTCCTGCAGCGCGCCTTCGATCAGTTGGTGCACGACGTCGCCCTCCAATCGCTCCCCGTCACCTTCGCCCTGGATCGCGCGGGTCTGGTGGGTGGCGACGGTCCGACCCATCACGGCGCCCTCGATCTCGCCTATCTGCGGATCGTTCCCAACCTCGTCGTGGCCGCGCCGCGGAACGATGTCGAGCTGCGTCGCTTGCTGGCCACCGCGATCGAATGGGGCGGCCCCTTCGCCCTGCGCTATCCGAGGGGCCCGGCGGTCCATGCCAGTCGCGAGGAAGCCATCGAGCCGCTTCCCGTCGGGCGGGGTGAGGTCCTGCGCGAAGGTGACGACGTCGCGCTGCTCACCCTCGGCAAGGGCGTGGGCGCCGCGCTGGAAGCCGCGGACGGGCTCGCTGCCCGGGGCGTCTCGGCGAGGGTCGTCGACGCCCGCTTCGCCAAGCCGCTCGACGCGGATCTGATCGCGAGCGCGGCGACGGAGTGCGGCGCCGTGCTCACGCTCGAGGACCACGTCCTCGCCGGTGGCTTCGGCAGCGCCGTCCTCGAGCTGCTCGCCGAGCGCGCGCCCCTGGCCCGGGTCGCCTGCATCGGGCTCTCGGATCGATTCGTCGAGCACGGGAGCGTCGAGGCGCAGTGGCGCGCGGAGGGAATGGCCCCGGAGAGCATCATCGCGCGCGCCCTCGCCCTGCTCGAGCGGTGCCATCGATGATCGGTGTGGAACAGACGCCGACCGCGCGGACTGCCATGCGGCCGTCCCTCCAGCCGAAACGCCTGGCCGCCTCCCATCGCCACTGTGCGGCGGTGGTCCGTGCCAGCGGATCGAGCTTCGCGAGCACATTCTGGCTCTTCCCGAAGGCCCAGCGCCGAGCCCTCCACGCCATCTACGCCTTCTGCCGCATGGCGGACGATCTGGCCGACGATCCGCGCATCCGAGGAGATCGGCGTCGGCTCATCGGCGAGTGGCGCGACGAGCTGGACCGTGTCTTCGCGGGCGTGCCTCGAAGCCTGGTCGGCCCGGCGCTCTGCGAAGCGGCCGAGCGCTTCGATCTGGATCGCGCACCCTTTGCCGAGCTCCTGGACGGCGTGGAGTCCGACCTCGATGCCGTGCACTTCGCGTCCTTCGAGGACGTCGAGCGCTACTGCCACCACGTGGCCTCCACCGTCGGCCTCATGGTCCTGGCGGTCCGGGGCGTACGGGGCGAGGTCGCCGAGCGCTATGCGAGCGATCTGGGGATCGCCGTCCAGCTGACGAACATCGTGCGCGACGTGCGAGAAGATGCGCACGAGGGGCGCTGCTATCTCGCGCAGCAGGACATGGAGCGCTTCGCGGTCGAGCCGCGCGACCTGATGGACGACGCGTGCGCGGAGCCGCTGCGCGTCCTGCTCGCCAGCTATGCCGAGCGCGCGCGCATCCGCTTCGAGCGAGCCGAGCGCGCGCTGCCGAACGAGTATCGAGCCGCGGTCGGGCCTGCGCGGGCCATGGGGGCGGTGTATCGCGCACAGCTCGAGCACCTCCGGGCCGGGGGATACGAGGGCCCGCGCGAGGGACGTCGGCTGGCGAGAGGACCGCGCCTCTGGGCGGCGACCAAGGGCTTTCTCGGCCGGGGGGCGCTCGCGTGAGCGGGACCGCGAGGCGCAAGGACGCCCATCTGCAGATCTGCCTCGAGCGCGAGGTCGAGTCGGCCGAGCCCTCGCTGCTGCGCGAGGTCGGCTTCTGGCACGAGGCGCTGCCCGAGCTCTCGCTCGAGCAGATCGACATCCGTTGCGAGGTCTTCGGCCGATCGCTGGCCGCCCCGATCCTCATCACGGGAATGACCGGCGGCACCGAGCGCGCGGGAAGGATCAATCGGGCACTCGCCCGCGCGGCACAGAAGCTGGGCCTGGCCATGGGCCTCGGCTCCCAGCGCGCGATGCTCGAAGAGCCCGAGCGCGCGGCCAGCTATTGCGTGCGCGAGGTGGCACCGGGCATTCCGCTGCTCGCCAACCTCGGCCTGGTCCAGGCTCGCTCGACCGACCCCGATCGATTGATCGCGCTCATCGAGGCCGTCGGCGCCGACGCGCTCTGTCTGCACCTGAACGCCGCGCAGGAGCTCGCCCAGGACGAGGGGGATCGCGACTTCCGCGGGGGCCTCGAGGCGCTCCACGCGCTGCGTGAGTCGCTCCCGATCCCGGTCGTCGTCAAGGAGACGGGCTGCGGGATCTCGCCCCGATGTGCGAGGAAGCTGCGCGAGATCGGGATCGAGTGGGTCGATGTGGCCGGGCGGGGCGGGACGAGCTGGCCCGGCGTCGAGGCGCATCGAGGGGGGCCGCGACAGCAGGCGATGGGTGGACTGCTGCGCGAGTGGGGCGTGCCGACGGCGGTCTCGATCCTCGCGGCCCGTGAGGCGGGCTTGCGGACGATCGGCTCGGGCGGACTGCGCGACGCCATGGACCTGGCGCGGGCCCTTGCGCTCGGGGCCGAGCTCGGCGGGCTCGCGCTGCCCTTCCTGCGCGCGCACGAAGCGGCGGGCGACGCGGGCCTGCTGGACTACGGCGAGCGGCTCATCGATGGTCTGCAGAGGATCATGCTGCTCGCCGGCGCACGGGACCTGCGGGCCCTGCGCAGCCGCCCGCTCGTCCTCGGACCGACGCTCCGTCACTGGCTCGAGTCCGCGGAGTCCTGCCTGGAGAACCGAGAGGCTCGGGCATGATCGCCACAGCGGATACAAGGCTCGAGAAGGCCGATGCTTCGGTCGGCACCTCGTCTCCGAACGCGTTGATCAGCGACGAGGCGCTGCGCGGCTTCGCAGCCCGGGAGAACTTCCCCGTCGTCCATCGTCTGCTGCCGAGCCGGCCGCGAGAGGCCCTGATCGCCCTCTACGACTTCGCGCGGCTCGTCGACGAGATCGGCGACACGGTGGCCGGCGATCGGCTCGCCCTGCTCGATGGCCTCGAAGGCGAGCTGAAGGCGCTCGGTCGCGGGCGTGCGCAGCATCCCGTGCTTCGTCGTCTAGGCCCGGTGATGCGGGCGTACGGCATCCCCGAAGCGCTGCCCGCACGACTCATCGAGGCGAATCGGCGGGATCAGGGTCGCGTGGACCTCCGCGATCGCGCAGCGCTCCTTCGCTACTGCCACCTCTCAGCCGACCCGGTGGGCGAGCTGGTGCTCCACGTCTTCGCGCGGCACGATGCGCCGAACGTCGCGCTCTCCGACGCGATCTGCAGCGGCCTGCAGATCGTCGAGCATTGCCAGGACGTCGCCGAGGACCTGCGCGCAGGTCGCATCTACCTGCCTCGCGAAGACCGCGAAGCCGCGGGCTGTCGCCCAGAGGACCTCTCGAGCACGCCCGCTTCGCCCTCGCTGAGGCGCCTGATCGAAGGCCAGGTCCGATGGGCGCGCTCGCTCTTTGCCGAGGGCGCACCCCTGCTCGGTCGGCTCGGCGCCATGGGGCGCATCACGGTTGCGGGCTACCTCGCGGGCGGCCTCGCCGCTTGCGATGCCCTCGAAGACGCAGGATTCGACCCCAACTCCAGCGCCGTCCGTCCGCGAAAGAGGCGCATGACCCGCCACATGACGGGCCTGCTGCTGGGCTGGAGGCCGCGCGCATGACGGCGCCGCACATCGTCGTGGTGGGCTCGGGTCTGGCGGGCCTGCGGGCAGCGCTGGCCTGCCAGGCGCGCGGCGCGCGCGTGAGTGTGCTCGAGGCGAGATCGCTGGCGGGCGGAGCGACGTGGTCGCGCATCCATCGCGGGCTCGGCTTCGAGATCGACAACGGGCAGCACGTCTTCATGCGCTGCTGTGAGGCGTATCGCAGCTTCCTCTCGCTGCTGGGGGTCGACCATCACGTCCAGCTGCAGCCCCGGCTCTCGGTGCCCGTCTTCCATGCCGGCGCGGGCCGGTCGCTGATCCGACGAAGCCCGCTGCCGGCACCCGCCCATCTGCTGCCCAGCCTGCTCCGATTCGCCGGGCTCAGGCCCGCCGAACGCCTGCGCGCGATCCGGATCGCCGCCGGCATCGCCTCCCTCGATCCCGACTCGCCGTCGCTGGACGATCAGGCGATGGGACAGTGGCTGACGGATCGGGGCGCCAGTCCTGCACAGATCGATGGCCTCTGGAATCTGCTGATCCGGCCCACGCTCAACCTCGACGTGGCCGAGGCGTCGTTGGCGACGGCACTGAAGGTGCTGCGCACGGGCTTCCTCGACAGCAGCGACGGCGCCGACATCGGGGTCTCCCGGATTCCACTCGGCCGGCTTCACGCGGAGCCCGCCATCCGCCTGCTCGAGCGTGGCGGCGGGCGCGTGCATCTACGTTCCCGGGTGCATGAATTCGCGTGGCCCAGCACGGGAGGCGTCGAGGTTCGCACCAGCGCAGGCGGCCTCCTCGCCGACGGCGTCATCCTCGCGACGCCGCCTCTGGCGGCGGCGGACCTGCTCGCGCGGAGCGGCGAGCGCGCCACCTCCAGACGCATGGCATCGCTCGGGGCCTCGCCCATCGTCAACCTCCATCTGGTGTTCGATCGGCGGATCTTCCACTGCCCCTTCGGTGTCGTGACCGACTCGCCGCTGGAGTGGATCTTCGATCGATCCGAGCGCCTGGGAGACGGGCCGGAGCAATACCTCACGGTCTCGCTCTCGGCGGCGGACCGCTGGCTCGGGACGAGTCAGGCTCGGCTTCGTGCGTGCTTCGAGGCCGAGCTCCGGCGGATCTTCCCCGACGCACGTGATGCCCGGCTGCTGGGCTTCGCCGTCACCATCGAGCGGCAGGCCACCGATCGACCGACCCCCGGCAGCCGCTCGCTTCGTCCCGAGCCCGGTGCCTCTCCGCTGCCGGGCGTCTTCATGGCCGGCGCGTACACCCGTACGGGCTGGCCATCCACCATGGAGAGCGCGGTCCGCAGCGGCGAGGCCGCCGCCCAGCACGCGCTGGACCATGTCTTCGAGATCCCGATCCGCAACGAGTGCCGAGCCAAGAGGAGAGCCATCGCATGACGAGTGCTGAGACACCGAAGATCCTGGACAGGGCGCGCGAGCTCGCGACGCCCAGGATGGCCCTGGCCAGCCGATCCCTCTCGCCCGAGCTGCGGCGCATCGCCCACTATCACTGGGGCTGGTGCGACGAGACCGGAGCGAAGGCGCGCGCCCGTTCGGGCAAGGCGCTCCGACCGGCGCTCGCCATCCTCTCCGCGGAGGCCGTGGGGGGCGATCCGGAGCATGCGATCGCGGGCGCCGCCGCGGTGGAGATCCTGCACGACTACACCCTGCTCCACGACGACGTCATGGATCGCGATCAAGAGCGACGCGGCCGGCCCACGGCGTGGACGGTCTATGGGACAGGCGGCGCCATCTGCGCAGGCGATGCCCTCGCCTCGCTCGCCCAGCAGGTGCTGCTCGAGGAGGAGACCCCGGCGGCGATGCGCGCGCTGCGCTCGCTGACCGAGGCGAATCGCGTCGTCATCGCCGGGCAGATGCTCGATGCCGCGTTGGAAGGGCGGACCGACGTGACGGTGCCCTCCTATCTGAACATGACCCGTCAGAAGACCGGCGCGCTGCTGGGCTGCGCCGCGGCCATCGGGGCGGAGCTCTGCGACGGGCCGGGAGCGACCGTCGAGGCGCTCCGAAAGTTCGGTGTGCGCCTCGGCGTCGCCTTCCAGGCCGTCGACGATTGGCTGGGCATCTGGGGCGAGGAGAGTCGGGTCGGCAAGCCGGTGGGGAGCGACCTGCGCCAGCGCAAGGCGTCGCTGCCCATCCTGCACGCCGCGGCGTCCGGGAACACCGCCGGAGCCATGGTCCGCGACCTGCTTCGCGGCGAAGAAGACCTGAAGGAGCTCGACGTGCAGCGCGCCATCGCCTGGCTCGAGGAGACCGGGGCCGAGCAGGCGACCCTCTCGGTCGCCCGGCGGCATCTCACTCTGGCGATCGAGGCCCTGGATGAAGCGTGGATGGTGGCCTGGGCGCGCGATCAGCTGGCCGAGCTGGCCCGCTACTGCGTGGAGCGGGCGCTCTGATGCCGGTCTCGAACGAGCAGCATCTCGAGATCATCCTGGCCCGACCTCGAGGCTTCTGTGCAGGCGTGGAGCGGGCCATCGAGATCGTCGAGCGGGCCCTCGAGCGCTACGGGCGACCGGTCTACGTCCGCCACCACATCGTGCACAACCGCCACGTGATCCGGCGACTCGAAGCCCTGGGCGCGGTCTTCGTGCCCGAGCCCGAGGATGCGCCAGAGGGCGCGGTGCTCGTCCTCAGCGCGCATGGGGCCTCGCCGGACGTCAGGGCGCGCGCGGCCAGGCGGGGTCAGCGGCGCGTGGATGCGACGTGTCCGCTGGTGACGAAGGTGCATCGCGAGGCCGCGAGGCATCGACGCGAAGGCCGCGACATCCTCCTGATCGGACATGCCGACCACGTCGAGGTTCAGGGCACGCGCGGCCACGCCCCCGAGCTGACCCAGGTGGTGGAGAGCGCGGAGGCCGCTGCGTCGGTCCGCGTGCACGACGATCGCCCGCCCGCGGTGCTGACCCAGACCACGCTCTCCGTGGATGACACGGCGGAGATCATGGCGCGGCTCCGCGAGCGCTTCCCGGCGCTCGAGACGCCCCGCAAGAGTGATATCTGCTATGCGACCTCCAATCGTCAGGCCGGCGTGAAGGCCCTGGCGCGACGCACCCGCGACATCATCGTCGTCGGCTCGCCCGAGTCCTCGAATGGCCGGCGGCTCGTCGAGACGGCAGAGCGTGCCGGCGCGCGGGCCTTTCCGGTGGACGGGCCCGAGGAGGTCCCGGGCCTGCCGCTGGACGGCATCGCGTCGATCGGCGTCACGGCGGGCGCCGCCGTGCCCGAGGTGCTGCTGCAGCAGGTCGTCGACGCGATCGTCCAGCGTCGCGGCGGGCGCGCTTCGATCGAAGAGCAGACCGGCATCGAGGAGGCGCAGCGCTTTCCGATCACGCGCAGGACGCTGGCTGGGGAGATCGACGCCCATGGCTGAGCAGGGGCGCCGCAGATCGACACGGATCGTGCGGGTCGGGGACGTCGAGATCGGGGGCGCGAATCCGATCCGCATCCAGTCGATGACCACGTCTGCGCTCGCGGATCGCGCCAAGGTGATGCAGGAGGTCCGCGCGCTGCACCGAGCGGGCTGCGAGCTGGTTCGCGTCACCGTGCCCTCGCTCGCCGACCTCGAGCCGCTGGCCGAGCTGCGCGCGGCGCTCCGCCGCGAGTCGATCCGCGTGCCCCTGGTCGCGGACGTGCACTTCACGCCGCGGGTGGCCCTCGCCGCGCTCGAGCATGCCGACAAGGTGCGCATCAATCCCGGCAACTTCGTCGATCGCAGACGCAAGGCCCGAGCCGGGTACTCGGACCAGGCGTACGCGGAGGAGCTCGACCGCATCGCCGACGCGTTCGTGCCCGTGGTGCAGCGGGCCAAGGGGCTGGGTCGCGCCCTTCGCATCGGCGTCAACCACGGCTCCCTCTCCGAGCGCATCCTCGTCCGCTACGGCGACACGCCGCTCGGCATGGTCGAGAGCGCGCTCGAGTTCGGGCGGATCTGCGCGGCCGAGGGCTTCGGCGAAGTCATCTACAGCATGAAGTCGAGCAACCCCTTGGTGATGATCGAGGCCTACCGCCTGCTGGCCCGGCGGCTGGACGCCGGAGACGCGCTCGGCGCCCCGCTGCATCTGGGCGTGACCGAGGCGGGCACGGGGATCGCCGGCCGCGTGAAGAGTGCCGTCGGCATCGGCACGCTCATCGAGGAGGGGCTGGGAGATACGATCCGGGTCTCCCTGACCGAGCCGGCGATGAACGAGCTCCCGGTCGCGCGCGCGCTCGCGCCGC
>CAZQMY010000047.1:0-23330 GCA_964594405.1 uncultured Spirochaetaceae bacterium | reverse complement strand
CCGGCGTGGACTGCCCGCTCTAGGACAAGGGCCCGGACGACGTGAACTTCGACGAGACCAGCGTCGACTACCCCTACACCGACAGTGGCGCACGCTACTGGAGCGCGAACACGCCCTTCCTGGATCCCTTCAACATCGTCTGCGCGATGGGCCAGATGACGAAGAACGTGCGCTTCCTCATCAACGTCCTGAAGATGCCCGTCCGCCAGCCGATGCTCGTCGCCAAGATGTGCGGCACGACGGCCTACCTCACCAACGACCGCCTCACCCTGGGCGTCGGCCTCAGCCCCTGGCCCGAGGACTTCTCCATCTGCGGGACCGAGTGGAAGACGCGCGGCGCACGCTGCGCCGAGGGCATCCAGGTGCTGCGAGAGGCGCTCACCGGAGAGATGTTCGAGCACAAGGGCAAGTACTACGACTTCCCGCGCATGTCCATCAATCCCGTACCGAACGAGCCGATGCCCATCGTGATCGGGGGAACGGCGGAGCCGGTCCTCAAACGCGCGGCCCGCATCGCCGACGGCTTCGTCTCACCGAACACCACCGCCGACAAGATCGGGGAGATGGTCCAGAAGATCCACGGCTACCGGAAGGAGTATGGCACCGACGGCAAGCCCTTCCAGATGATCAGCGTGGCGATCGACGCCTTCGATCTCGATGGTCACAAACGGCTACGCGACCTGGGCATCGACGAGTCCTGCGACATGCCCTGGCTCTACTACGGCGGCCGCTTCAGCTCGCCGCTCTCGGAGAAGATCGACGCCATGAAGCGCTTCGGCGACGAGGTGATCGCGAAGATGAAGTAGCGCTCCGGCCGCGGAGCCGCCTACGTTCCGCGGCCGGCGACGTTCGCGATCGCGCCCCGACTCCCCGCCAGGAGTCCACGCCAGGAGCCGGAATGAAGCACTGGATCTCGCTCGTCAACGTGCCCGAGGTCGATCAATACATCGAGCTCGCCAAGCACGCCGAGGCGCTCGGCTATCACGGCATGAGCGTGGCCGACCACCTCGTCATGCCGACGAAGATCACCGAGTCGAGGTATCCCTACACGCCGGACGGCAAGATGTGGTGGCCGGAGGAGACGCCCTGGCCCGACCCCTGGATCACACTCACCGCCATGGGCGTGGCCACGACCCGGCTCCACTTCAGCACCAACATCTACCTCGCCGCGCTCCGAGACCCCTTCACGGCAGCCCGCGCCGTGGCGGCGGCTGCGATCTTCACCGAGGGACGCGTGCGCTGCGGCGTCTCGGCGGGCTGGATCAAGGAGGAGTACGACCTGCTCGGCATCGACTTCCGAGCCCGTGGCAGGCGACTGGACGAGACGATCGAGGTGATGAGGAAGCTATGGAGCGGGAAGAGCGTCGACCATTCCGGCGAGTTCTTCGAGTTCGAGGGCGCGCTCGCGTCGCCCCCGCCGCCAGGCCCCGTGCCGATCTGGAGCGGCGGTGCCAGCAAGGCGGCGCTGCGCCGAGCGGCGCGCAACGACGGCTGGCTCGGCGTCCCGATGATGGCCGACCAGCTGATCGGGACCACGAAGACCCTCTACGCGCTGCGCGAGGAGATGGGCAAAGGAGACCAGGACTTCGACGTCTGCTGCAGCCTGATCCAGCCACTCACGGCAGATCTCGAGGCCGAGCTCGAATCGCTCGGCGTACACAACAACATGGTGCTCCCGTGGGTGGTCACGCCCTGGGGCCGCGCGCCCTGGCTGAAGGAGGGTGAGGACGTCGCCCTCCTCGATACCAAGAAGCGCTCCATGGAGCGCTTCGCCGACAAGGTCATCCACCGCAATCATCAGGCCTGATACGGCCCCGAATCGAGACATCCCATGACGCAGCTCGAGCATCTCTTCAGCCCCATCAGGATCGGCAGCATGGAGCTGCCGAATCGCATCGTCATGGCTCCGATGACGGTGGACTATGGCAACGACGACGAGACCCCCTCCGATCGCCAGATCGCCTACTACAGCGAGCGCGCTGCGGGCGGCATGGGTCTGATCGGGCTGGAGGTCTGCAGCGTCGACAGCGACCATCGCTACCAGCAGCACTCCCTCGGCCTGCACAGCGACTCGCAGATCGAAGGCCACAGGAGGCTTGTCGACGCGATCCACGCGCACGGTGTGAAGGTCCAGCCGCAGATCTCGCATCCCGGCCCCGAGTCCCTGGCCCCCTTCTTCAAGCAGATCCAGCCCATGGGCCCGAGCGTGATCCGCACCGAGACCACCAGGCAAACCTGCCGCGAGCTCGCGCTCGAGGAGATCGATGGCATCGTCGAGCTCTACGCCGAAGGCGCGCGCCGCGCACGCGAGGCCGGCTACGACGGGATCGAGCTCCACGCGGCGCACAGCTACATGATGCTCGGCTCCTTCCTCTCTCCGCTGCGCAACTTCCGAACCGACGACTACGCGGGCGGCCGCTTCGAGGGTCGGAGCAAGCTGCTGATCGACGTGGTCCGCCGCATCCGAAGCCGCGTTGGCAACGACTTCCCCATCACGGTGCGTCTCTCGGGCTTCGAGCGTGAATCGGGCGGCCGGGAGGTGGGCGACACCCAGCGGCTGGCGCCCCTCCTCGTGGAGGCGGGCGTCGACTGCTTCCACGTGAGCGGCGGGGTGGGCGACGCGAACATCACGCAGATCATCACCGGGCCCGAGTTCGCCCCCGGCTACAACTACGCTGCAGCAGAGGCCATCAAGCACGTGGTGGACGTGCCCGTCATGGCCGTGGGCCAGAACATGGACCCCGAGTTCATGGAGCGGGCCATCGCCGAGCAGCGCGTGGACCTGGTCGCGGTCGGGCGCGCCCTGCTCGCCGACCCGCACCTTCCGAAGAAGGCGCGCGAGGGGCGCCTGCGCGAGATCAATCGCTGCAACCTCTGTCAGGGATGCGTCGACGCGATGACCACCGAGTTCAACGGCGCCGCCTGCTCGGTGAATCCCCGGGTCGGCAGAGAGGCGGACTTCCCGCTCGTGCGCGCGGCGAAGGCGAAGCAGCTGCTCGTGATCGGCGGGGGCCCCGGCGGCCTCGCCGCCGCCATGTACGCCGCCGAGCGGGGGCACGAGGTGACGCTGATGGAGAAGGACGAGGCGCTCGGCGGGCGCTTCCGGCTGGCGTCCACGGTCTTCCCCGGGAATCAGCTCTTCCTCGACTACCTCGTGAGACGCGTCGAAGACCTCCCGGTCGACGTCCGCCTGGGTACCCACGCCGACGCGTCGCAGATCCAGGCCCTCTCGCCGGATGCCATCGTCGTCGCGGCGGGCGGCTGCTTCTTCACGCCCGAGGTCCCGGGCGAGCCGGGCGGACATCGGATCCAGGACCAGGCCCTGCTCGAGCTGCTCGAGCAGGCACGCAAGGGCGCAGCCGCCGACGAGCTCGGCCTCGGCGAGCGGGTGGCCATCCTGGGCGCGAACCTGATCGGCCTCGAGCTCGCCGAGTACCTCGCCCAGGGCGGCAAGCGCGTCCACGTCGTCGAGCCGAGCCGGCGCCTCGCGACGCCGGCAGGCAAGAAGCGCCGCTGCGATCATGGCAAGCACCTCGATGAGCTCGGCGTTCCGATCAACGTGGGCGTGGGCGTGGAGCGAGTGAGCGAGCAGGGTGTGCACCTCCAGCGGGCGGGCGGCCCTAGCCGCCTCGTCGAGGCGGACACGGTCATCGTCGTCGGGCACCCCGAGGCCAACCCCGCCTTCACGGAGTCGCTGCAGGGCCTGGCGCCCGAGCTGCACACCATCGGCGACGCCACCGGCTTCGGGCTCTCCAAGAAGGCGGTGACCGAGGCGATGCAGGTCGTCTGGCAGCTGTAGTAGAGTCTGGCCTCGCCATGGCGCCGCCCGGCACGAGTCCGAAGCGCGCCTTCTCGACGAGGACCCCCCCAGATGAGCGAAAGAGACGACGCAGCCGGTGTAGGCAAGGGCCTTTCCAACGAAGACGAGGCCCTGACCGGCTCCTTCTACGTCGGCGACGCTGAGAGCTATCGAGAGCGGCTCGCGTTGCAGGTAGAAGAGCAGAATGCGCAACGCGAGATCAGCGAAGCCACCGGCATCACCGACGGCGAGGCCGTCGCCGAGCTCGCCGGACTCGGAATCCGCGTGGATACGCTCACCGCACTCACCCTGATTCCGCTGATCGATACCGCCTGGGCGGACGGCGAGATGGACGAGAGGGAGCGGGCCGCCATCCTCGAGGCGGCGACTCGATCGGGCATCGACGCCGGGAGCACCGCCTACCGCCTGCTCGAGATCTGGACCCTCGAGGCCCCATCCGAGGACCTCATCAACGCCTGGGCGGGCTACGTCCGTGCGCTGGCCAAGCAGCTCGGCTCGGATGGCCTCGCCCGCCTTCGAAGGAACATCCTGGGGCGGGCCCGCGTAGTGGCCCAGGTGGCGGGCGATGCGCTGGATCAGTCCCCCCACGTCTCCGAGCAGGAAGAGCGCTGCCTCGCCAGGCTGGAGGCGACCTTCGGGAGCTGAGCGGTCGAGCGCGCGACGACGCACGTCGGCCTGCTAGACACGAAGGTCACCCGATTCGATCGCTGCGTGGTGCTCGGCGGTGAGGGGGACGTAGCACGACACCGCGTCGTCGCGGAGATAGAGGGGATCGCCGATGCGCGCGGGGTCGAAGCCCTCTCCCTGCAGACCCACCTTCCGGTGCTTGAAGTTGCCCGTTACCTCCATCTGCGCGCCGACGCGGACGAAGAGCGGTCGCGCGTACTCGGGGAGCACGCGGCGGACGTGCTCGTAGAAGCGATCGCCGTCGAAGCCATCGTCGCCTTCCGGGATCACCAGCGCCATGCCCGCCCGACCCTCGGCGCCGGGGACGCGCACGCCGTAGACAGCGCTCTCCCGGATGCCCTCCATGGCGTTGATCAGGTGCTCGACCTCGAGCGTCGCGACGTTCTCCCCCTTCCAGCGGAAGGTGTCGCCGATGCGATCGACGAAGTAGTAGTAGCTCGCGAGATCCCGCCGCAGCAGATCGCCCGTGCGCAGGTAGACGTCCCCGGGCTCGAAGCAGTCCCTCTCGAGCTTCCTCTCGTTCTCTTCGGCATCGGCGTATCCGTCGAAGGGCACGCTCCCCTTCGCCCCGATGCGGCTGAGCAGCTCCCCCGGCTCACCCGGCGGAGGCTCCACGCAGAAGCCGTCCGCGCCCCGTAGGAGGACGCCACGCTCGGCGTCGTAGACGGCCAGGCGAAGCTGACCGTGCATCCCGGGATCACAGCGGCCGCAGGAGCCGACGCGGCCGCGCCGATTCTGGAGACTGATGTTGCCCTCGGTCTGACCGTAGGAGTCCACGATCTTCGCGATGCCGAAGCGCCGCTGGAAGGCGGGCCAGATGTCGGGGCGCAGTCCGGCGCCGGTGGCGAGGCGGATTCGATGCTCACGATCCGCAGGACTGGGCGGCGTGGCCATGAGATAGCGACAGAGCTCGCCCACGTAGGCGAAGACCGTGACGCCATGCCGTCTCGCATCCTCCAGGAAGCTGCTGGCGCTGAAGCGCCGCCGTGAAGCGAAGGCCGCGCCCGAGACCATCGCGGGATAGAAGCCGACGAAGTTGGCCCAGCCATGGTAGAGGGGCGTCGGCGCATAGATGCAGTCCCCCTGCTCGAGCTCCATCTGCATCGAGAGCGAGAGCGCTCCGAAGGCCGGCTTGAAGTGGCGAACGATGGCTGGCCTGGGCAGGCCGGTGGTGCCCGAGGTGTAGACGTAGAGGTGAACGTCCGACAGCGAAACCTCGGCCTGCTCGGGCTCGCTGGGCGGCGCGCCCGCCAGCGCGTCCGGGAGATCGCGAATCGCCCCCACCTCGCCCGCGGAGATCGCCTGCGGATGGGCATGGATCTCGAGGTTGCGCAGC
Organism: uncultured Spirochaetaceae bacterium; assembly: GCA_964594405.1. GTDB lineage: Bacteria > Myxococcota_A > UBA9160 > UBA9160 > UBA4427 > CAZQMY01. The sequence goes on along the minus strand of CAZQMY010000047.1, from coordinate 17,487 downwards.
TGGCCCGCCACTGCGGCCAGTGCCTCCGTGCTGGCCGCATCCCCGAGCGCCCACTTCGCGCCGGATGCGCGCTGGACGTGCGCCAGCGCGTCGCCCCGGATGTGATGGTTGATCAACGCCGCGACGGCTCCCAGCTTCGCAGTGGCGATCTGCACCATCAGGAGCTCGGGCGAATTCTCCATCATCACGTTCACCACATCACCCCGAGTGACCCCACGCGCACGAAGCAGATTCGCATAGCGGTTGGCGCCCTCGTCGAGTGCTCCGTATCGCGTCTCGCCGTCCTCGAAGCGGAGCGCGATGCGATCGGGCGTGCGCTCGGCCTGGCGGCGGATCAGCGGTCCAAGCGTCGACACCTCGCCCGCACGGGCACGCAGCGCATCTCGGATCCGCTGATGGCGCGGACGCTCGATGGCGTCCTCCAATGCGGTGAAGTAGCGAGTCAGGGGATCCATCCAGGCGCCAGGGTAGCCCCCGCCCGGCGCGAGGCTCAAGCGCGCCAGGCGACGGGACGATCAGGTCCTCGAGTCGCGTCGACTCAAGCGTCTGATTGCGAGCCCCAACGACGGAGCATCCGATGCCGCCCCTTCCCAGAACCTGGTACGCCACCGCGCCCGTCGGCCACGAATCCATCGACGCCGACCATCGGGCGATCGACGACGCCATCCGCGCCCTCAACCGCGATCTGGCCTTCGAAGCCGATGCCCGCATCAAGCTCCTGAGTGGACTGCGCGAGCTCCGCGCGCTGGCGGTCCGGCACTTCGAGGAGGAGGCGCGTCTCATGCTGGGCTCCGAATTCCCGAACCCCAACCAGCACCTGCGCGACCACACGCGCTGTCTCGACATGATCGATCGGCACATCGGGCGACTCGAGCGCGTCTTCTCTCCGTCCGGCCCCGAGCAGCTCGACCAGATCCGCCACTGGTTCGCCGCGCACGCCTTCGACTTCGATCAGGAGCTGGTCGATCACCTCACCAAGGCGGACGCGGAACCATCGACCGAGCGCTGAGCTTCTCCTCGGGGCGCGGCGCGCCGATCGTTCGCGCCTCCAATCGGGCTCAGGCCGGGCGACCCCGCGGAACGCTGTGCTCCCAATCCGCGAGCATCGCTCGGAGCGCCGCGATCAGCGCGAGTGGCTGATCGAGCATCAGGTGGTGATACGAGTCGGGAATCTCGATCACCGGCGCGTTCCGACCGAGCAGATCGTACATGTAGTCGCCGGTCTCCGGATCCACCAGACCATACTCCGCGCGAAAGAGCGCTACGCGGCAGCGAACGTGTGGGAGGATCTCGTGGGGCGAGCGCGGGACGAGGTTCCGGAAGATCATCTTGTCGAACTTCCAGGTGAAGCCGCCCTCGACCTCCATCATCGAGTGCTGAGCGATGTAGTCGATGATGTAGTCGTTCTCGCAGGGCTGGTCGGGAACCAGGCGATAGTGGGCGCGCGCCTCCTCGGCGCTGGGATAGGTCTTCGGATTCCGGAACGCCTTGCCACGCGCCCCCTCCTCGCTCTCGGGATCGGGCCGACGGACCGGCGAGTCGAGGATGACCGCGCCCGCGAGCTTGTCCCCGTAGCGCACGGCGGTCTGCATGCAGACGAATCCGCCCATGCTGTGACCGATGAGGATCGGCGCACCGACGATCCCGGCATCGACGGCCACCGCCATGACCTCCTCGGTCCAGTACTCGCGCTTGTACTCCTCGCGGCGGCCGCTGTCGCCGTGGCCGGAGAGGTCGAGGGCCACCACGTGATAGCTTCGCGCCAGCTGCGGGGCGATGAACGCCCACCAGTGCGCGTTGGCGGCGCCCCCGTGGATCAGCACGAGGCCCGGCTTGCGCGGATCCCCCCACTGCAAGTAGTTGATCGCACAGCCATCGACGTCGATCGAACATCGCTGATAGGGCGAATTGATGGCTTCCAGGAACCATCGGGGCGACTGTCGGTGTACGGCCGTCATGGCCTCGAACGGTAGCAGCCGGGATGGTGATCGCGCTCCGGATCGGCCCGTCCCGGACGACCGGACGGTCACACGCGAAATCCGATGTCCTCCATGGGTCTAGCGACAGGTGATCGTATTCACCTGGACCAGATAGATGACGACGCTGTCCGGCGACACACCGGTGGTCCCCGCCGACCCGTATGCCAGCTCGGGGGCGATCACGAGGACGCGCAGCCCCCCGGCCTTCATCTCCCGGACGCCGAGATCGATCCCCGGCAGCACCTCGCCGAGACCCACCTCGAAGCTGACCTCCGAGTTCTCGATCAGCGTATCGTCGGGCGCATAGCCCGTGATGCTCGTAGAGACCACGTCGCCCACCTGAACGAGCCGCCCCCCTTCAGGCACGGTCTCGTCGCGATAGCAGACGCCACGGGGATCTGTGGTCTCGACGAAGGCGTCGAGGTCGATGGTAAAGACCGTGAAGCTCTCGAGGTCACTGGGCTCCGCGCACGCCTTGCCCGAGCTGCCGGACTCCGCAGCGCAGGAGAGCATCGTGCAGCAGAGGAGCAGCAGGCCCGTGCGGAGGGTCGAGCGCCACCACTCGATCCCGACGGTGGCCGAACGACTTCCGGACTCGCGCATCCCCTGCCCTCCCTGCTCGTCCACTCCGACTGTGGCGGGCGAGGCAGGGTATCGGCAAGGGGCGCCCGACGCACCTCCCGGCGAGCAGCGTGAGCGCCCGACCTCGGAACGAAGGCGCGCGGAATCCCGCTATCGACAGACGGCGCCGGGCGAGGAGTAGATCAGCTCGCCGTTCGCGCCGTACATGCACGTGCCCTTGGTCTTCTTCGGTCTGGCCTTCGGCTTCGCCCGGCGGTTGGCCGCCGGATGGGCAGGAGGCGCGGCCAGGGGATCCATCCTCGGACGCGCCTGCTGACTCGGGCGCTGGGCCCTGGGCGCCCGACGACAGACGGCACCGCGGGGCTTGTAGATCACGCGGCCGTCGGGGCCGTACATGCATGCGGGTCCGGTGCGCATGCTCGCCCGCGCGGGATCGCCGTCGGGATCGTCCTCCCACTTCTCGCGCTCCGCGGCATCGGGATCGATGCCGCGGCGGCGCATCTCGCGCTCCTTCTCCGCCATCTTCTCCTTGTGGCTCTTCCACTCCTTGGCGGCTTCGCTGTCCTCGATGGTGCGACCCGAGCTGCGGGTCGAGCTTCGCGACTCGGTCATCGTCGTCTTGTTGCTGAACTCGCCGCGCGTGCTGCGCTTGCTGTCGCTGCTGATGGAGCCGGAGCTCGCGGGGCCGGAGCTCGTCGAGCGCGTGCCCTCGAGCTGCGCGCTCGCGTCGGAGGGCAGCGAGAGGGCGCCGATCGCAGAGAGGGCGATGGCCAGACCGATCGCCGTCGTTGCGGCCAGCAGTGCTCGCATCGGGCGGGGAAGCTGGGCGATCCTGATCGTCGAAGGGGGGTCGAGTCGGGACATCATTCCTGGCTCCTACACTCCATCTGGTCGCCGGGCTGCGCCCGGCGACGTTGATCCACGGGCCGCGCGCCGACCCTCTCTCCCTCCAATCGGCGACCTTCCCGGAAACTTTCGAGGGCCATGCCCGCGCTCCCACGACCCGGCAACGGGCCTGCAGCAATCCGCAGGCGCGTCCGTCGTCGTTGCTCGAGGGTGCAGCTCCAGCGCATCGCCCAGGCGGCGCTTGCTACGCTGGCGCCGACCTCCCGGGGCCGTGGCACGCGGCCGCGCGCCCGAGGAGTCGACTCGGGGCTGGATGGGAGCCAGGTTGGCAGCGCAGCACATCAGACCTCCCGAGGACTCCGTCCATGGCTGAGGGTGGCGGGACGTGCGGGCCCCTCGACCGGCGCAGGATCATCCACACGCTACGGCGTCAGCAGGGCCTGCTCTTCGTCGCTCCGCTGGTGATCGCTGCCTATGGCGGCGCCTTCGGGGGCGGCTTCGACACGCGCTGGCTGATCGCCGCGCTCTGGGGCCTGTGCCTGATCATGCAGCTGGCGGCGAGTGGAGGGACGAACGCCGCGAGGGGGGCCGCGTGGCTGAGGCGCCTCGACGCGCCACTCGCCGCCCTCGCCATCCACGTTGCGCTCTTCGTTCCGGACGTGAGCGCGGCCGCGCTTGCGATCTTCGTCTCGCTCGCCCTGATGGTCGCGGCGCTCCGCCGCCTTCCGGGACCAGCGCTCGCCAGCCTGCTCACCGCCTTCCTCGTCTTCGGGGTGGCGCTTCCGCGCGCGCTGAGGTCCGTCATCGTCTCGAGCGTGGCCCGGACCTACGACCTCGACGTCGATCACCGATTGAAGCCGGACGGCGACGAGATCAATGTCCATGGCGTGCGCTTCCGCGGCACACCCGAGGCGCTGGGCGAGGACGAGTTCGTCGTTCTCTTCCTCGGCGACTCCTTCACCTTCGGATTCAACCTCCCCTACGAAGCGTCGTACCCCTATCGGTTCGAGGCTCGCGCAGAGGCGCTCTCGTGCGAGCGCCGCGTGCGCGCAGTGAACATGGGCTGGACCAGCGCCTCTCCCTTGCTGGCGCTTCGCCTGCTCCGCGAGGTGGGCTACGCGTACTCGCCGGATCTCGTGCTCTACAGCCTCGACATGACGGACTTCCACGACGACCTGCGCTACGAGCGGGCCCTGCGAGGCCGCGGCGAGTTCTCGATCGATCACTCGGGTGTCATCAGCCGGCTGGTGATGGCGCACGTTCCAGAGCTCGGCTTCGCGCTCCCCGCGCTCCACGCGGTCACCGACCGACTGCGCAGCAACCAGGCGCATCGATCGGAGATGGAGCAGCTCGACCTCGACGTGCCGATTCCGAAGGACCGCTTCTTCGTCACCGCCCAGCCCCTGGAACGGAGCCTCGCGGCCATGGAGGCCGGAAGCCTCGCGCACCTCGAGCGCATGGAGGCCTTCAGTCGGGAGGGGCTCGGTACCTCGATGGCTCTGGTCCTCTATCCGAGGGCCTATCAATACTCCGAGCGCGAGGCCCCGCGGAGCTGGGAGTCCCACCTCCACGAGCGCCTCGGGCCCTGGGTCCGGGAGCCCTTCCGCTACTTCGAGGAGCGACGCGACGCCCTCCCCTACCCGGTCATCGGACTGCTTCCGCATTTCGAGCAGAGCGAGCGCTTCCCGCTCTACTTCGGCAACGATCCGCATTGGAATGCGCAAGGGGCGGACACGGCCGCTGCTGGGCTCCTCGAGGAGCTTGTCGAAGCTTCGCTGCTTCCCTGTACGCGCTGATCGGGGGAGCGCGACGCCGCCGATGAGCGGCGGGCAGCTCGGGCGCAGCGCATCCGCAGGTCACCCTGTGCGAAGCTCGGGCCACTCACATTCCAGCCGCGTGCGTGCCCGCGCCCCTGGAATCGATGCCCTCCCATCGCCCCTCCCATCTCTGCCACCCTCTACGGCCTCGCCCTCTGCGCGCAGGGCTGGCTGCGGCGGTCCTCCTCACACAGCTCGCCACGCTTGCAGGCTGCGCGCGCTTGCCCTCCGTGGATGCGCCACCCCCCTTGGCGGCACACCTCGAGGCCCTCGGTGAGGCCGTCGTGGTCGTCCGCTCACGCGGCGGGTTCCAGAATGGCGTGATCGCAAGCCGGGGCGGCGCGGTCTTCACGGTGAGCCACGGGCTCGCGGGTGACGGGGCGTGGGTCCGGTTGGCCGACGGGCGCTTGCGCTTCGCGCGTCTGCTCCGCCGACGCCCCGATCAGGATCTGGCGATCCTGCAGCTCCCTGACGACGAGGAGTATCCCTGGCTGCGCGTCGCGCGCGCACCCGAGCCGGGCGCCTCCATCTCCCTGCTCGCCCGCAGCGATCGCGGTGGCCAGCTCTCGAGCCGAAGAGGCGAGCTCTGGCTGAGAGGCGTGGAGCTGAGCGCCCAGGACGCGAAGGAGGGCGCGCAGCACTCCGGACGCTGGCGGCTGGCCGACGGCCTCGTGCATTCGATCAAGCTCGAAGCGGGCCACTCCGGAAGCGCCCTGCTCGACGCCGAGGGGCGCCTGATCGGCATCAACAGCGCGGTGGCGGTCCTCGACAGGCGCGACCTCTCGTTCGCGCTCTCGGCAACGAGCTACCGAGACGCGCTCGCACAGGACTCAGGGGATTGACGCGGGAAGGCCCTGGCGGTCCTCGAGCGTGTCGATGTAGGCCAGGTGCTCGCTGGCGATCCGGCGCGTATCCTTGTGCTTGCGAGCCTTTCCGAGGGCCTCTCGCGCACGGTCGAGCTCCCCGAGGCTGACGAGCGCGATGCCCTCCAGCAGGTACGCGGTGCCGGGGTCGGCGAGGTCCGACTTCTCGAACGCAGCGGCCACGGCCTGCCTCGCCTCGTCCCACTCGTGGCGGCCCACGTGGATCTGCGCCAGGCGCAGGTAGAGGTCGCCCTCCTTCGAGAGCTCGGCGGCGCGCATCAGTGGCGCCATGGCGCCATCGATCTCCCGCGCCTGGAGGAGACTCTCGGCGAGCAGGCGATAGGTGTGCTCGCTCTCCGGCACGAAGCCCCGCTCCATGCCATCCCTCAGGATCCGGGCCGCCTTGTAGGGGACGTCGAAGTGGAGGAAGAGGTGGGCCAGCCGGACGAACTCGACCTCTTCCGTGAGATAGCCCTGCTTGTGCGCGAGCTCGAGAGTGGTCATCGAGGCGCGGTAGTCGTTCATCTCACCGTGGACGGCCGCGAGCTGGATCCAGTAGTCCTTGGCGGGGTAGCGATGCAGGAGCTGCTTGAGGACGCCGGCGGCCTTCGGGTACTGCTGCGTCTCGAAGTAGAGGGCGAGCAGGAGCTTGAGCCAGGACTCCTCGGGCACCTTGGCCCTGGACACACCCTTCTCCACCAGCGGAAGGGCTCTCGCATAGTCGTCGAGCTGCAGCCAGGCATTCGCGTAGGCGATGTAGGACTGGGCCGACGGGTTCGTGGTCTTGTCGAACCACTGCTGGTAGATCTCGATGGCCTCTCGCGGACGGTCGAGCGCGACGTAGAGCTGCGCGAGGTTGTAGAGCATGTTCAGCTCGGCCACCTCGTCGAGGATCCCGCGCTTCACCCCTTCGAACGACCTCGCCGCCTCCGCGTACTCGCCGGCGGCGAAGTAGAGGAAGCCCAGCGCCTGATTCGCCATGGCGCGCTCGTAGTCGTTCACCTTGCTCCAGTTCGAGACCTGCATGAGCTTCGTCCGCGCGAGCTCGAAGTCGCCCTCGGCGATCAGATCATTGGCGTCCTTCAGACGCTCGAAGGCGTACGCACGGGCCGTCAGCGAACCCGCCGAGGCCCCGCCGGCAGTCAGCAGCGCGAGGAAGACCACCGACGCGATCCGGATCACGCGGTCAACCGGCTTCGTGCGTGCCTCTTCGAGACGCATGCTCATCTTCATTCCTCGAGCTCGAACTCCAGCGTCACCGTCACGCCGTGCCGCTTGACCGGCTTGCCGTCGACCACCATGGGCTTGTACTTCCACTTCTTGATCGCCCGCAGCGCCGCACCATCGAAGATGTGACCAGGCTCGGCGTTCACCACGCGCGCGTCCTCCACGTTGCCGGTCTCGGAGATGGTGAACTCGAGGTCGACGAAGCCCTCGATGCCGCGCTGCAGCGCCCGCCTCGGATAGCGGGGCTCCATGCGGACGAGCGGGAAGGCCTCGGTGTCCTGGGGAATCCCGCCCAGCTCGGCGGGAGAGCCCGCGACCGCGAGCCCTTCGATCATGGACGGGGCCATCGCCCTGAAGGGGAGCGGCTGCTTCAGCGCCATGCGCGAGCTCTTCGAGACATTCACCGCCGGCGCGACCGGGGGCAGCTCCGGGGCGGCAGGCGCCTAGTCCGGGAGGCGCCGATCCATCGTATGGGTATCGCTCTCTTCGACCGTGCGCGAGAAATCCACCACCACCGACGCGACATCCGAACGGTTCACGGATCGCGTCCCCATGACCAGCGACTGCATGAGATAGAAGAGGCAGAAGGTCATGAGAATGGCGAAGAGAATCGCGAGGATGTACCGGGTGAAGCGCATGGATTCGGGCCTCTGGCGCTCGGCGAAAGAGGGTGGAAGGCGGACTAGTCCGGCCTCGTCGCGATCGCCACGGGTACACCCGCCTGCTTCACCTGGTCGAGGACCTTGACCAGCACGCCGGTCTGCGCAGAGGAGTCGGCCTGGACCACCACGGAGCCCTGCGGATTCTCGGCGATCATGCGCTCGATGTTCGCGCGGACGGCGCGAATGTCGACCTGGCGCTTCTGGATCCACACGTCGCCATGCGCGTTGACGCCGACGATGATGTTGGCGCGATCCTTGGTCTCGCCGGAGGCGGCCGTGGGCCGATCGACCTCGATGCCCGATTCCTTGACGAAGGAGGCCGTGACGATGAAGAAGATCAACAGGATGAACACCACGTCGAGCATCGGGGTGAGATCGATGCTCTCGTCCACTTCGGAGATCGTGTGTTTGCCGCGCATAGCTATCCCTCGTCCAATCGATCGGCGGTGATCCGCGCCTCTCGCGTAGCCTTGCCCTGGAGCGTGACGCTGAAGAAGAGCACCGAGATGGCCGAGACCATGCCCGCCATGGTGGGCAGGGTGGCGCGATAGACGCCCGCGGCCATCGCGCGGGGGTTGTTGTTGCCCATCAGCGCCATGATCTCGAAGACGTCGATCATGCCCGTCACCGTGCCGAGGAGCCCGAGGAGCGGACAGATGGCCACCAGTGTCCGGATGAAGCCCAGCGAGCGGAAGAGCTCACATCGTGCCTCGGAGACCAGTCCACGCCGGATCTGCTGGGCATGCCAGGAGGAGCGGTCCTCTCTCGCCCTCCACTGCGCCGCGATCTCCTCCACCTTGCGGGGATGACCCCGCCAGAGGTAGAGCACACGCTCGGCGATCAAGGTCCAGACGCAGAGCAACGTGATCGCGATCAGGATCAGGACCTCACCGCCGGCGTAGAGGAAGGCGTCGATCTGATCCCAGACCGTCAGGAGCGGGTTCAAGGATCCACCACCTGCGCCTCGGCCTCGGCCTCGGCGCGCCTGGCCACGAGTCCAGTGCTCTGTTCGTCCAGGAGCTCGACGAGGTGCTTCGCCCGTCCATGGAGCAGGCTGTGGGAGAGGATGAGCGGCAGGGCCGCGAGCAGCCCCAGCACCGTCGTCACGAGCGCCTGGGAGATGCCGCCAGCCATGATCTTGGGATCGCCCGATCCGAAGAGCTGGATGTCCTGGAAGACGATGATCATGCCCGTGACCGTGCCGAGCAGCCCCATCAAGGGGGCCATGACGGCGAGCACCTTGATCGTCGTGAGGAAGCGCTCGAGCTTCGGCGTCTCCTTCTGGATCGCCTCGTCGAGCTTCAGCTCGAGGGTCTCCACGCTCACGCCGCGATTCTCGTTGTAGACCGCGAGGACCCGGCCCAGTGGGTTCCTCTTGTCGATCTTCTCCGCCGTGCGCTGCCGCTTCATCCTGCGACTCACCAGCGCCAGCTGGATGGCGCGCTCAGCGACGAGGAGCAGGCCCACGCAGGCCAGCCCGATGATCGCATAGCCGATGGTACCGCCGTGGCTCACCCGCTCCCTGATCGTCGAGCGCTGGACCAGCAGGCCGAGCAGGGCGCCGCGCGAGGGATCCACGCTCATCGTCACCTCACCGCTGGTGGCCGCCTGGAGGGCCGAGGCCGCGCGCAGGTGACGCCCCTCCGGCTGCCGCGAGAGCCGCGTGAGGAAGGACTCGTTGACGTCCCAATGGAGGAAGCGCCCCTCGCTGATCGCGTTGAAGACCCCGACGCGAACGATCTCGCGCTCCACGCGTTCACCGTTGGGCATCACGACCTCTCCGTCGAAGCGCACCACCTTGCCCGACTCGGTCATCTCCTGCTGGAGCGTGAACCACAGATTCTCGAGGGCCTCGATGCGGGGAAGCTCCTTGCTCTTCGAGAGCTCGATCAGCGGATCGATGCGACCGGGGAACTGCGCGCTGGTCAGCGAGCCCCGGAGGCTGCTGGCCGTATCGCCGGAGACCTGGCGCACGACGCCGAAGAGCTCTCCAAGGTTGCCCATGCGCTGCCGCAGCCGCTCCTCGAGGTCGGTCACCTTCTGCTCATTGGCGTTGAAGGCTGCCTCCAGCTGCTGAGACCGACGCTCCAGCCCCGCGCGGACCGCCTTGCGGGCGGCCAGCAGCTTCTGCTGCTCGGCCTTGCGCTTCTGGAACTCGGCCTCCCGCTGCTGGTTGAGGCGCTGCTCCTCCGCCCGGCCCTTCTTGACCTGCTCCAGCAGGGCATCCAGGCTCGCGGCGCGCTCGGCCTGCGCGCTTCCGGTCGCCAGGGCCATCGCGGCCAGAGTCAGTGCGGCCGCGGCGAGCCTCTTCATCCGACCCGTCATCGTGCCACCTCCGGAGCCCGGATGGGCAGCTGCAGCAGATTCGGCGACTCCTGCTTGAGTGCGATCCGGATGCCTCGACGGATCGACTTGTTGAAGCTCGAGTCGAGCGGCTTCCACTCGCCGGCGATCGGGTCCCATTCGCCCGAGATCTCGCCATCCAGTGTCTGATAGAGGAGCGCCACCCGACCGACGGAGAGGAAGTCCACCGTATGGGGCGAGCCCTCGAGCTCGATCTCGCCCCGGTAGGAGTCGATCGAGCTGCCGTAGTCGTTCTCCACCTGATACGCCTCGAGGAGACGGCGGAACTTCTCGGTGACGGTCACGTCCGATCGATCCATCATGTCGCGGAGCTTGGCGACCCGCTCCCTCCGCTCGTCGAGCAGGAAGGGGATGTCGAGCTCCACGAAGGCCTCGAGGCTGTCCAGCATGCGCTGCATGAGCGGGGTGATCTCACGCTCGACGAGGGTCACGTTCTCGATCTGCTCGAGGAGCGAGGCCATCTCGGCCTCCTGCGAGGCGATCAGGGTCTCGAGCTGGGCGTTGTAGACCTCGAGGCCGTCGATGCGCTGATTCTCGAGGCGGTAGGCCTCGAGCATCGCATCGGTGGCTTCGCTGATCTTGTCGATGCGCTTCTGCGACTTCACCGACGCATGCGTGACCTGCGTCTGCACCTTCGCCACGGTGTCGAGCGGATCGGCCCAGGCTGGCATTGCGAGCGTGACTGCGACCGACAACATCACCAAAGCCCTGCCCGACAGCGCCCGTGTCTCCTTCATCTCGGAACCTCTCATTCGCAGGCCATCCGACCCGGCGGACATCCAGCAGCACCACTCAATAGACGAAACCGACCTCGAAGCCCCACATCTGGGGCGTGCCGAAGCGCACGCCGGCGGTTCCGAAGAAGTCGGAGACGTCGACGGCCGAGTTGAGGTACTTCTCGTCGGTCGCGTTGGTCATGAAGAAGCCTGCGCTGTAGCGCTCGTCGGTGCTCTGCCAGGTGAGTCGCACGTCCAGGAGTCCCAGGTCCGGGCGCACGAAGAGGCCGCTCTCGAAACCGGCTCGGGTGAGGTGGTAGTTCCTCTCACTCGTCCAGTTGTAGTCGACGCGCGGCGTCAGCCGGCCCCAGTTTCCACCGCTCAGGAAGTCGTTCAGATAGAGGGTGTACTGCGCTCCGACATGGACGTTGTACTTGGACACGTTGTTGAAGGGCTCGTCGGAGCGGTCGACCGGACTGCCGTCCGGCAGGAAGTCGTTGAAGACGATGTACTTCGGGTCCTGGAGGCCGAAGGCCAGATTGATGTCGAAGTGCTTGATCGGCACGGCGACGATCTCGACCTCCAGGCCCTTGATCTCCGCCTCACCGGCGTTCGCGATGCGGGCGCCCAGGTTTCCGGTGACGGGATCCACCGTCGTCACGGTCACCTGCATGTCCTCGTAGTCGTTGTAGAAGAGCGCGAGGTTGAAGAGCATCCTGTTCTCGAAGAGATTCAGCTTCAAGCCGATCTCGTGCGAGGTGAGATCTTCCGGGCCGAACTCGGGCAGCGTGTCTCCCGTTCGAACGTCGGTGGTCTCGTTGATGCCGCCGCTCTTGAAGCCCGCCGAGTAGGTGTAGTAGAAGATCGCCGTCTCTGCGCGCATCGCCTCGAGCCAGCTGTCCGGTGCCAGGAAGTTGACATTCGCCATCGGCGTCCAGCGCGAGTAGGCATTGGACTCCACGGACTCGGCGCCGGGGTCGAAGCGCTCGGTCTGCTTGTTCTCGTCGGTGTAGCGAATGCCGCCGGTCAGGTGGATGTAGTCCCAGGTCTCGAAGGTCCACTGGGTGTACCAGGCCTTGCTCGAGTTGGTGATCTGAGGCGAGTTGAAGATCGTGTTCGCGCCGTTGGGATCGTGTGCCGGGAACAGGATGTAGTCCGCGGGATCGAGGGGATTCGGCGCGGGCAGGAAGGGATTGAGGATCGGGAGGAAGAGTGGTCCTCCGCCTCCGACCTGCGTGTTGTCCTCGAGACCTTCCCTCGACTCCTCCCAGGAGAAGAACATGCCCATGGTCGGCGTCACGAGGCCGTGCTTCATGCTCTCGGGCAGGAAGGGCAGGAGCTGCCCCATGGTGGTCGACGTGGTGATCGTCAGCTCTTCGCTGATGTTCGTGATCTTGTTGGGCTTGATGACGTTCTGCTCGAGCACCCGCTGATCCGTGGAGTCCATGTCCACGCCGCCAAAGGCGGTCGAGTTCTGGACCATCCAGGCGGCGATGTTCTTCAAGTTGATGTCCTCGAAGACCCAGAAGCCGCCGGGATCGTAGTCGATGGTGCTCGCGATGCCGTGCGTGTCCTCCGTGTAGTCTCCCGACGCGGAGGCAGAGAAGTCGTAGAAGTTCTCGCGCTGCATGTCGCGCATGCACGAGGTGAGGAGGTCGGGATTGTCCGCCGCGGTGACCGGGTCCACCAGCTTGGCGAACTGCATGCCAAGGATCTTCGGATTGTTCGGATCCACCAGCACGCAGCGACTCCCACGCTGCAGCTTGTCCTGCATGGTCCAGTAGCCGCGGAGGTCGAGGGTGAGGTTGTCCATCGGCTCCATCCGGAGCGAGGGCGCGACCGCGAACATGCCCTCGTTGTCCCAGCGCCTGGCGAGCTCGCCGTTCGGGTCGTTCGTGTAGTCGATCTGCCGCGCGAAGCCGTTGCGATGATTGCTCGCAAAGGCAACTCGGCCGTAGAGGAGATCATCGAGCATGGGGATGTTCACGGCGAGGCGAGAGCCGACCATACCGAGGCTTCCGCCGCGCACCTCGAGCTCCGTCTCGAACTCCGGCTCCGGCTGATTGCTGACGTACTTGACCGCGCCACCGATGGTGTTGCGGCCGTAGAGCGTGCCCTGCGGCCCGCGGAGCACCTCGATCCGGTCGACGTCGACGATCGGAAGGAGCGCCGCCTGGGCCTGCGAGAGGTAGACACCGTCGAGATAGACGCCCACGCCGGGCTCGATGAACTGACGTGTATCGCGCTGGCCGACACCGCGGATATAGATCGATGCGCCGTGTACGGCGCCGTTGTCCAGGGTCAGGTTCGGCACGTAGCGCGCGAGATCGTCGACCCGCCACACGCCGCGCTCGCGGAGCGCGCCCTGGGAGAGCGCCGTGATGGCGACCGGCGTCTCCTGCATGTTCTCCTCGCGCTTTCGCGCCGTGGTCGTGATGATCTCGACCTGTCCGAGCTCCTCGAGCGAGAGCTCGAAGGTATCGTCGTCGAAGTCATCCTCGCCCTCGGCGGAGACGGGCTGCAAGAGGCCCCCGGATCCGCTGGCGAGCGCGCCAGGCGCGGCCAGCATCATCAGCACGAGGCTGGAGGCAAGCATGACCATCCATCGTGCTTCGTACGCGCTCTCGTTCTGGCTCCTCACACTCACTCCCCTTCGTCGGCCGGCGCCACGCTTCGCACGCCGCGGGTGCGATTGGCTTCGGGACGGAAGGGAGGCAGAGAGAGCAGGCGTAGGAGCGAAGAGCCAGTGGTACCGAGGGGCAGGATATGTACAGCGGGATCCCGAATGCGATCTGCCAACACTTCGGCATGCGAGAACCCGGCTTGAGGAAGGCCGGCCTCGCACCTCGCCGAGCGTTCACGATGAAATGATTCGAGGGGGAGATCGGGCGTCGTCGCGGGGAGACCACCGGGCGGCGCGGACCGATCACCCGAGGATCGTGTCGATGCAATGCCCGAAGGCACCTCCATCGGAAAGCGCAGGGGCCGCCCCGGGGCCCGAGCTGATCTCGACGCTGGGACGAGAGGGGTTGCGGAGCGCCGAACTCCGCTGGCGGAGCCCTACGCGCGATACCCGGGCGCGATTCGCTGCCACGGAGCACTCTGCTCGGCGATGCGAGCCAGGCGCAGCGCGATCTCGTCCGCGTGGCGGCGGACCATGATCTGCAGACCCACCGGAAGCCCGTCCGTCGTGTACCCGGCGGGCACCGAGATCGCCGGATTCCAGCAGAGGTTCGCCAACATCGTGAAGGGCACCGCCATGGCCGGGTGGACCTCGCGCCCGTCGATGGTCGCGGGCGGCGGACCTTCGGCGACGTGGGCGGGAATGGCGGTCGTCGGCGTGAGCAGGACGTCGATCCGCTCGAAGATCTCCGCGACGCTCGCCTCGAGCTGGGTCCGGCTCCGCAACACCTTCGTGTACCAGGGAAGCCGGATGCCCTGGGTCTTCTCGAGGCTGTCGCGGATGTTGCCACCGAAGGCGTCGGCCCTGGCAGGCCAATCGTCCCGCTCGAGGTGGAGCCAGATGTCGATGGCGGACGAGTTGGACCATGCGGTGAAGAGGTCCTCCAGCCGGAGCGGCGCCTCGGTGGCGACCAGCCCGGCCTCTGCCATCAGGCGTTCGGCCGCGGCCTGGCAGAGCGATCGCACCTCCGGATCCACGGCGGCGAAGCCCAGGTCTGCAGACCACATGGCCCGAAGGCCATGGACGTCGAGCTCCTCGATGGCCGCCTCGTAGGAGATGCCCGGCGCGGGGAGCGACGTCCGGTCGCGGTCGTCCGGGCCGGAGACCACATCGAGATACCTCGCCATGTCGGCCACATGGGTGGTGAGCGCACCCCAGACGGCGGTCTGTGAGGTGGTGGCGCCTTCACGGGGAATCCGACCGAAGCTGGGCTTGTGCCCGACGAGACCGGAGTAGGCGGCCGGGATGCGCGTGCTGCCGCCGCCGTCGCCTGCCGTCGCGAAGGGCACCATACCCGACGACACCGCCGAGGCCGATCCACCGCTGGAGCCGCCGGGCGTCCGCGTGTGATCCCACGGATTGCGGGTGACCCCCCAGGCGCGACTCCGCGTCCAGCTGATTGCCCCGAACTCCGGCGCGGCCGTCACGCCGACGGGCACGGCGCCCGCTCGCCGCAGGCGACCGATGTGGACGCTGTCGGATTCGCGAGGCGGCTTGCCCTGGCCGAGCACCGAGCCGTGGCTGAGCGGGAGCCCCGCGCAGGCATCCGCGTCCTTCACGCCGAAGGGCACGCCTGCGAGCAGGCCTGCATCGTCACCACGGGCGACGGCGGCATCCACCTCTTCCGCGACGCCGAGCGCGAGCTTCTCGTCGACGTGGATGAAGGCGTTCAGCGCCTCGTTGTCCCGGTGGATCCGAGCAAGGGCGGCCCGAACGTTCTCGACGGCACTCAGCTCGCCTCGACGGACGCGCTCGGCCAGCTGGATGGCGCTCTGGTCCTTGCTCTTCTCCGCGGCCAGCTCATCGCTCTGCATGACTCTCCCTCCCGATCCGTCAGGGTGCGTCGGCGCCTTGCGCTGCGCGCGCCGCTGCCGTTGGACGTTAGGGGAACGCCACGTGGTGCAACAGCCGCCTCGCGCTGGATCAGGCGAAGATCGCCTCGCAGCCCGTGCCGGCGACGAGCGCGTCGAAGGCCCTGCGGTCGTCGTCGCTCAGCGCTTCGCGCGCCTCCCGGAGCCAGCGCAGGCACTTCGCCTGGTAGGGAAAGGGCTTCTGCTGCCAGGGCGCGCCATCGATGGTGGCCCGCATCTCGTCCTGCCCGGCCTCCACCGCCTCCGCGTTGGCGAGGAGATAGGGGGCGTAGACCTTTCCGACCTCCGCGAGCAGCGCCAGCAGGGTCTGCGAGATCTGCTCGCGCGAGGCCCAGGCCGCATCGTCGCCGGGATGGCCCGAGAGGTCCTCCAGCAGCTCCACCCAGGCGTAGACGCGCGGGGCCTCCGCCACGCAGATCGCTGAGGGGGTCGGATCGAAGATCGCAAGGCAGGTGAGCTGTCCGTAGACCGCGAAGTCGCAGGCGCTGGGCCGATCGCCGAGCAGGAAGGGGCTCGTCTGCAGGTGGGCGTCGAAGAGGCGGAGGAAGCGCTCGTAGCTCGCCTCGATGACCGGAGCCGTGACCTCGTTGGATCCCACCACGTGGAGCCGCCCCACCTGGCGCTCGGCGATCAACTTGCTGAAGGGCGCGAGCCTGTCATCGGGGACGTCGACCTTGCGCCAGAGCGGCAGGATCGAGGCAGCCTTGTCGATGTCGGCCTGGTAGGCCCAGCGATAGTGGAACATCGACTTGGTCAGCCACTCGTCCGCGTAGTCCTCCAGGAGCAGATCGAGCATCTCCACCACCGGATCAGTGGGGATGACGCTCCGCCCCTCGAACTCGGCCTCGAATCGACGCAGGAGTGGCGTCGAATCGGTGCAGGGCACGATCTCGCCCTTCTCGTCGGGGAGATAGAATGTGGGCAGGAGTTGCACCTTCGGTGCAGGGAGCGACTCGTGCTCGGGCGAGCCCTGGAGGATCATCCGATACGGGATGTTCCGGTAGCGCAGCAGCGCTCGCATCTTTCGCGTGTAGGGCGATCCGGGCGCGCCCATCATCGTCAACGGAGTGGGGAGGGTCACTCTTCTCTCCTCGTTCTGGCCTCGTCTGGCCTCGTTGCGGCCTCGTTCTGGTGTTCGCGAGGCGTCGGGCCGGGGCGTCCAATCTTGGCATCGAGCACTCGAGAGCGCAAATCGCACGGCCCCGCGACCGCCCTCGCCCGAGTCGTGGAGGCGGCGACCGGGCGAGGCTTGGCGCCATCTTGAAATAGAGTCTGCTCGCAGGTGGCACCAGATCGCTCGCAGAGGCTCCGGTCGGACGGCTCTTCATCGATCAGGTGACCACGCTTGCGGGGTCGAGCAGGGCGCTGCCCTTCGCCAGCCGCCTGTGGAGGGGCGCTGGCGCGGCCTGGAGATCTAGTCGAGAATCGAAGTCCCCCCATCAGGAGTCCCGCCCCCATGTATCCCGGCGCCCACGCCCAGAAGGATCCCCACAAGCCCGCCATCATCTTCGCCGGGAGCGGCACGCGCATCAGCTACGCCGAGCTCGACGAGGAGGCCAATCGCCTCGCCCGCGTCTTCCACGAGATGGGCCTCCGTCCCGGCGACCACATCGCCTTCTGCCTGGAGAACCACCCCCGCTTCCTGCCGATCTGCTGGGGTGCCCACTACGCCGGACTCGTCTACACCGCGCTCAGCAGTCGCCTCACCACCGAGGAGATGGAGTACATCATCGACAACTGCGGCGCCGAGGCGTTCATCACTTCGCGCTACAAGCGTGATCAGGCGGCAGAGCTGGTCGGCAGGATGCCCCGTGTTCGCAAGTGGCTGATGATCGACGACGTGATCGACGGCTACGAGTCCTACGAGGAGGCGGTCG
>CAZQMY010000046.1:0-23699 GCA_964594405.1 uncultured Spirochaetaceae bacterium | reverse complement strand
GCGGGCGAGGTGATGCCGCAGAAGTCGACGTTCTTCTATCCCAAGGTGCCGACCGGCCTGGTCTTCCGGGTCCACGAGCCGGACGCATGAGCCGTCGGAGAGAGCGCAGGCGCAGTCAGCCCACACGCGTGGAGTCGATGCTCGAGTCCGTGCTGGGCGAGCTCGGCCTGGAGGCGACGGCGGCGGCGCACCGGGTCGGGCAGCGCTGGGTAGCGGCCGTCGGCCCCGAGATCGCCAAGCATGCGCGGCCGGTCGGCCTGCGTGGTGGCGTGCTGGAGGTGGAGGTCGATTCCAGCGTGTGGTGCCAGCAGCTGCAGCTCTCGAGTCCCGAGATCCTCGCCGCGCTCGAGCGCGAGCTCGGCGAGGCCGCGCCCCGAGACCTCCGCTTCCGTGTCCGCTAGCGCGTTGCTAACCTCCCGGCCATGTCGAGCACTCCCGAGCCCGGATCCCGCGAAGAAGGCACGCCCGGAGCGCCGGCTGGCCGAAGCTGTGACTTCTGCGGCCAGCCCGTACCCAGCGTGAGGCGTGTCGCCCTTCACGGCGAGTACGAACGCCTGCGTACGCCCCACGCCGTCCAGTATTCCTGTCCCGAGTGCTTCGAGAAGAAGGATCGCGAGCGGCTGAGCCAGCAGCGATAGCAGTCTGCTGCGGCGGCGAGGGCCCGCTGGGCGGCGCGCGCTGCCTCCGTGCGCCCGGCGTTGACCAGTCGGGGGCGATTCCCTAGATTCAGCGCCCGTTTGGCCCAGGGGGTAGGAGGCGCAGGCCCGGTCGCGATTCGGCCATCGCCGGGCGCCGTCCAGAACACCGGGTCGGAGCAAGGCCGAGCAGGGCCGGGAATGACGGCCACGCAGGGGCCACGAAAGGATTCGCGGACATGGTGAAGATCCGCCTGACCCGACAGGGTTCGAAGAGACGCGCCTTCTATCGCGTGACGGCCATCGACGAGCGCGATCGTCGAGACGGCCGCCCGCTCCAGTTCCTGGGCACCTACGACCCGAAGGCCGATTCCGAGTCGCTCAAGATCGACATCGAGGGGGTCGAGGCGTGGGTGGCCAAGGGCGCGCAGCTCAGCGACACCGTGCGCACCTTGATCAAGCGGCAGCGCCGCGCCGCGAGAGCGGCCTCCTGATGGCGACCCCGCTGGATGAGGCCGTGGAGCTGATCGACTTCGTCGCCAAAGGCCTCGTGGACGAGCCCGAGTCCGTCAAGGGCTCCGTGTCCGACGACGGTCGGACTCTCGAGCTGGAGACGTCCGCCGATGATCGCGGTCGCGTGATCGGTCGCCAGGGCCGGGTCGCGAAGGCCATGCGTGCTCTCCTGGCGAAGCAGAGCGGCGGCGCCAACCCGCGGCTCGACATCGTCGACTGACGCATCGTCGGCGCCGCGTGCGCTCATGAGCCGCGACCGCTCCGCCGCTTCGGGCCCGCGCTTCGCGGTGCTGGGGCGAGTCGTCGGCGCCCACGCGCTTCGCGGAGAGCTCCGCGTCCGCCTCTACGGGGACGGGCCCGAGAACCTCGCCTACGTCGACGAGGTGGTGCTGAGCGCCGATGAGGCGGGCGGATCGGGCGAACACTTCGAGGTGATCGGCGTCGGAAGCGGTCGCGCGGGTGAGGCCCGCCTCGCGCTCTCCGGAATCGAGGACCGTGATCGCGCGGAGGCGATGAAGGGGCGCTTCGTGCTGGCGGATGCCGAGGCCCTCGAGCCGCTCGCAGAGGATGAATTCTACTGGCATGAGCTCGTGGGCTGCCGCGTCGAGACCGAGGCCGGTGAGCCGGTGGGCGAGATTCGCGAGATCTGGGAGACGGGCGCGCACGACGTGCTGGTCGTGAGGACGCCGGACGGGCGACAGGTCCTCGTCCCCACCGCGCGCGAGATCATGACCGGCGTGGACGTCGAGTCGGGCCGCGTCACCATCGATCCGCCGCCGGGCCTGCTGCACGATCCGGACGAGTGAGCGGTGAGGGCGAGGGCGAGGGAGGGGGAGAGGATGCTCGAGATCGACATCATCACGCTCTTCCCGGGCGTCTTCGAGCCCTTCGTCTCACTCGCCTTCGTGGGGAAGGCGCGCCAGCGGGGGCAGCTCCGCATCCAGGCGCACGATCTGCGGGATTGGGCCACGGACCGCCATCGGAGCGTGGACGATGCGCCCTACGGGGGCGGTCCCGGTATGGTGATGACGCCCGAGCCCTTGATCCCAGCGATCGAAGCCTTGGCGGGCCCCAAGGGGAGCGGCCGGCAGGCGCACGTGATCGCGCTCTCTCCCCAGGGCCACCGCCTCGACCAGCGCCGCCTCGAGGCGCTGGCCGATCAGCGCGGCAGGGTCGTCCTGGTCTGCGGTCGCTACGAAGGCATCGACCAGCGCGTCCTCGATCTGGCGGTGGACGAGGAGATCTCCATCGGCGACTACGTGCTCTCCGGGGGCGAGGTGCCTGCGATGGTGCTGATCGAGGGCCTCGTGCGTCTGCTGCCTGGGGTGCTGGGCAACCCCGGTTCCGCGAGTTCGGACTCCTTTTGGGGGGCCCTTCTCGAGGGACCGCAGTATACTCGGCCGCCGCTCTACCGGGGCCTGGCCGTGCCAGAGGTGCTCCGGTCCGGAGATCATGCCGCCATCGCGCGGTGGCGAAGAGAACAATCTCTCGAGAGAACCAGGCGACGTCGTCCGGACCTGCTGCAGGACCTCCAGAACGGAGTGCCGCCAGGCCAGCAGACGCCGAGCTCGACCGGCTCGGGCCATCAAGTCGAAGCAGGCGAAGCAGGCGAAGCAGGCAAAGAGCGCGAAGAGGAAGCCGGCTCCGAGGGCCAGACGGTCGCTTGAATCTCGCAGGGTAGGACGGTGTCTCCGTGCACCGCCCGCCCGCAGCGCAACCGATGAAAGGAATGACGATGAGGAGCCTGGATTTCGTCGAGAACGAGACCCTGCGCCGCGACATGCCCCCCTTCCGCGTGGGAGATGCCGTGCGTGTCCACGTGAAGGTGAAGGAGGGAGACAAGGAGCGCATTCAGGTCTTCGAAGGCGTCGTGATCCGCAGACGTGGCGCGGGTGCGAGCGAAACCTTCACCGTCCGCAAGGTCGCCAGCGGTGTCGGCGTCGAGCGCATCTTCCCCGTGCAGTCCCCGCTCGTGACCAAGCTCGAGATCAAGAGCCGCGGCTTCGTGCGTCGCTCGCGCCTCTACTACCTGCGCGACCTGACGGGCAAGAAGGCGCGCCTGCAGAGCAAGGTACGTGACCTCTCCGATCTGCTCTCGCCCGAGGCGAGCGATCCGGTCGACGACACGCCCGAGACCGAGGCACCGGCCGCGGTGGAGGAGGCTTCGGCCCCGGAGGCGGGCAGCGAGGACACACCCAAGCTGCGTGTCATGGCCCGCAAGAAGGCGAAGGCCAGGGAGACGGCCGGCCGCATGGCCGAGCTCGAGAAGGAAGACGCTGCTCGCAAGATGGCGCAGGAGGCGGCGGCCGCTGCCGAGGAGGCGGGCGGCAGCGAAGAGGCGCCGGCCGACGAGTAGCGTCCCCGGACGCGTGCCTGCGACGAGGCCGCGCACCGCTCCCAGAGCGGGCGCGGCCTCGCCTCTTCCGCGCGCGCGAGCGGCCTCAATCGGCTTCGAAGGCGCCCTCGATGTGATGAGCGTGCCAGGTCGGCGAATTCCCCTCCGTGTGCTCTTCCAGCAGCAGGCCGATCACATCGAAGCGAACGACTGCCGCGCCGGTCGGATGCTCGGCCAGCCATGCGGCTGCGCCGCGGATCAGGCGCGCGCGCTTGGCTGCATCCACGGCGATCTCGGGTGGACCGAAGCGCCGGCTGCGCCGAGTCTTCACCTCGACGAAGACCACGAGCCGGCTTCGCCGGGCGATCAGGTCGATCTCCACACCGCCCGCGCGGACGTTGCGTCCGGCGATGCGATACCCTTTCGCCTCGAGAAGACGCGCGGCCCGTGCTTCGCCCTCGTCGCCCAGTGCGAAGTTGCCCCCTCGCCGTCGGCCATCCGTGCTTCCATGGGAATGATTTCGAGTGGGTCTGCCTTCGCGGTCGGGCGGGAAGGAGCGCGATCGATCGGATCGGTCCATGGGCTGCGGCTCCGCGGGACCACGGGGCTCCGCCAGAGTAGCCGCACGCGCAGTCGGGAGAAAGACGACCAGATGGGGACGGTCCACGTGGTGGCGACACCGATCGGCAACCTCGAGGACATCACCTTGCGCGCACTCCGTACCCTGCGGGAGGCCGATCTGGTGCTCGCCGAGGACACGCGCCGGACTCGGCAGCTCCTCGAGCATCACGGGATTCGCGCTCGCCTGATCTCACTGCACAGCCACAACGAGGTCGATCGCATCGCGAAGGTGCTCGACGCCCTGGCGGACGACGGTCGGGTCGCCCTCGTCTCCGATGCGGGCACGCCGCTGGTCTCCGATCCGGGCGCCGCGCTGGTGGCGGCAGCCGCGGATGCAGGCCACGCCATCGAGCCGATTCCCGGCCCTTCGGCAGTGCTGGCCGCGCTGGCGGCGAGCGGGCTCCACGTGGAGGCCTTCCTCTTTCTGGGCTTCCTCCCCCGCAAGCGCGGCGCGCGGCTGAAGCTGCTCGAGGCGCAGCGCGGACGCCCCGAGGCCCTCGTGATCTTCGAGTCGCCGCATCGGGTCGCCGGGACCCTGGACGATCTGATCGCCGTCTTCGGCGGCGAGCGGCGGGCCGCCATCGGCCGAGAGCTCACGAAGCTGCACGAGGAGGTCCTGCGCCTGCCGCTGGCCGCGCTCCGCGAACGCTTCGGAGAGGGCGCGCGGGGTGAGTTCACGCTGGTGGTCGAAGGCGGGACGGACATGGAGGAGCCCTCCACCGAGGCCGAGGTCGATCTCGAAGACCGTATTCGGGGGATGGTGCGCGAAGGCAAGAGGCCGCGTGAGATCGCGGCGATCCTCGCCCCGGGATCCGGCCTGCCGAGGCGCGAGATCTACGGGCGGGCCCTGCGCCTGCGCGCGGAGTCGGGCGAAGCATGAGTCAGTGGACGCGGGTTGGACGACTCATCCGGACGCTTCGTCATCTGCGGCCGCGACAGCTCGTCGCACAGATCGAGCACGGGGTCAGGGGCATCCGGCCTCCAGAGCCCCTCGCTGAAGCGCCGCCCGTATTCGCCGCCGCCCGGGCCGCAGTGGCTTTCCTGCCCGCCCCACCGCACGCGCGCTTCGATGGCTGGCAGCGCCTCCAGCTGATCAACCGGGAGCGCGCCATCGGTGATCCCCCGGATTGGGAGTTCGCGGGGGAGGGCCCGCTCTACGCCTATCACCTCCATCAGTTCGATTATCTGCGAAGGCCGGGGATCAGGCCCGAGGCCCGCACGATGCTCATCCTCGACTGGATCCAGCGACATCGCAACGGCATCGGCTGGGATCCGCATCCGATCTGCCTGCGGATCCTCTCCTGGGGCAAGCTGCTGCTCACACCCGGCGCCCTGACCCTCAGCGACGAAGAGGCGGAGCTCGTCCGGACCTCCCTCGTCGAGCAGCTGCACTGCCTCTCACGAAATGTCGAGGTGCGCCTGCAGGCCAACCATCTGCTCTCCAATCTGCTCGGTCTGGTCTTCGGAGGGCTGATGCTGAAGGGGGAGCGAGCGGACCAGTGGCTCGCCCGGTGGCCCGCACTCCGTGAGCAGATCGAGATTCAAGTCCCGGCCGACGGTCTGCACTACGAACGCAGTCCGATGTATCACTCGCTGCTGCTCGAGAACCTCCTCGACCTCTTGAATCTCGCACGAACCAGCGGAGTCCGGGCGCCGCGAGATCTCGCGCCGGTCCTCGAGTCGGCGACTGCGCGCATGCTGAAGGCGCTCGCCGTGCTCACCCATCCCGACGGGCGGATCGCGCTCTTCGCCGATTCGGCGCACGGCATTGCGCACCCCCCGAGGCAGCTGGCGCTCTACGCCAGCGCACTCGGCGTCGGGAGCGAGGAGATCGGCGACGCCGAGTGGCTGGAGGAGAGCGGCTATCTGCGGATACAGAGCGGCGATCTGGTCCTGATCGCGTCGGTGGCGGGGCCCTCGCCGCCGCATCAGCCCGGGCATGCGCACTGCGACGCGCTGGCGTTCGAGCTGAGCTGCGGAGAAGAGCGCGTGGTGTCCGATACCGGGGTGTACGAGTACATTCCCGGCCCGCTGCGCGATCGCGCCCGAGCGACGCGATCGCACGCCACCATCGAGCTGGATGGCGCGGATCAGGCCGAGCTCTGGTCCGCACATCGGATCGGCGGCCGTCCGGAGGTGCAGGGAGGCCCCCTCCGCGCCGTCGAGGGCGGACTGCACTTCGAAGGCCGTTGCGCCTCATGGTCGACGCCGCGCACGGTGCATCACCGTCGCTTCGTCGCGCATGCGGGCGAGGCGGGACGCATCGAGATCGAGGATCGACTGGAGGGGCCGCGAGTCAGATCCCGCATCACCCTGCCCATGGCCGTCGGGGTGGGGGTGGATCTGGAGGCGGACGCGAGCGGTGCGCCCGTCGCGCGGCTCTCCCTGCCGAGCGGTCGCCTCCTCGGGCTGCGACTCCCGCCGCTGGAATGGCGGGTGGAGGAGATGGGGCACTTCCCCGAGTTCGGGCGACGCGAGGGAAGACTCGCGCTGGTGGCCGAGCCCGCGGAGTTCCGCGAGGGCACCTTCCGCTTCGAAGCGGAGCCCCTGCTTCCCTGACGCGCCTCCGTTGCACGCTGCACGCGCCGCTCCGGATTTCTCTCCCCCGATCTGCTCGTCTGAATCGAGCGGAGCGAAGGCGAAGCCGTGCGTTGGGTTGGCCGCGTGTCGTGCCGATGCAGACGCTGCAACGTTCACCATCGCCCACCATCGCCGCGCGCTCCTGCGCGCACGATCCAGGAAGAGATGTGCCCGACATGAAGGCCCTCGTCGTCGACGACTCGAGACTGATGCGAAGGATCCTCGCCCGTGTGCTCGGAGCCATGGCGTACGAGGTGGTGCAGGCCGCCAGCGTCAAGGAGGCGATCGAGCGCCTCGACGAGGAGGATCAGATCGATCTGATCACGCTGGACTGGAACATGCCCGGTTGGAATGGACCACGCCTGCTGGAGGAGCTGCAGACCCGGGAGGACCATCCGGACTGCCGGGTCATCATGCTCACCTCCCAGGCCGATCCCGCCAGTATCGAAGAGGCCATGGACAAAGGCGCGACGGGCTTCATCTCCAAGCCCTTCGATCCGGGGGGGCTCGAAGGCCAGATCCGCGCGCTACTCGCCGGCGAGTAGTGCCTCGATCCCCGCTTCGTCGAGGACCTCGACGCCGAGGGCGCTCGCCTTCTCGAGCTTGCTTCCGGCCTTCTCGCCGGCCACGAGATAGCTCGTCTTCTTGGAGACCGAGCCGACCACCCTGCCCCCGGCGGCCTCGATCCGCTTCTTGAACTCTCCCCGCGGCGCGCTGAGCGTGCCCGTCAGGACGAAGGTGAGGCCGTCCAGGGATCTCGCGCCTGCGTTCTCGTCGCTCGTGGGGCCTTCGTGTGCGGGCCAGCGCACACCGAGCGCCCGGAGCTCGCCCACCTCGCGGCGGTTGGCGGAATCGGAGAGGAAGCGTGCCACGCTCTCCGCGATGGTCGGACCGATGCCTGGGATGGCCGCGATGGCTTCCGCGTCTGCAGCCATCAGCGGATCGAGATCGCCGAAGGCCTCGGCGAGGAGCTCGGCCACCGTCTCGCCCACATGGCGGATGCCCAGGGCGATCAGGAAGCGGGGAAGGGTCGTCTGCTTCGCGCGCTCCAGCGCTTCCAGAAGGTTGGCGGCCGACTTCTCCCCCATCCGCTCGAGCTCGACCAGCCGGGCCTCGTCCAGCCGGAAGAGGTCCGAGAGCCGGCCCACCAGCCCGGCTTCCACCAGCTGATCGACCAGCTTCTCGCCGAGACCGTCGACGTCCAGGGCGCCCCGCCCCGCGAGGTGGCGGAGATTGGTCTTGAGCTGGGCAGGGCAGTCGATGTTCGGGCAGCGCGTGACGGCCTCGCCCTCCAGGCGGATCGTCCGCGCAGCACAGATCGGGCAGCTCGTCGGCAGCCGGTAGCACTCGAGGGGCGTGGCATCGGCGGCCCGCGCCGTGCGCGCGGCGAGATCGACCCGGACGAGCTGCGGGATCACGTCGCCGGCGCGTTGGATCACCACCGTGTCCCCGATGCGGATGTCCTTACGGTCGATCTCGTCCTGGTTGTGGAGGGAGGTGTTGGAGACGGTCACGCCCCCCACCTGAACCGGTCGGAGCCTGGCGACAGGCGTCAGCGCGCCCGTCCGTCCAACCTGGACCTCGATGTGCTCGAGCACGGTGGAGGCCTGCTCCGGCGGAAACTTGAATGCGATGGCCCAGCGCGGAGATCTCGCGAGAGCGCCCAGCCGCTGCTGGTCGGCGAGCGCGTCGACCTTGAGCACTGTGCCGTCGATCTCCACCGGGAGCTCCGCGCGAGCGGCCTGGAGCTCGGCGTGCAGCGCCACGCAGGCGTCGACGTCCTTGCACAGGCGTGACTGCTCGGAGACCACGAAGCCCCAATCCGCCAGGGTCTCGAGGATGGAGGTCTGCGTCTCGAGCGAATCGGGCCGGCCCTCCTCGAGCGCGTAGGCGCGGAACTCCAGGCCCCGCAGCCGCTTCAGGTCGATGTCGTGGATCTGTCGCAGCGCGCCTGCGGCGGCGTTTCGCGGGTTGGCGAAGGGGGGCTCGTCACGCTCGACGCGCGCCTGGTTGAGGGCGCGAAAGGTGGCCAGGGGCATCACGACTTCGCCCCGCACGGAGGCGACGGGTGGGGCGGCGACGCCGGTCTTCGCGAGTCGTCGCGGAATCGACGGGATCTCGAGCAGATTCCTGGTGACGACCTCGCCCTGCATCCCATCGCCGCGGGTCAGGCCCTGCTCCAGGCGCCCGTCCTCGTAGATGAGCTCGACGCCGGATCCATCGAGCTTGGGCTCACCCGCGTAGGCGATCGGCTCGCCGGCGGGCAGGCCGAGCATGCGCCGGATCCGATCGTCGAAGGCGCGCAGCTCGGATTCGTCCATCGCGTTGGCGAGCGAGAGCATGGGAGATCGATGTGGCGCAGTCGCGAGGCCGTTGGAGACGCTCGCTCCGACGATCTGGGTCGGCGAGTCGGAGCGGATCAGCTCGGGATGGCGTGCCTCGAGGGCCTGGAGCTCACGCAGCAGCCCGTCGTACTCGAAGTCGCTGATCTCGGGCGCATCATCCTGGTAGTAGAGGCGGTTGTGGCGATGGATCTCCCGACTGAGGTGCTCGATCCGTCGCGCCGCCTCCTCGGCCTCGGATGCTCCCAAAACCTGCGTCCCCCAGAGAGATTCCCGGTTAAAGATGCCGGCCCCGCAAGGCGATGAACACCTGTGACGAGTCGCGTCGGCTTGCGCGGTGCGCATCGCCCCGGGGATGGGGACGATACCACGCCCCACTTTCTGGGGGCCTCGGAGCACTTCCACACCAGGACCGGCGGGAGCCGATGGTCGAGCGAGGGAAAGGGGAGCGAGCGCGCGTGGGGCAGTCCACCGAGCGTGAGATGCTGGCCGAGTTCCCCATGGGATCGATCTCCGCCGTGGTTGCTCAGATGAGCGATGGCGTTCTGCTCTCCTGTGAAGGGGATGTCCTCCGCGCGACCGGCCGCGCCGCTCAGCTCCTCGGCCGTGCCAGTGCCGAAGAGCTGAGAGGTCACAGCCTGCGCGAGCTCTTCTCGGACCTGGGGCAGGGGCTGCCTGGCCTTCGGATCGCCGGTGAGATCGAGTGCGGCATCACGGGGCTGGAGGCGAGCGGGCGCACGCTCTGGGTGAGCCGGATGCCGACCATTTCGCCGGCCGAGCAGGGAGAGGTCTGGCTGCTCAAGGATCGGACGCAGCAGACCCGGCTTCGCGAGGAGCTCCTGCAGGTCTCCCGTGAGCTCTATCGCGCCAATCGCGAGGTGATGGCGCTGCGCCAGCGCGTGAGCACCACCAGCGAAGAGCGGGAGGATCTGCTCAACGTCGTGAGTCACGAGCTGCGAACGCCGGTGACGGTGATCGCGGGCTACACGAGGATGTTGCTCAGCGGGGAGGTCGGTGAGCTGAGCGAGGACCAGCGCCGCTTCCTCGAGGAGAGCCGGAAGAGCTGTGAGCGCCTGAACCGCTTCATCGGCAATCTGCTGGACGCCTCTCGCGAGGGCTCGGTGGAGTCGTCCCTCGAGCCGACGGTCAACGCCATCTCCGACACGATTCGCGAGGTGATCGACTTCATCCGTCCCTTGCTCGAGGCGCGTGGCCTCTCCATCTCCGTGGAGGTGGACGAAGCCGCCGTCTGGGCGAAGTTCGACTCCACGCGCATCGGTCAGGTGCTGACCAACCTGCTCGGCAACGCCATCAAGTTCAGCGCTCCCGGAAGCGTGATCCGGGTGGCCACCGCGCCGATCCGGGCCGCCGGCTACGGCTTCGTCGAGGTACGGGTCATCGATCGCGGGCCCGGCGTCCCGCGCTCGGATCGCGATCGCATCTTCGAGCCCTACGTGCGGGCGAGCGGCGAGAGCGAGGCGGGCGGTCTCGGCCTCGGCCTCGCCATCTGCAAGCGGATCGTCGAGGCGCACGGCGGCGGGATCACCGTGGCGGACGAGCCGAGCGGCGGCAGCTGCTTCGCCTTCACGCTGCCGGCCGTTCGCAAGCTGCAGGAGGCGAGCTGATGGCTGCGCGCAGTCGGGGGAGGGGGGCGAGGCCCGGCGGCGCAGTGCAGCGCAGCCGGCGCATCCTCGTGGTGGACGACGCCGACAGCATTCGCACCTATCTGGCGAACTTCCTCCAGCTGAAGGGCTATCAGGTGGATACCGCCGAGGACGGGCGAAGCGCGCTGGCGCTCCTCGAGGGCGGCGCCGATCCGGATCTCGTGCTCCTCGACATCATGATGCCGGGCATCGATGGCCTCGAGACCCTGACGGAGATCCGCAGGGATCATCCGGACCTTCCCGTGGTGATGCTCTCGGTCGTGGGTCGTTCGACGACCATCGTGCGCGCGATGCAGCTCGGCGCCAACGACTACGTGAACAAGCCCTTCGAGGAGGACGAGCTGCAGCGCGTGCTGGAAGAGCAGATCGGCACGCGCACGGGGCGCAGCGAATCCGCGGATGCGCCCGTCGCGGAGACGACCGTCTGGCAGAGCGAGGCCATGCGCGGAATTCGCGAGATGATCGATCAGATCGCGGATACAGACGTGACGGTGCTGATCCAGGGGGAGAGCGGCGTCGGCAAGGAGATCGTCTCGCGGGCGGTCCACGCGGTCTCGACCCGGGCCGACGGCCCCTTCGTCAAGGTGAACTGCGCCGCGCTCCCGGAGGACCTGCTGGAGAGCGAGCTCTTCGGATACGAGAAGGGGGCCTTCACCGGGGCCCACGGCCGCAAGTTCGGCAAGTTCGAGGTGGCCACGGAAGGCACGATCTTCCTCGACGAGATCGGCGAGATGAGCCCGGGCCTGCAGGCCAAGCTCCTTCAGGTGTTGCAGGACAGTCAGTTCACGCGGCTCGGTGGCAATCGTGAGGTCACCGTCGACGTCCGGGTCGTCTGCGCCACGAATCGGCCGCTCCTCGAGATGGTTTCGGAGGGAACCTTTCGCGAGGACCTCTTCTTCCGTCTCAATGTCGTCAACATCAGGATCCCCCCGCTCCGGGAGCGGCGCGAAGAGATCCCCTCGCTGGTCGACAGCTTCGTGCGCCGCTACAGCGCGCTCTACAAGCGGCCCCTCAAGCTGCCCTCACAGCGGCTGATGGCCGCTTTCGATCGCTACTCCTTCCCGGGCAACGTTCGTGAGCTGGAGAACATGATCAAGCGGGCGGTCGTTCTCGAGAGCGAGGACTCGATCCTGCGCGAGCTGAAGCGGCGCGAGGCAGGGGAGAGGTCGCGCCGCAGCGCCTTCGACGCGCTGCTCAGCGAGGTCGAGGAGACGGCGGGCGAAGTGCCGCTCCGCGAGGTGGGGCGCCGCGCTTCTCTCGAGGTGGAGCGAGAGGCCATCGAGGTGGTGCTCAACCAGACGGGCTGGAATCGCAAGCAGGCGGCGAAGCTGCTCGGCGTCTCCTACAAGACGCTGCTGCAGAAGATCAGGGACTGCGAGCTCGACTCGAGCGACTAGCCGCGGCGTCTCTTCGATCCCACTCGAAGTCTGCGGGCGTGGCCTCGCGACCTCTGCGATCATCCTCCTTGCGAGATCGGCAAGGGAGCTCCATGAGGATTCTGGTCACCGGGACGGCGGGATTCATCGGCAACGCTGTCGCGCTCGCGCTGCTCGAACGTGGTGATGAGGTCGTGGGGATCGACAACCTCAACGACTACTACGATCCCGAGCTGAAGCGCGCGCGGCTGCGAAGTCTGGAGGGGCGATCCGGGTACAGCGACCTCCGTCTGGATCTCGCGGAGGCAGAGTCGCTCTTCGAGGCGTGCCGCATCCATCGCCCCGCCCGCATCGTCCACCTCGCCGCGCAGGCGGGCGTCCGCTACTCGCTCGAGAACCCCTCGGCCTACGTGCATTCCAACCTCGTCGCCTTCGGAAACGTTCTCGAGGCCGCACGCTCGCTCGAGCTGGAGCACCTGGTCTATGCATCGAGCAGCTCCGTCTACGGCGCGAACGAGACGATGCCCTTCAAGGAGAGCGACAACGTCGATCATCCGGTGAGCCTCTACGCTGCCACGAAGAAGTCCAACGAGCTGATGGCGCATACCTACAGCCATCTCTATGGCATCCCCACGACCGGGGTGCGCTTCTTCACCGTCTATGGGCCCTGGGGGCGGCCGGACATGTCGCCCTTCATCTTCGTGCGCAAGCTGCTTGCGGGCGAGCCGCTGGACGTCTTCAACCACGGTCGGCACCGGCGCGACTTCACCTATATCGATGACATCGTCGAAGGCGTCGTACGGCTCGTCGATCGCCCCGCCCGACCCGATCCCGATTGGAACGGCGTCGATCCCGATCCGAGCACGAGTCGCGCTCCCTACCGCGTGTACAATATGGGGTGCAGTCGCCCGGTCGAGCTGAGCGACTACATTCGCGCCTTCGAGGACGCCCTCGGCGTCAAGGCGAAGATGAACCTGCTGCCGCTGCAGCCGGGGGACGTGCTCGACACCTACGCGGATGTCGAGGCGCTCGTCGAGGCGATCGACTACCGGCCGTCGACGCCGCTCGAGGAGGGCGTGGGGCGCTTCGTCGCCTGGTACCGCGACTTCTACGGCGTGTAGCTTCCGTGACGCCGGCCGGCGTGTCCACTGCGAGACCCGCCGAGGAGGAGCAGCACACCGAGGAGGATCGTACCGCCGGAACCGAGGGCCGGTACGGCGGCGACGGCCTCAGTCGGGTGGGTGGCCGAGAGGCACTCTGGATCCGCCGGGAAGTCGGCCACCCCATCGCCGTCGTTGTCCTCGCCGTCGTCGCAGACCAGCGCGGGATCATGCTCCGATCCGTCGCCCGGCCCGCTGCAGCCCGGATCGGCGGGATGGTCGATGAGTCCGTCGCCGTCGTCGTCGAGTCCATCGCTGCAGCTCGGCTGCTGGATGATCGACAGGATCTGGCTCCGGTAGACGGCGAGGTCTGCATAGAGGCCCAGGTTGCCGTACAGCGACGTGTCCTCGGGCTGCCCCTGGAAGCTGGCGAGGCTGAGCATGATGCCTCCGAGCTTCCAATCGGGGCCCTGCTCGAAGAAGACGCCCCCGCCCGAGTCCGCCAGCGCCGGAATCGACTCCTGCGATGTGCGTCCGGCCGCGCCGGGGGCCTTGAACTCCGTGGCGAAGTACTCCGTGCCGATGTCGAAGGACGGCTGCGCGGTGACCCGGCTGGTGCCCCATCGCATCTGCTTCACGTTGATCCACTCGTAGCCGTCGACGCCCATCCAGCTGATCTCCGGGCCGCGACTCCAGCCGCGAGCGATCAGCGTCACGATGGTGTTGAGGTTCGGCGAGCTGGTCGCGATCTCGAGGCCGGGCAGGCTCGGCTCGCCGTCGAGGCGGAGCAGCCTGAGATCCGCGAGGGTCTGGTCCGGGTTCTCGAGCCGGGTCACGGAGAGAGGCAGGTATGCGTAGGTCTCATTCAGGAAGACGAGATCTGCAAGGCCGGCATGATTCGCCGTGATCACCCAGCGATTGCCGAGGTAGACGGCGGTGACACCACCGATCTCGCCGACGTTCTCGAAGCCCGGGTCGTCCAGGGGCCGGGTCGTGTTGCCGAATCCATCGCCGACGTCGAGGACCAGCGCGCTCGCGGATTGCGACACGCCGAGGAGCGCCGCGACGAGGAACGCGGCGAGCAGCCCCACGCCCGACCGGGCTCGTCCCCCTCGGCGCTCGTGCGTTCGGCGCTCGCGCGCAACTTGCCCGATGCGCACGCGGTTGAGTCCGTTCTGCGACATGACTTGCCAACTCCCACCACAACTTCGACAGCGCCAGCTTCCGGGCCGATTTCGCCGGGTAGGATGACACAGCCCCAGGCGCGCACGACAGTGTGATACGCCTTCCCTGTGGCCCGAACGCCTACAGGTCCCTGGAGTGGTCGGGGTGGGTGGGGAGATCGCCTCGGGCCTGATCCTCTCGCTCGTCTCCCGACACATGCTTCGTCGCATGGCTGCCCATGGACTCGAGCATGGCGAACGTCGTGAGGGAGACGTTCCGGATGTCTTCGGGTGAGTAGGGTGAGGGGGCGCCCTCACGGTACGCAGCCAGCACACCCGCCAGCGCGGCGCCCTGGCCTTTGTCCTGATTGAAGGTCTTGAACGACTTCTGGCCCGGGAACTCGGTGGTGCGGTAGTTGGTGCAGATGGCGCTTCGACCGTCGGCCGAGACCTCGAAGTACTCCTTGGGCAGCTCGCTGCTCGCATTGGCCAGGTAGTCGATGCTCGCGGTGGAGCCATCCGCATAGCAGAGCGTCGCGGTCATCGAGTCGTCGGATTCGCCATCCCCGAGCGCGCGCGCGTAGACGGATTGGACCCGCCCGCCCACCAAGGCATTGCAGGTGTCGACGAAGTGACAGACTTCACCGACCACTCGCCCACCGCCCTCGGCGGGATCCACGGACCAGCTGCCCACGGGAGGCGCGCCGGGCGCCACGCGATAGTGGATCCGCATCGGCCCCTTCCGCGCTTCGAAGCAGCTCTGGATCCGCAAAGTATGCGGCGAGAAGCGTCGGTTGTAGCCGACCGCGAAGAAGGCTCCGGTCCGGCTCTGACAGGCCAGCACCGCCTCGACATCCTCGGGGGTGAGCGCCACGGGCTTCTCCAGCCAGACGCCCTTCCCCTCCTCCATGCACTGGATGGCGAGGGGCGCGTGGGAGTCGTGTCGCGTGGCGATGAAGACGAAGTCGACGTTCGGATCCTTGGAGATCGCCT
This sequence comes from uncultured Spirochaetaceae bacterium, assembly GCA_964594405.1. Lineage (GTDB taxonomy): Bacteria > Myxococcota_A > UBA9160 > UBA9160 > UBA4427 > CAZQMY01. The sequence goes on along the minus strand of CAZQMY010000046.1, from coordinate 8,377 downwards.
CGGGCTCCGTCCCGCATCCGCGGAAGTCGAACTTCTGCGCGGTCTTCTTCGCCGAGGCGCCCGTCGCGGTGACGAGCGTGATCCGCTCGATGTTCGAGACGCTCCCGAGGGCGGGGAGGAGGACGCCCTTGGCGTAGTTGCCCGCGCCGATGAAGGAGATGGAGGTGTCGCCCTGCTTCGGCGCGCGGCGATCGACGGCCAGGGGCATGGTCCGCTTCGCGTCGACGTCGCGATCGTATTCGAAGACCACCGCCAGCGAAGAGCCCCTGCCCGAGATCAGCTTCTCGTACGCGCTGACGGCGTCGTCGATGTGGCACAGCTCGGTGTCGAGGTGCTTGGGCTGGAGCGTGCCGGAGTCGAGCAGGGAGATGAACGCCTGCAGGTTGCGATTCTCGGTCCAGCGAACGTACGAGACCGGGTAGTCGAGACCGACCTCCTCGTAGCTCCGGTCGTATCGACCGGGCCCATACGAAGTGCTCATGCGCAGGGAGAGCTCCTTCTCGAACATCACACGGCGGTCGAGCTCGATGGGCATGGCCCCCACGAAGGCGATCCTTCCGCGCTTGCGCGACAGGTCCGCGGCCAGCGCGAGCGGCGCCGAGCTCGACGAGGCGGCGGTGACCAGACAGAGGTCGACGCCGTGACCGCCGGTGGCCGCGTCCTTCCAGGTGCTGGAGAGCGCCGCCGGCGTCTCCGCCCACTCGGCGCCCTGGTCGAGGCCCTGGCGCACCCGGCGCTCGTCGAGGTCGAGACCGAGCACGCGGCAGCCGTTGGCTCGAAGGAGCTGGACCGCCAGCTGTCCGATCAGGCCCAGGCCGATCACGGCGGAGATCTCGCCGAGCGTGGGCTCCGCCACCCGCAGCCCCTGCAGCGAGATCGCACCGAGCGTCGCGAAGGCGGCGTCGTCCAGGCCCACCGACGCCGGGACATGGCAGACCAGATTCTCGGGTACGCAGATCAGCTCCGCATGATTGGCGTAGCCGGCGCCCGCGCAGGCCACCCGATCTCCTACGGAGAAGCCGCGCACGCCGGGCGCGACATCGCGCACGATCCCTGCGCACGAGTAGCCCATCGGCTGCGGGGCTTCGAGGCGCGAGGCCACCGTGCGATAGGTGGCCACCGGGCCCTCGTGCTGGAGCTTGCGCACCACCTGGCGAACGAGGTCCGGCCTCGAGCGCGCCTTGCCCAGCATCGACATGCGGGCGAACTCCATGGCCATCTTGTCCGTACCGGGCGACATCACCGAGTAGTGGTTCTGCACGAGGACCTGACCGCGCGTCGGCATGGGCGCGGGGACGTCGGCGAGCTCGAGCTCGCCCGTTCTCGCGTTCTGGAGGATCTGCTTCACGGCGAGGTTCTTTCTATGTGGCCCTTCCAGCCCATGTGCGGTTCGAAGGGAGAGTCCGAGGCGAGCTGATCGAGGGAGACCCGTTGGATCACGAAGTCCGTCGCGGAGACCTCCGCGAGGATCACATCGGACGATCGGCGGACCTTCGTGATCCTCGGCCCGCGATCGGACATGGCTTCGTGGAGCTTCGGAAGCTTCGCCTCGTCGAAGCCCATCACTCGCACCGCCGCCAGGTCCACGCCCAGCGGGTCGGTCGACGCGATGACGACGCCGAGGTGCTTGTCACCCGGCGCGAGGGGGCCGGCGCCCTCGCCAGCGACCACGCCGTCGAGCACGGTGAGCACGTCCCTGACCGGCGCGCCGACGTCGAGGTGCAGGCCCTTGCGGTCGCTGTAGTAGAGGCAGCGGTTGAGGTCGAGGCACATCCGCCATGTCGTGCGGTTGCCGTACCAGTTGCCGGATCGGATGAACTCGTCGCCGCGAGCGCGCGTCTCCACGCGGCGATAGAAGCGGAACAGCCGGGTGCCGATGCCGCGGCTCAGCAGTGGGCGGGCGATCTCGGTGGCGAGGCTGCGCATCCGATCGATCGTCCGATGGTCCGGGAACTCGTCGCCCCCTTCCTGGACCGAGCCCACCGAGTGATGGGGCAGCCAGTTCTTGTCGCCATTGATGCCGACCAGGTTCTTCAGCGCGAGGGTCACACCGGTCTTCTTGTGGGTCTTCAGCTTGGGGAGATTGATCACGAGATCGGCGGAGAGCACTGTCTCCGAGAGCAGATAGGCGTTGCGGCCATCGCGATGATGATCTCCGGTCGGACCGGGGTCGTAGTCGGCGCCGCGAAGCTTGTCGGGATCGAGGCCGGAGCCATGGAAGAAGCTCTTCCTCCCAAGGTCGACCTCCCGATAGCCGCGTGGATCGCCAGGGAGTGCTCGACGTTCGACGATGATCCCGTCGTCGAAGATGACGGCCTCTCGCCGAAGGTCGATGATGCCCAGGCTGCGGCTCAGCTGCTCGTCGTAGAAACGCACCAGCTCGTCCAGGCCGACGATTCGGCGGATCTCCTCGAAGTCGCAATCCATCTGTGGGGCTTCCGCGATCTCGACTTCACCCGTCACGCCCACAGCGAGGAATGCGTAGTCCGCGACGGCTCGCAGGATCGACCCGTGGGTGATCACGCTCTCGATGCTTCCGCCCGGGTTCGGGTTGAAGTGGCGGATGAAGTTCGGCTTGAGAACGACGCGACCGCCCTTCGAGACGAGGTCGCCCACGGGATTCCAATCGCCCCGACCGAAACGGCTCGCATCCAGACCGGCGCCGCGAAGGGCTGCGCGCACGGCGGCGTAGACGGGGTTGGGTGGCCCCTCGAGCGCCCGCGCCGAGAACAGGTCCTGGAGCTCGGGAAAGCTGCGACCGGGCGGGAAGGGCGGTTCCAGACCGCGATAGCCGCCGGCGGTCCGGGAGAGGCCCACGACCACGTTCCGCGCGTCGCCACTCACGGGTGGAGTCTCCCCACCGTGGACTTGACGGCGCGAAACTTGCCGTTCGGCTCACGGGGAATGTGACCGACGATCTCGACGTTCACCTTCATCGCCTGCCCGACCCGCGCCCGGATGGCGCGTACGAGCGAGGCGATGCTGTCGTCGGTGAAGTCCGAGGCCGGGACGAGATGCACGTCGATGGCATCGATCGAGTCCTGGAGGATCTGCGCCTCGGCGATGTCGAAGCGGCCCTTGAAGACGTGGTCCATGCGGCCGACCAGGCGCCTCTCGGGCGTCATCACGTAGTCTTCGATGCGGCCATCGATGTCGAGGAAGACGTCCCCCGGCCGGCCGCAGGAGCAAGGCGCCTTGAGCTTCGTGCCGACGTCGCCGATCCGATAGCGGATCATCGGCGCCGCCGGCCGTCCCAGGCCCGTGACGAGCAGGGGGCCGCGTACCCACTCGTCCGTCTCTTCGGCCGGAATCACCTCTGCGATCCCGAACTCCATGTCGACGTGCAGCCGATTCTCGGCGCAGGCGGTCATGGAGATCAGGTGCTCGGTGGACGCATAGTGGTCCCGCACGGGCGCTCCGAAGGCTCGCTCGATGGAGTCGCGTTGGAAGGAGAGGAGCGACTCCGAGGAAGTGAACACGGCCCGGAGCCTGCCGGCTGGAAGGCAGCGGTCCTGCTCGAGCATCGCGAGACTGACCAGATGGAGCGCCGAGGGGTAGCCCTCCGCATAGTGACCGGGCGCTTCGAAGAGCTGGTCGATGTAGGCGGGCATGTTCTCGCGCGACATGTGGTATACGCTGAAGAGTGTCCGCCGCGAGAAGTGATCGATCCTCCAGAAGGGCGGCCCCTGCTGGCGGAGCGGCGTGGTGATCCCGCCAGTGAAGGCGAAGAAGGGGTCGTTGAGGTCCACGCCGAAGGACCGCCGCTGGCGCCACACCGCGGCATAGTTCTCGGCGAAGCGCTCGAGGGAATCGTAGACGCGCAGGGCCGTGCCGGTGGTTCCGCTTGTCTGCGAGTGGACGTAGCCGGCGCGCGGCATGTCCGTTGCGACGAAGTCGCGGCTGCGGGCGCGGTAGACGCTCTTCTCCAGCGGGGGGATCTGCTCGAGGTTCTTGCGGATCGACTCCTCGGGCGAACCGTAGTCCACCGGCTCGGGCAGGAAGCGGTAGTAGGGCACGTGCTCGCGGGCCCGCTCGATCAGGGAGCGCAGGCCCTCCCATTGTCGGGCGTGTTGGGCCTCCATGGGCTCGTGGATCGTCTCCTCCCACTCGGCCAGTCGCTTGTGGAAGTGCGCGGTGAAGCGCTGCCTGTGTCGTCGGTAGCCGTCCACGGTGCAGAGCAGGTTCTGGAGCGGGATGGGGAGGACGCTGTACGTGGCGCTGACGACAGGGTGCATCCTAGGCTCCGACGTGCCGCTCGATGAAGGCGAGCATCTTCCTCGCCATGTCATCGCGAACGAAGTTCTGCATGACCCATTGCCGCCCCGTCTGCGCGCGGAGTCGGGCCTCTTCCGGCGCATTCTTGACTTCCAGGATGGTCTCGGCCAGCAGGTCCGCGCGTTCTGCATCGATGCAGAATCCGGCCTTGGCCTCGTCGACGAGCGAACGAATCTCTCCGGCCGGCGCCGCCACGATGATGGGTCGCTCCTGCGAGAGGAACTCGAAGGTCTTCGAGGGGATGACGGTGCGGAAGACGTCGAGGTCGCGGAGCATCACGAGCTGCAGGTCGATGGAGGCGATCCAGTCGGGCACCTCGCTCCGGGGGCGGAGCCCGAGCAGCGTCACGTTCTCGAGCTTCTTCTCGGCGATGGCCGCCTCCAGCGTGCTCCTCGCGGCGCCGTCGCCGATCAGCACGAAGTGGATGTCCCGCTCCTCCCGCAGCCGCTCCGCCGCGTCGATGACCGTCGTGAGGCCATGTGCCAGCCCGAGCGTGCCGAGGTACGAGACGAGGAATCGGCCCTCGAGCCCGTGCGCGCGGAGCAGCTCCTGGCTCGGGGGCTTCGGGGCGAAGAGGGCGGGGTCGATCCCGTTGTAGACGAGCGCGATGCGATCCTCGGGGACGCCTCGAGCGACGATGTGATCGATGAAGGCCCGGGTGTTGACGACGATCGCCGTGGCGCTCCGATAGAGGCGGGTCTCGAGCCACTCGAGTGCTCGAATCAGCGGCCCGCGCTCCATCTGCCCCAGCTGCACGATCGAGTCGGGCCAGAGGTCGCGGATCTCGAGGATGAAGGGGCGCCACTTCAGCCAGGAGACCACCATCCCGGCCACGCCGGCGAAGAACTGCGGGCTGGTGGCCACCACCACGTCCGGCCGGCCGGCCCGAAAGGACGCGAGGATGGCCGTCAGCGCAAAGACGACGAAGCCGAGGGTCCGCTTGACGAAGCCCTCGTTGGGGGTGAGATACATCCAGGATCTGATCACGCGGATGCCGTCCAGCTCCTCCTCCTGGGAGAGGCGATTGCGATAGCCCGGGAAGATCTCTCCTCGAGGATGATTCGGGACGCCCGTCAGCACCGTTACCCGATGCCCTTCCTGAACCCATCGTCGGCAGTGCTCGTGGGTGCGGCTCGCCGGCGCGTTCACCTCGGGCGGAAAGTAGTGGGTGATGAAGAGGATGTGCACGGTTTCGGTTCCGTTGGCGGTCTGCTGCGCCCCGATCAGTTCGGGACGTACTTCGGCAGCTCGGGGCCCAGCGCGGAGGCCACCTCTCGGAAGTTCGCCTCGGCGAGCTCGACGTCGCGGTCGACGATGGGAACGGTGAAGCGCACGAGCGAGCCGTCCGAGCGACCATGCAGCGCCCGATCCAAGAACATATAGAGGATCTTGTGGTGGTCCCGCGCGATGACGCGCCCGCGCGACTGATACCAGAAGTAGACGAGCGCCCGGGCGTTGCCCTTGGCGATCACCACACGCTTGGCCTCGCCGGGGATGCCGAAGTCGACGGGCACGACGCTCGACTCGATGATGTCCCACCCGCCACCCGGCAGGCAGTGTTCGGGAGGATGGATGACCGTCTCGTTGGCGCCCTCGCGGCGGACCTGCGTCTTGTGATAGCCGACGTAGACGTTGACCAGCTGGCGGTCCGCGTTCCTGAAGTCACAGAGCAGGTAGTCGGTGACGCCGAGGATCTCCTCCTCGTCCTCGCCCATCTCCATCACCCCGCTGCAGAGCCAACCGGCCTGCTCCAGCGGCAGCTCGGCGAAGTCGGTCCGCTCGGGGAAGACGTCCTCCGATCCGAAGTAGTTGTAGACGTAGAAGTTGAGGCCGATGAAGGCCAGGGCGACGGCGAACTTGATCACGTGGCGACCCTCCCGCTCTCCCTCTGGTCTCCACCGAAGAGCAGATCGAGCAGTCGCGCCTCACCCAGCAGGAGCATGAACGCGACGCTGAATGTGATGATGCCCTGGAAGTCGTGGACCGCTCCGCCCGCCGCCTCGTGGCCGAAATAGTGGGCGAGGAAGCCTGTCAGGGCGACGCGAATGGCGTTGACGAAGATGGCGATCGGAATCGTCGAGGCCACCAGGAACACCTGCTGGAGGGGCCGTCCGCGTCGGAAGAAGTGCGCGAAGACGACGCCCAGTGTGACCAGGGCCATCAGCGAGCGCAGACCGCTGCACGCCTCGGCCACGAAGAGGTCTCCGCTCGCCAGGTGGATGATGTTGCCCTCGAGCAGAACGGGGATGCTCGCGAGCTGGAGCGACCAGACCGCCCACTTCGCCGCCAGCAGCTGCAGCGGGAAGGCGATGGTGTTCACCAGCGATTGCGGCAGCGGCACCATCAGGAAGAGGAACGCGAGCGGGAAGAAGAGGATGCGGAAGACCTCGCGACCGAGCAGGAGCAGCACCAGCCCCATCAGCGTGACGACGAAGCCCGCGCGCAGGGGCGTGAGCAGGGTCCCCAGCTCGCCGATCGCCAGGACCACGACGCCGGCCGCGAGAATGGGGAGCCCCCACCAGCTTCCCTCGATGCGGGCGTCCTCGAGGTCGTACTTGCGCTCGTAGGCGAACCAGAGCGAGAGGGGGACGATCAGGAAGCCGTGCGAGTAGTCGGGATCGATGCTCCAGTGCTGGTACATGCGTCGGAGGATCGGCAGGTAGACGATGAAGAGCAGGCCCACCGCAACGCAGGACTGCCCGATGCTGCTCTTGCGTGCCGAGACGTCCGAGGACCCCAGGCCGGCTGACTGCTCTACTGCCATCTCCGTCCCAATCGCTTCCTACTCGTCCCGCGCGCCCTGCGCGAGGAGATCGCGCTCGAGCACGTCGACGATGCGCCCCGCACTGCGGCCATCCCAGAAGCGCGGAACGCGGCCGGCCTTGCCCTCGCCCGCGATCGCCTTTCGCGCCTCGCTGACGATGGTCTCCGGATCGGCGCCGACGATCGTGTTCGTGCCCTCGGTCACGGTGATCGGTCGCTCGGTGTTCTCGCGAAGTGTAAGACAGGTGGTGCCCAGGGCCGTCGTCTCTTCCTGGATTCCGCCGGAATCAGTGAGCACCAGACGCGCGCCCGCCATCAGATTCAGGAAATCGAGGTAGCCCTGGGGCTCCATCAAGCGCAGCTTCGGCTCCTGGCCGCCCAGCAGTCTCCCGATGGCCGCTCGCGTCCGCGGATGGACGGGAAAGAGGATCGGCAGCTCCGCGTGGATGGTCTCGAGGGCGTCGAAGAGGCCCTGCAGCACCGCCGGGTCGTCCACGTTGCTGGGGCGATGGAGCGTGAGCAGCGCGTAGTCGCCCTCGGCGACGCCATTGCGCGCCAGTGTATCGAGCCCGCGCGCCTTCTCCCGGTTGGCGAGCAGCGTATCGATCATGACATTGCCCACCAGATGGATCCGCTCCGGATCCACGCCCTCCCGGGTGAGGTTCTCGTTGCCCGCCCGCTCGGTGGTGAAGAGCCAGGTGGAGACCGAGTCCGTGAGGATCCGGTTCAGCTCTTCTGGCATCGCTCGGTCGCCGGATCTGAGGCCCGCCTCCACGTGGGCCACCGGGATCTGCAGCTTCACCGCTGCAAGGGTGGCGGCGAGGGTCGAATTGACGTCGCCCACGACGAGCACGGCCGCCGGCGGGGTCTCCAGGAGCAGGGCCTCGATCTTGATCAGGACCTGCGCAGTCTGCTCCCCGTGGGTGCCTGAGCCGACGCCAAGGTTCACGTCGGGCGTGCGGATGCCCAGGTCGCGGAAGAAGCCCTCGCTCATGGCCTCGTCGTAGTGCTGGCCGGTGTGCACCAGGAAGACCTCGAACGCTGGTCGCGCCTCCAACTCGCGCAGCAGCGGCGCGATCTTCATGAAGTTCGGCCGCGCGCCCGCGACCGCCATTACCCGTAGCTTCCCCGGCATCATCGCTCCCGGTTTTCGCACATCCCTGTCATTCGTGCCTCAACTTCTCTGGGGCGTATCGCCGATCAGCATGCCAGCCTGGCACTTCCATCGGGTCTTGCGCATACCCCGCCACCGGGCCGGGCCGGCTGCATGGCAGGAGCTGCCTGCTGGCGACCCCCGCAAAAGCCCCCGGAGAAGCCGGAATCCATTTTCCTGTATCTG
>CAZQMY010000045.1:0-23728 GCA_964594405.1 uncultured Spirochaetaceae bacterium | reverse complement strand
GGGTGGCACCGAGGGCGGGGTCCTGTAGCGTTCCGACGAGTCCGGCGAGCCGATTGAACGCGATGGTGAGCGGATTCGAGTAGAGCCAGAAGGTCGAGCGCGGAATCCGCCCCTGGGCACTGAGCAGGATGTCCGCGGGGCTGGTCGGCGCGGGGATCCCGATGGGGTCGGGACCGCTCAGGTCCGAGAGCGGCGACTCGTAGGGATTGATGGGCTCGGACACGGATGGGCTCCTCGATGCGATGGGCGATCGTCGGCTTCCTCGAGAGCATGCATCGAGAAGGCGGCCCGAGGCAAGCGGCTTCGAGGTCGTCGGCTAGCCGCCCGAGACCGCGCCGATCCGGAAGCGGAAGCAGCGCTCGGCCCAGGGCTCGAGCTCGGCGCCCTCGCGCGAGGTCTCGTCCATCTCTCGCGCGCTGAAGGCCACCCGGGTCAGGTGCTTCTCCCGCACGCGCTGATGGCTCACCATCGCCACGAGGGCCGCCTCCCCCATGTCGATCCGGGCACGCAGTCTCCGCTTCGCGTCCCCGAGCTGCAGCTCGCCGCGCGAGAGCCCGAGCGCCGTGTTCGCGCTGACGAGGAACGAGACGGGTGCCCCGTGCGCGAAGTCGCACTCACCGAAGCCGAAGCGCTCCAGCCGCTCCCCGCCGAGGTGGCTCCGCATCTCGAGCGCTTCGGCGTCGAACGCCTCGGGGAGCAGCGTGAGATGACCGAGTCGCAGCGCGCCCAGCGGCATCCGCTCCCAGGCCAGGCGATAGTGGATCTCCACCTCCGGCACGTCGCGCCGCAGCACGATCATCTTGAAGAGGCTGCCCAGGGGCGTCTCGATGTGCGCTCGAAGCGCAATGGCCTCGGGGCCGATACAGAGCTCGGGCGTACAGGGCGAGAGGTCGGTGATCTTCGCGCGGGCGGGCGACTCGAAGACGAGATGGCCCGAATAGAAGTCGGCGCCGAGGACGATGTCATCGAAGTAGCCGTGAGGGAGCGTGCCGCAGAGGCGCGCGTCGCCTACGGGACGGATCGCCAGGCCGAGGATCGCCAGCCCCCGGGCGGTGGAGAGCTCGACCTCGCACTCGCTCGTTCGCAGCAGGAGGCGTCGGTGATCGCGACGAAGCGCCGCCCAGGCGGGCAGCGCCGTCTCGGGGACGGCCGGCCAGAGCCACGGCGCCGGGCCCCCCGGCACCACCGGGTCCGCGCCGAGCCTGGACTCGAGCGCCGCGAGATCGCGCCTGGCCTGCTGCCAGCGCCGATCCGTGATGTGCGTGCGCAGGTCGCTGCTCCAGAGGTCGCAGAGCGCACGCCAATCGTCGCCACGGCGCTGCTCGGGATCCTGCTCGGACAGGCGCCGATGCAGCCGATGACAGGCCGAGTTGAGTCCGAGATCGTCCCGCCCGGTGACCGCCCATCGCGTCACATTGTACTTGCCCTGCTTCTTGACCTGGACCGGCTTGGCCGCGCAGCCCAGCACGAGGGGCTCCCCCTGCGCCTTCCCCGGCTCCTGCCCCGCCGGAGCGAAGACCTCGAGGATCCGCGAGGGCAGCCGACACTCGAATCGGTCATCGCGCCTCAGCCATTGGAAGAGCGACTCGATCCGCTGCCACTCGCCGTCCACCGCGAGCCGACTCTCGCTGGCGTAGCGACCGGGCCGGTGATCGAAGACCTCCGCGTCGTTCCCGTAGAGGCAGAGGGCGCGGCGCCCACGTGACCTCTGGTCGGCGAGCCAGCCCACCAGCTCGGCGCGTTCCTGCTCACCGTGCGCGTAGCGCTGGAACTTCTGGAAGGCGATCGCGTCGTTCCACAGGATGGGCAGGACGTGCCCTTCGTTTCCGCGCACCCGTGCGGGCCGCTGCCCCGGCCCATCGCCCCACTCGGGATGATTGCTGGCCGCGTTGTTCCACTCCATCACCAGCCCCTCGAATCCGGCCTCCGCGTAGTGGTCCACGAGGCTCGACGAGTAGGCCTGCTCTCCCACCAGGACCAGGCGCGGACGTAGACCGAGGTGCGCCTCGTAGTCCCGCTGGCCGAGCTCGAGGTTGGCGCGGATCACGGCGGCGGGGACGAGGGGCCCGATCAGCTGGCTCCGGCCGCTGCCCACGAGCTCCGCCAGTCCCAGCTCCACCAGCCCGCGAAAGGCATCGAGCCAGGGCGGGTCGATGATCGAGATCTGCTCGAGGGTGAAGCCCGTGAGCTCGATCCCCACCGGCAATCCGGTCCGCTCCACCGCCGCGAGCAGAGGCCAGTAGCAGCGCTCGACGACCTTCGGCCGCGCATCCACCTCGATGGCCGAGTAGCCGAGATTCAAGTGGAAGACGGCATAGAGCTGAGCGGGAGCCGTCTGGTCCACCGGGCCGCTCATGCCTCCGCCGTCTCGATCTCGATGTGGGAGACCGCGCGCACCGCGCGCTGTCGGGCGTCCTCCACCGACTCGCCCATGGCGATCACGACGCCTGCGCGCGCGGGATGCGCGGTCATCGCATCCACCCGATCCCCGACCCGGGCGCGGACCTCGCACAGCTCGATCCCCTCCCAGCCGGCGACCTCTTCCGCACCACGAATGGCCACCACCCGGCCCGGCTTCGGGAAGATGTAGCGCTGCACGACCGCGCGCTTGAAGCGTGGAAGGAGCTCGCGCGCCGTCACGGGATCGCCCAGAGCGAGCCGGATCACCGAGCCCACGAAGTCGACGCCGGTATTGAGCGGGATCTCGTGGGTGCAGAAGTATCCGCCCGAAGGACGCGCTGCCATCTCGATGATGTGGGGCACGCCCCGGTGAACGACCACGTCACCCTTGGCGACCCAGCCGTCCAGCCCGAGGCTTCGAGCGGCGCGCCCCACCAGCTCACAGACCTCGTCCTGGACGGCGCGCGGAAGCCGGCTCGGCAGCTGCCCTCCGTCTTCGATGATGTGCGGCGCGTAGCGATCGAGGAGCTCGTAGTTCCGATCCGAGAAGCCCGGCGTGTGCGCCACGCCCCCGAGCACGATGGACTCGGTGCTGACCTGCGGACCGTCGAGATAGCGCTCCACCATCACGCGGCCGCTGGGCGAGTGGGCCAGCGCGTGCTCGAAGGCCCACTGCGCGCTGATGCCCTCGAGCATCCGCAGCACGCCGCGGCCCCCTCGACTGTCCACGGGCTTGATCACCAGCTGACCGGCCCCGACCTCGCAAGTCAGCGCCTCGAGCTCGGCCGCGGAGGCGAGCGGGCTGAACCAGGGGATCGGCACGCCGTCCCGCGCGAAGCGCTCCTTCATGGCCAGCTTGTCGGTGGCGAGCATCGCGCTCTCGACGCTGATGCCCGGCAGGCCGAGGGCCGCGGCCACCCTGGCCACGGTGACCGGAACGTCGCAGGCCAGACACATCACTCCATCGATCGGACGGACCTCCCGGGTGTAGCGGAGCGCCGCGGCGACGGTGCCCTCGGCGTCGTAGGTGCTGACCTCGAGCGCATCGTCCGCCAGGGCGAAGCCGGGTGCCCGTGCGCTGCCGTCGCTGACCACGACGTGCAGGCCCATGGACCTGGCGCGCTGGATCCCCGGTACGGCCTCCAGCCCCGCCCCCACCATCATCAGGCATCGTCGACTCAAAAATAGAGCCCTCCGTTGACGTTCAGCGTCTGCGCCGTGACGTAGCTGGACTCGTCGGAGGCGAGGAAGACCACGGCTGCCGCCACCTCGTCCACGCGGCCGAGTCGGCGCATCACGATCCCCTCGGCGGCCTGGGCCACCGCGCCCGACGCGAGCCCCGCCTCGGCCATCTCCGACTCGATGAGGCCCGCGGCCACCGTGTTCACCCGGACGTTGCTCTTCGCTCCGAAGCGGGCGATCACCTGTCCCAGCGAGATCAGACCCGCCTTGCTGGCGGCGTAGTGGGCCGTACGCGGACCGCCATACTGACCGCTCACGGAGCCGATCTGCACGATGCTGCCGCCGCCGCGCCGCTGCATGGCGGCGATGGCCTCCTGCGCGCAGAGGAAGGGCCCCTTGAGGTTGACGCCGAGGACCTCGTCCCACGCGGCCTCGTCGATCCGATCGAAGTCGCAGGGTTGATTGACGCCCGCATTGCTCACCAGCACGTCGAGGCCGCCGAAGCGTGCCTCGGCGAGCTCGACCGCGGCGCGGATCTGCTCCCGCACGCGCACGTCGACGCAGGCGATCGTGGCCTCACCGCCACCGGCCTCGATCGCCGAGACCACGCGCTCGGCGTCGGCCTTCCGCTCGCGATAGGTGAGCACCACCCTCGCGCCTTCATCCGCAAGCGCGCGGACGATGCCCGCTCCGATGCCGCGGCTTCCGCCGGTCACCAACGCGACCCTGCCCGCGAGTCGCCCTCCCATACGAATCCTCCTCGAAGCGCCGGCGCCCCGGGGCCCGGCGACGACCTCAGCTCGCGCTCGATCCGGGTCTCTGCTTCCGCGCCAGCACGCGCTCGGCCGCGGCGGCGATGGCCTCCGCCCCGAGCCCCAGCGCCAACGCGAGCTCTTCGGGCTCTCCGGACTCGCCGAATCGATCGTCGACGCCCACGAGCTCCATGGGCACCGGGCAGCGGCGAACGAGCGCCTCCGCCACGGCGCTGCCGAGGCCGCCGATCACGTTGTGATCCTCCGCCGTGACGATGACGCCCGTCTCGCGCGCGCAGCGCTCGAGCAGCGTCTCGTCGAGCGGCTTGATGGTGGAGATGTTGACGACCCGCGCCGAGACACCGCGCGCCTCGAGCAGCCCGGCCGCGTCCAGGGCGCGCGCGACCTCCACTCCGGTCGCCACCAACGTCACGTCGCTTCCCTCTCGCAGCACCCGCCCGCGGCCGATCTTGAATCGGTAGTCCTCGCCGAGCACGCGGCGCGCTGGGCTCCTTCCGGTACGCATGTAGACGGGCCCGCGGTGGCGAAGGATCGCCTCGGTCGCCTGGGCCACTTCGAGGGGATCGGCGGGAGAGACCACCACCATCCCGGGCAGCGCACGGAAGGCAGCGAGGTCCTCGAGGCATTGGGCGCTCGCGCCGTCCGGGCCGACGTCGAGGCCGGGGTGGCTGGCGACGATCTTCACGTTGCGACGCGCCATCGCGATGGACAGGCGGGCCTGCTCGTAGCCGCGCAGCGCGAAGACGGCGAAGGTCGTGACCACCGGCACGAGGCCCGTGGCCGCCATGCCCGCCGCGGCTGCGATCATGTTCTGCTCGGCGATGCCACACTGGATGAAGCGCTCGGGGTGGGCCTTGCGGAAGTGATGCGTCCCGGTGCCGCCGGCGACGTCCGCGTCCAGCACCACCGCGTCGGGGTGGCGATCGGCCAGCTCGACGAGCGCCTTGCCGAACGCCTCGCGAAGCGAGTCGCCGGAGGTGCCGATCAGATTCGGCGACTGACCGCCCGAGGCCGGCTCGCGATCGCGCAGACCCTGGCGGCTCCGCGTGCGGGCGGTCGCGTCGTCCTTCCCATCAGTATGTGTCGAAGGCGCTGCCATTCAGATACCCCCCGATCTCTCCGTCGTCTGCGCCGAGATCCCGCAGTCCCCGGCGCAGGTCCGAGTCCGTGAGTGCGACGCTCCCATGCCAGGAAGGCGACCCCTCCATGTACGAGACGCCCTGCCCCTTGATGGTGTGCGCGATGATCACGGTTGGCCGCTGGGCCTCCGTTCGCGCCAGCGCGAAGGCCTCGTCGATGGCCTCGAAGTCGTGGCCGTCGATCTCCAGCGCGCGCCATCCGAAGGCCCGCCACTTGTCGGCGAGCGGCGCGAGGCCCATCACGCGCGCGTTCTCGTCGTCGCTCTGCATCTTGTTGTAGTCGACCACCGCGCACAGGTTGGCGAGGCGGTGATGCGCGGCGAACATCGCCGCCTCCCAGACCTGCCCCTCCTGCAGCTCACCGTCCCCGAGCAGCGCGTAGACCCGCTCGCGCGAGCGCTGATGGCGCAGGCCGAGGGCCATCCCCAACGCGGCCGAGAAGCCCTGCCCCAACGATCCGGTGCTCGCCTCGACGAAGGGCGTGGTGCGCACTTCCGGATGGCCCTGCAGCGGCGACCCCAATCGCCTCAGCGTCGGCAGCAGCCCGCGCTCCAGCAGGCCTACTCCAGCCGCGGCCGCGTAGAGGACCGGCGTCGCGTGGCCTTTCGAGAGGACGAATCGCCCCGACGTGCCGGGGGGCTGCCCGCGCGACTCGGCTGCTTCGGTGGCAAGCTCACGGTGAAAGAGATGGACCAGCAGCTCCACCGCCGAGAGACTGCCCCCCGGATGCCCCGAGCCGGCCGCGTGGATCATCGCCAGCAGATCCTTGCGCACGCGCACCGCCTGCTGCACCAGGTTCGCCCGTTCGTCGCCTGCGAGCATGTTCCTCCTCCATGTCGATGAGCTGATCGAGCCCCCATACCTCGCAATCGGGATTGGCGGCGCGCACCTCGTCGTAGATCTCGTCGTAGAAGGCCCGCGAGGCCACGACGACCAGGTCCGCGGAGCGCGCATCGAAGTGAGCGGGTGAGAGCAGCGGCACGCCGTGGGCCTCACCGACCAGGTGCGAGAGGTGACGATCGACCACGGCGTAGAGCGAGCTCGGATCGAGCCCCCCCACCGTCACCAGCCGATCGAATATCCGTCCCGCGCCCCAGACGGCGACGTTCTGCTCGAGCGCGCGAGCCCGGATGCGGCGGGCTGCCAGACTGAGTCGGGAGCGGCTCTCGGACATGCTGCGCGTATAGTGCCCGGCCAGCGTGCGTGCCCTCTCCACCGCGATGGGATTGGCGAGCGGCTTCGTCACTTCGCCGCGTCGGGCGACCACGCTGATGTTGACGTCGTCGAAGCGCACCTGCACGGGCTCGAAGCCGGCCGCTCGCAGGCAGGCCTGGAGCGTCTCCGGCGAGAAGTGATAGAGGTGTTTGTCGATGAACCACTCCTCCACCACGTCGTCGCGACCGATGAATGCGATGTTGGGCACCTCGACGAAGAGCAGCGAGCTCGGGGCCATGCAGCGCCGCAGCTGGGCCAGCGCCTCCACCGGGCGCTTCAGATGCTCGAGCGTATGGCTGCAATGGACCAGGTCGAAGGTGTCCTCGGGCAGCTCCGTCTCCTCGAGTCGCCCGATGACGAGGTCCACGCGGTCGTTGCCCATGTAGCCACCCACGACGTTCTCGTCGGGCTCCACGGCCGTGACCCGGGCATACTGCGCCTCCTGGAGCAGACCGAGGGCAAAGCTCCCGCGGTTCGCGCCGACGTCGAGACAACGGCGGATCGACGCGAGGTCCACGACCTCGTGGAGCATCTCCAGCGTCGACGATGTGCGGAAGCCCTTCCCGTAGCGCACGTTGCCCCAGTCGGCTCCACCGGAGACGTTCACCGGGCGGCCCTTCACGCGATCGATACGCGGCAGGCTCTGGACGAGCCCGCAGCTCTCGCAGAGATGAACGGTGAGGCCGCGCTGCCCATCGGGCGCCGCCCAGACGGGCGCGGGATTGTCGGCGCCGCAGAGCGCACAGACGCCCACCTCGGCCCGGGTGCCCGGGATGCTGCGATGCGGAACGCGGCGGTTGTACTCCACCCGATACTCGCCGCGCCCCTCGTAGCCATGGGCGCGCATGGTTTCGCCGCAGATGCTCTCGAAGCGGCTGCGCTGGAGGCGGGTCAAGGGATGATCGACCGGCGTGCCGACATTGTGCGGGCGCGCCAGGAGTGCCGGCACGTCGCTGCCGTAGGGGAGCTGCGCGAAGTCCAGCACCTCACGGATCAGCTCCGGGCGCGCGATCAGGTCCTCGAGCCGCAAAGCCATCCAGCGCTCGCGCGGCAATGCGCTCAGCTGCGTGGTGATGGCGTCGTTCACATCGCGCCAATGGGCGCACAGCCTCTCGAATCGGCCGTAGCCGCGGAAGGGATCGTCGGGCGCATCGCGGCGCGCCACGTTCCACCAGTACTTCTTCTCGGGAGGAGGCTCGGGATGCCGCTCCGGATCGTCGACCCAGGCCTGCAGGATCGCCGTCGAACGATCGTCGTAGCACTCGTCCGCGAGCTTGTGGAAGTAGGAGCTGACGACCTTGCGGCCGTCGCGGATCAGGTGGACGAAGCGCGCCTCGGGGAGCACCTCGGCCAGCGGCGCGATCAGCCAGGAGAGCTTGTTGGAGGAGTCCCCGAAGAGCTCGGCGGCGCAGAGCCTCCGGGCGGCGCCGTGGGTCCGATCGAGCACCTCGCAGGTCGTATCGAAGTCGATCAGGCCGAGGTGATGCTTGACCGCCAGCGGCTGCACGTGCGTGCAGAGGTATTCATGATGCATCTCCGCACCGGGCCGGCTTGCGATCAGGCGTTCCATCGTGTGGGTGCCCGATCGACCGCTGGAGACGACGAAGAGGCTGCGCGGGCGATCCTTCACGGGCTCACCTCCCCGGCGCCATGAAGGACCTCGCTCGCCGGCTGCAGGGCTGGGCAGAGGCCCAGCGCGTCGAGGATCCGGCGGCTTCCCCCACCATCCCCGAGCAGCGCTCGTCCCCTTCGGCTCGCACGTCCGCGCCACGCCTCGTCGGCCAGCACCCGCCCCAGGACGCGAGCGAAGCGGTCGCCGTCGAATCGCGTACCACAGGCCCCGAATCGACCGAGGCCCAGCGCGCTGAGGCGCTCCGCGGCGGCCACGTCGCCGCGGTGATGCGTCACGTAGACCACGGGCACGCCGAGATAGGCGGCCTCGTAGATGGCGGTCCCGAATCCGAGGAGCGCGAGCTGCGAGGCCTGGATGAGCCGGCTGAAGTCCGCCCTCGGCAGCGCACGATGCGTCTCGAATCCCGCCCTCCGTGCGTTCTCGAGCAGGGCCGCCCGCTCGTCGAAGGCCGCGCCGAGCGCGACGTGCACATCCCAGTGCGGCGGGATCCCGTCGCGGCGATCGATCAGGGCATCCACCACGCGTTCGGTGCAATGACGCGGGTCCGCACCTCCGAGACTCACGAGCAGCACGTGCCGATCGCCCGGATAGGGGGGCACGTGCAGGCGCCGCAGGGCCGGCGCGATCACGGCGAACTGAGGCCCCTGCTTGATTCGACCGCCGCCGAGCGTCTCCGTCTGCAGGGCGGGGATGATCGTGAGGTCCGCATCCTCCCGGTGATCGAGACGATCCAGCACGAGGCAGCGGGCTCCAGCGGCGCGCGCCCGGCGCAGCTCCTGGGCGATGGCACGGCGCGTGTCGAAGGCCATCCATCGAGGCGGGGAGGTCTTCGCCCGGCTCATGGCCTCGGACCAGGGCGTGATCTCGAGGAAGGGCATCTCTGCTTGCGCCACCTGCCCGGCGGCCGCATCGCCTTCGAGCGCGAAGCCGACGGACACCCCCAGGCTGCGTGCGTCCTGGGCGAGCGCCGCGCCGCGCAGCACGTGCCCCAGCCCCTCGCGATGTCCTCCCGAGACGAAGAGCTGCAGCGTCGGAGCAGAGCGCTCTGTCATTGCACCAGTCCCTCGCGACCGTCGCGTCCCTCACGTCCCTCGCGCAATCGCGTTTCGACGAGCGGGCGCAGTCCGTCGCGCGGATCGGCGCGCCATTCGCGCTCGCGCTCCTCGATCGTGCTGGGCGCGATGGCGCCGCTTCCGTCGGCGCACTGGCCGATGCGGACGTTGCGAATCACCTCGGCGATGGTTCCGGGCAGCCAGCAGTGGCCCGCAGCGTACTCCGCGCCCTCCCCCTCGAGATCGAGATGGAACTCCACCATCCGCGCATCGAAGCGATGCACGGCCCGATGGATCACGCCCGGCTGAACCGTGTGATCGGACCAGCCCGACGCCACTCGCATGCCCGCGTATCGGGCACCGAGCGCTCGCAGACTCTCGATGGCGGCGAGGTTCGCACGCTCCGCGGGCGTGGGATAGCCCGAGATACAGGCCAGGAGCGTCAGGTCGCGACAGCCCGCCGAGCAGAGGACCGAGAGCGCATGGCCCACCTCCCGGAAATCGGCCATGCCCGTCGAGAGCACCACCGGCTTGCCCGTCCGCGCGCAGGCTCTGAGCAGGTCGTCCCACATCAGCTCGTAGGAGGCGATCTTGAAGAAGTCGACGTGCGGCTCCAGCACGTCGACGGCCTCGAGGAAGAAGGGCGTACAGCCGAGCTCGAGCCGGCGAGACCGCGCCCGCTCGGCGATGGCGGGGATCATCTCCTCGGGCAGCTCCCAGGCCCGGCGCGCCTGAAGCTCTGGACGGGCACCCAGGATCTCCGGCGCGAAGAGCTGGTCCATCCTGAAGAGCTGGAACTTCACCGCATCACAGCCGATGTCGGCGGCCCGATCCACGAAGGCCAGGCATCGCTCCAGATCCGTGTGGTGATTGCTCGATACCTCTGCAACGAAGCGCACCCGCGCCATCTCTGCTCTGCCCCCCTGTTCACCGCTCCGTCCGCTGCCCCCAGCAAGCGAACCCGGCAATCCCTTCCGATCCGGCCTTTCGAAACGAAAGCCCGTTGCTTCAGATCGAATGCCCGATGGCGAATGAGGCGCGTGTGGCGCCTCCTGCATTCCCCGACCATCGGGAGGTGCAAGCGATGTGCCTCGAAGATCCAACGTGCGGGAGGATCAGCTTGCGCCAGCCGCGCGCCGCTCGCTTGGGGCGAAGGCCCCTTGGCTCGACTGGTGTGGATCCGGGAGGCTAGAATCCCGACGCTCACCCCATGCGGCGATCGGGCGCCTCCTGAGCCGCCCGTCGCTCCCGAAACCGAAGCCCGGGCAGAAAGGCGTCGCGTTCATGCATTTCGGCGTTCTCTCCATCTTCCAGAACTATCAGGAGCAGTGCAGCGACGACGAGGTGGTCGCGGGCGAGCTCGCCCTGGCGCGCATCGCCGAGCAGTCGAACTTCGACAGCTACTGGGCGGTGGAGCATCACTTCTTCCCCTACTCCATGTGCCCCGACAACCTGCAGTACCTCGCACAGGTGGCGGGCATGACGAAGCGCATCCAGCTGGGGACGGGCGCCGTCATCATGCCGTGGAACGATCCCTATCGCGTGGCCGCCAAGGTGGCGTTGCTCGATCAGCAGAGCGGCGGGCGCGTCCTGGTCGGCTTCGGCCGCGGACTCTCGCGGCGGGAGTACGAAGCCTGGGCGATTCCCATGGAAGAGGCGCGGGGGCGCTTCGACCAGGGGACGGAGCTGGTGCTGCAGGCGCTGAACAAGGGCTTCTTCGAGGCCGACACCGAGTTCTTCACGCGGCCCCGCTGCGACCTGCGCCCCCGCCCCACGGCGGGCTTCTCGGACCGTGTCTACTCCATCGGCGTCTCGCCCGAGTCGGCGGTCCAGGCCGCCGTGCTCGGCGCCCAGCTGATGTGCCTCGCCCAGCAGCCCTGGGAGGTGTTCCGCGAGCAGGCCCTCATCCCCTACCAGGAGCGGTGGCGCAATCTGCGAGACACGGCGCCTCCGCAGACGATGTGCGGCATGCTCATGATCTGCGACGAGGACGGCGCTCGGGCTCTCGAGCTGGGGGAAAACTACGTCAAGGAGTACTTCTCCACCGTCGTCGAGCACTACGAGATCGGCGGCAGCCACTTCAAGGACACCAAGGGCTACGAGCACTACGGGAACGCCGCGGAGGCCATCGCCGCCATGGGTCTCGAGACCATGGCGGACATGTACGCGAGCGTGAACCTCTACGGCACACCGGACGAGATGGTCGAGACGCTGCGTCGTCAGAAGGAGGTGCTGGGCGTCGACCACGACGTCCTGATCATCCCCAAATACGGGAGCATGTCGCAGGCCGAGGCGGAGGCGTCGCTGCAGCTCTTCTCGCGTGAGGTGATCCCGAAGCTCTGAGCCGGTCCGAGAGGCGGCTGATGTCCAGGTTTGGGAAGGATCATCCATCGGATACCCTCGATGGGTGGCCGAGATCGCCCGCGTCATTCGGGCGAGCCTCGGCGGCTCCGTACCCAGAGGACCCGCCCCCATGCAGTGCGTCTGGTTCAAGCGCGACCTGCGCGTCGACGACCACAGCCCGCTCGCCCGGGCCGCGCGCCGCGGGCCCTTGCTCGCCCTCTACGTCTACGAGCCCGATCAGCTGGCGGCGCCCGAGTGCGATGCCAGCCACCTCGAATTCATCAACCGCTCGCTCGCGGAGCTTCGTGCCGCGCTGCGCGAGCGCGGCGGCGAGCTCGTGCTGCGTACCGGCCGCATGCCCGAGGTGCTGGCGCAGCTGCACGCCGTCCATCGCTTCGACACGCTCTGGAGTCATCAGGAGACCGGGCTCGGCCTCTCTTTCGATCGAGACCGGCGCGTCATGCGATGGTGTCGCGAGAACGACGTGCGCTGGCGGGAGCTTGCGCAGCACGGCGTCTTTCGCGGGCGGTCTCGGCGGGCGGAGGGATGGGGTCGGGCCTGGCTCGAACGCATGACCGAGCCGCTCCATGAGGCCCCGCTGCGCATCGAGACCGTCCCCCTGGCCGACCCCGGTGCGCTGCGATCTCCGGCGTCCCTCGGCCTCGGGACCTCGCAGCGCGCGCTCGCCCAGCCTGGCGGTGAGACACGCGCGCACGCCCTCCTGGACGACTTCTTCAACGGTCGCGGCGCCGACTACCGGGCGGGCATGTCGAGCCCCGTCTCCGCCTCTTCGGCCTGCAGTCGCCTGAGCCCCCACCTCGCGTACGGAACCCTCTCCATGCGCCGGGTGCTCGCGCGTACCACCCTTCAGGCGCAGCGCATCGAGTCACTGCGCGCCGCGGGCCGGCTCGACGGACGCGATCCGCTCCACGATCCACGCTGGCCAGACGCGCTCGAGAGCTTCGCGAAGCGCCTGCGCTGGCACTGCCACTTCATCCAGAAGCTCGAGAGCGAGCCCGAGATCGAGTTCCGCAACATGAGCCGAGCCTACGACGGCGTGCGCGAAGAGGACCTGGACCGCTGGAGCGTCGATGATCGGCGGCGCTTCGACGCCTGGGTGCACGGACAGACGGGCCATCCCATGATCGACGCTTGCATGCGCAGCCTCGAAGCCACCGGTTGGATCTGCTTCCGCATGCGCGCCATGCTCATGAGCTTCGCGAGCTACGACCTCTGGCTCCACTGGCGCGCCACCGCGCCGGTGTTGGCGCGGCGCTTCGTCGACTTCGAGCCCGGGATCCACTACGCGCAGTGCCAGATGCAGTCGGGCACCACCGGAATCAACGCCAACCGCATCTACTCGCCGCAGAAGCAGGCGAGGGAGCAGGATCCCGACGGCCACTTCATTCGCGAGTGGGTACCCGAGCTCGAGGCCGTGCCGCTCGAGTACCTGGCGGCTCCCTGGACGATGCCGCGCTCGCTGCAGCAGCGGGTCGGCTGCTGGATCGGCGCGGACTATCCCGCGCCCATCGTCGATCACGAGGCGGCCGTGCGCGAGGCGAGGCGGCGCCTGGCCCGAGTCCGGCAGAGCGACGAAGCGCGCAGCGAGGCCCGGCGCGTGTACGCGCGCCACGGCAGCCGGAAGCCGGCGTCGGGGGGACGAGCGAGGCGCTCCGCATGAGCCTGCCCGAGGTCGGATTCGGAGCCCCGGCGCAGCGCTGGTTCGAAGCGAACTTCGATGCACCCACCCCGGTGCAGCACGAGGGATGGGCACGCATCGCCGACGGAGAGCACGCGCTGCTGGTGGCGCCGACCGGCAGCGGCAAGACCCTGGCGGCCTTCCTCTACTGGATCGATCGGCTCTCGCGTCGAAACGAAGAGGCCGAGCCGGGCGTCAGCGTCCTCTACGTCTCGCCGCTGAAGGCCCTGGTCTACGACATCGAGCGGAACCTGCGGGCGCCGCTCATCGGACTGGCGCGCGCCGCGGAGACGCAGGGCGAGGCCTTTCGCACACCGCGGGTGGCCGTGCGAACTGGCGACACGTCGCCGAAGGAGCGCCGCATCCAGGCCAGGGACCCGGCGGAGATCCTGGTCACGACGCCCGAGGCGCTCTATCTGCTGCTCGGGTCCAGGGCGCGGGAGACCCTGCGCCACGTCGAGGCGGTGATCGTCGACGAGATCCACGCGCTGGCGCCGACCAAGCGCGGTGCCCATCTGGCCCTCTCCCTGGAGCGATTGGCCGCGCTCACGGGCAGCGATCCCCAGCGCATCGGCCTCTCGGCGACCGCGCGCCCCCTCGAGCAGATCGCCCGCTACCTCGGTGGCGATCGGCCGGTCTCGCTCGTCGAAACCAGACAGCCGCCGCGGCTCGAGCTGACGGTCTCGGTGCCGGTGCCCGACATGACGCGACCGGACGTGATCCCGACCGCACCTCCGTCCGATGCCGAGCGCGACCATGAAGCGGGGGATCTCGTCGATGAAGACACGATCGACGAAGAGGAGCCCTTCGACGCAGAGGCGGCCGGCGCCGCGCCGATCCGCGAGGGCTCGGTGCTGGGATCGCTGCTGGCGCGCGACCGCCCGCCGCCGCCCGTGAGCCTGTGGCCCGCGCTCTACCCGAAGCTCGTCGAAGCCATCCGCGCGCACCACAGCGCGATCGTCTTCGTGAACAGCCGCGGCCTGTGCGAGAAGCTCGCGCAGCGGCTCAACGAGCTGGCCGAGGAGGATCTCGTGCGCGCCCACCACGGCAGCATCGCGCACGACAAGCGCAAGGAGATCGAAGAGGCGCTCAAGTCGGGCGCGCTGCGCGGCATCGTGGCGACCAGCTCGCTGGAGCTCGGCATCGACATGGGCGCGGTCGATCTGGTGCTGATGGTCGAGTCACCGGGGGCCGTCGCGCGCGGGCTGCAGCGCGTGGGGCGCGCCGGCCATCAGGTGGGCGCCACGAGCATCGGCCACATCTACCCGAAGCATCGCGGTGATCTGCTCGAGGCCACGGTGGTGGCCGACGGCATGCGGCGCGGCGAGGTGGAAGCCGTGACCGTCCCCCGAAACCCCCTCGACGTCCTCGCCCAGCAGATCGTGGCCATGGTCGGCCAGGAGATGTGGGCCGTCGACGCGCTGCACGACGTCGTGCGCCGTACGGCGAGCTTCCGTGAGCTCTCACGCGAGCTCCTCGATTCCGTGCTCGACATGCTGGCCGGACGCTATCCCTCCACCGATTTCAGCGCGCTCAGGCCGCGACTGACCTGGGATCGCAGCGGCGATACCCTCGAAGCACGCCCCGGCGCCGCAAGGCTCGCCATCCTCTCCGGCGGGACCATCCCCGATCGCGGCCTCTACGCCGTACACCTCGGCCCCGAAGGCCCACGCATCGGCGAGCTCGACGAAGAGATGGTCCACGAGACGCGGCCCGGCGAGACGGTGACGCTCGGCGCCTCGACCTGGCGCGTCACCGAGATCACACGCGATCGTGTCGCCGTGGTCCCCGCGCCGGGCGAGCCGGGCAAGCTTCCCTTCTGGCGCGGGGAAGGGCCGGGGCGCCCCATCGAGCTCGGGCGGCGACTCGGCCAGTTCGTCCATGCACTGGCCGACATCTGCCATCGGGACGGACGCGAGGCGGGCGAGCGCTGGCTTCGCGAGACGCACCAGCTGGATGCGTGGGCGGCGGGGAACCTCGTCCGGTACGTGCTCGAGCAGGAGGAGACGACCGGCGGGCTGCCCACCGACCGCGCCATCACCGTCGAGCGCTTCCGAGACGAGCTCGGCGACTGGCGGGTCTGCATCCTCTCGCCCTTCGGTGCGCGGGTGCACGCGCCGTGGGCGCTCGCGATCGAGTCGCGGCTCAGCACCGAGGCGGGCTTCGAAGTGCAGGCGCTGTGGAGCGACGACGGGATCGTCCTGCGCTTCGCCGACGCCGAGCGCACGCCGCCCCTCGAATCCCTGCTCCCCGATCCGGAGGAGGTCGAAGACCTCGTCGTCGCGCAGCTCGCGGGCTCTTCGCTCTTCGCCGCGCAGTTCCGTGAGAACGCCGCACGCGCTCTCCTGCTGCCGCGACGAAGGCCGGGCTCGCGCACACCGCTGTGGACGCAGCGCCTGCGCGCCCAGAACCTGCTGGCCGTGGCCCGCGGCTACCCCGCCTTTCCGATCATGCTCGAGACCTATCGCTCGTGCCTGCAGGACGTCTTCGACCTCCCGAGTCTGCGCACGCTCCTCGGTGCCGTGCGGCAGCGGGCGATCCGGGTCGACGAGGTCGAGACGCGATCGGCGTCCCCCTTCGCGCGCTCGCTCGTCTTCGCCTATACGGCGACCTATCTCTATCAGGGCGACGTCCCGCTCGCCGAGCGGCGCGCCCAGGCGCTCTCGCTCGATCGCCAGATGCTGCGCGAGCTGCTCGGCGACGAGGAGCTGCGCGATCTGCTCGATGCCGGGGTGATCGCCGACGTCGAAGCGCTGCTTCAGCTTCGCGCCGAGGATCGACGCATCGCGGACGTCGAAGGACTGCACGACCTGCTTCGCGTGCTCGGCGATCTCTCGGCCGATGAGATCGCCGACCGCTCGAGCGCGGACCCGGCGCCCTGGATCGAGGCGCTCCTCGGCCGCCGCCGCATCGCGCGCATGCGCATCGGCGGCGAAGATCGGCTGGTCGCCGCCGAGGACGTGGCCCTCTATCGCGACGCGCTCGGCGCGGTCCCGCCGGGCGGCCTCCCGGACGCCCTGCTCGTCGCGACCGAGCGCCCGCTCGAGCAGATCCTGCTGAGGTACGCCCGCCAGCACGGTCCCTTCCTGACTCGGGACGTCGCCCAGCGATACGCGATGCTCCCCGCACAGCTCGATCCCATCTTCGAGAGCCTCGTCGAACGCGGACGACTGCTCTCCGGCGAGTTCCATCCCGAAGGGCTCGAGCGCGAGTGGTGCGAGCCAGAGGTGCTGCGGCGGCTGCGGCGACATACGCTCGCCAAGCTGCGTGGCGAGGTCGCGCCGGTCGAAGGCGCTGTGCTCGGTCGCTTTCTGGCCGAGTGGCACGGCGTGTCGCGCCCCCTGCGCGGCGAGACGCGGCTCGACGAGGCGCTCGATCAGCTGGAGGGGCTGCCGGTCTCGTTCGGCGAGCTCGAGGAGGCCATCCTTCCGAGTCGGGTCGAGGGCTTCGATCCGCGCCAGCTCGACGAACGCGGCGCCCTGGGCCAGCTGGTCTGGATCGGCTGCGGCACCCTCGGACCGCGCGACGGGCGAGTGGCGCTCTTCCGCCGAGAGCACGTGCCCCAGCTGGTCGAGCCCGCCGAGCGACCGGACGACCTCGAGCCGCTGCACCTCACCCTCCTCGACACGCTCGCACGGCAAGGGGCGTCCTTCTTCCACGACCTGACCCGCGCCGCGGTGGACGCCTCGGAGAAGGAGGTCTTCGATGCGCTCTGGGATCTGGTCTGGCGTGGCCTCGTCACCAACGACACCTTCGCGCCCCTGCGCGCGCTCGGGCGCTCGAGCGCGAGCGGGCGAGCGCGCTCCGCACGTCGCCGCCCGCGACGACCGCGGCTTCCCGGAGCGGCGGCCGCGCCGCCCGCCTCGGCGGGTCGCTGGTCACTCGTGAGCCAGCTGATCGGCGAGCCCGTCTCGCCCACCGAACGCGCCCACGCGCGCGCACACGGCCTGCTCGAACGCTTCGGCATCCTGAGCCGTGATGCGATGGCGCTCGAGAACCTGGGCGGAGGCTTCAGCGCCGTCTACCCCGTGCTGCGCGCGATGGAAGAGGCGGGCAAGATCCGCCGCGGTCACTTCGTCGAGGGCTACAGCGGCGCGCAGTTCGCGTATGCAGCGGCCGTGGACCTCCTGCGAGCCGCGAGACACCGCGAGGCGCCCGCGCAGGCCATCGCCCTCGCGGCGAGCGACCCCGCCAACCCCTACGGCGCGCTCCTGCCCTGGCCGGAGGCGAAGGACGACCAGGCCAAGCCGCGTCGCATGACGGGCGCCACGGTCGTGCTCGTGGCCGGCGAGCTCTTGCTCCATGCCAGCAAGGGAGGCCGCACCGTATCGACCTTCCCGACCCAGGAGCCCGCGCACGAAGAAGAGGCCAGACTGGCCGCCGCGCTCGCACTCGCCAGGGCGCTCCTGCCGAGACAGCGCAAGGTGCTCCAGATCGAGACCATCGACGGCGAGCCCGCCGCCACCTCGGCCATCGGCGAGGTCTTCCGCCGGGCGGGTTGGCGACGTGCGTATCGCGGGCTCGAGTTCGATCGACAGTGCCTCTCGGCGGCCGAGGAAGGCTGAGTTGCCGGAAGGAGACACCCTCCACAAGATCGCGGGCGCGATCGGA
The DNA here is from genome assembly GCA_964594405.1 of uncultured Spirochaetaceae bacterium. GTDB lineage: Bacteria > Myxococcota_A > UBA9160 > UBA9160 > UBA4427 > CAZQMY01. Next base: position 5,681 of record CAZQMY010000045.1, on the reverse strand, counting down.
CCTTTGGCCGAGGGTCGCGAGATCACCTCCGTCTGGCTCCGAGATCGCGGAGCGCTCGCGGCGCTGGCCGGCCATCGGGTCGAGGAGGTCGCCGCCCTCGGCAAGCACCTGCTGCTCTCCCTCGCCGCGCGGGCGACGCCCACCGATCGCCACATCGTTCACGTCCACCTGGGCATGCGCGGCCGCGTGCACGGCTTCGACCCCAGGCGCTCGCGGCGACCGCATCATGAGGAGAGCCTGCGCGTGGCGCTCGAAGATCGCGGCTGGTGCATCCGACGGGCGGCGCGGGCCGAGGTGCTGCGCGGCGTGGACCTCGCGCAGCATCCGGTGCTCTCTCGGCTCGGCCCCGATCTGCTCGCCCGCGAGCTCGACCTGGACGACGTCCTGCAACGGGCGCGCCGCGCCGAGCCCCGCACGGTCTCCGAGCTGCTGCTCGACCAGCGTGTGGCCTGCGGGATCGGCAACGTCTACCGCTGCGAGGTCCTCTTCCTCGAAGGCCTCGATCCCTGGTCGCCCGTCGCGACCATCTCGGACGAAGGCATCGTGCGGCTCTATCGGCGCGCGCGGGCGCTCCTCACACACAACCTCGGCGGCTGGCGTCGGACCACCGTGCGCCGGGTCGATCGGCATCACCCGGTGCGCCTCGGTGAGGCGCGCTACTTCGTCTACGGGCGTGCGGAGCGGCACTGCATGCGATGTGGATCGCCGATCCGGGCCCACCGACTCGGCGACGAGGCGCGCGCCACCTTCTGGTGTCGGAGGTGCCAGGTCGGCGCCCCACGCCACACCGAGGGCCGACGGGGCGCTCCCCGGAGAGCGTCAAGACGGCCGTGATCGCCGTCCGATCACGAAGAGACCGACCCCCAGCATCAGCGCGGTGCCCGGCTCGGGGATCGCCGCGAGACGCACGATGTCGAAGGGAGAGCTCGCGGGATCGCCGACCGGGACGAAGTGACCGCCGATCATCGAGCCATATCGGAGCTCCCAATGGAGGCCACCCGGAAGAAGCGGGGCGATCAGGGCATCGAAGGCCCCGATCAGCATCGCGCCCCCATCCATCGCCTCCACGAGATCGAAGGACATCCCCGCCTCGATGTTCCCCCCGGCGAGCGCACCGACTGCGTGAACGTCGATCTCACCGCCGAGCTTCAGCACGCTCGGCAGCTGTGTGCCGAGCACCTCCAGACGATCGTTGGCGAGGAGGTCGATCTCGAGGACCAGCGTGTTGTCACCATCGAGCTCGAAGGCGCCCTCGAAATCCATCGTCGCGAGGCCGTCGCCGAGGAGACCACCGGGCGCGAGCGCACCGAAGGCCTCGATCACCAGCGGCGTGGCATCGAGGTTCCGGAACGACCCGTCCCCGGTGATGAAGCCGGCCGCCAACGACTGCCCCGCGTGATACTCGATCAGCCCGTGGTTCTCGAGCCGAGAGGGCCCCTGGAAGTCGCCATGAATCAGCATCTGGCCGCGATTCTCGATGATGGAGCCGGTGGCGTCGAGCGTGGCGCCCACTCGGTCCCGGTAGGTCCCATCGTTGACGAAGCGACCGGAGGTCTCCAGGGCGTTGAGCAGGACCTGCCCCCGGTTCTCGATGACACCGGCGTTGCGCAGATCGCCATCGAGCTTGAAGTAGGTGCCCTCGTTGACGAAGGTCCCGCTCGCTCGGTTGTGGAAGTCGCCGAAGTCGTCGAGCAGGGCGTAGTTGGCGTACGTCGCCCGGTTGTCGATCCGCGCTCCCGAGAAGCTCTGGAAGCGCCCGCCCTGGTGGTCGAACGCCCCCTGGAGCTCGAAGACCCCCGAGTTCTCAACCTCCCCCGAGTGGACCCACCCGGGCGCCGCCGCGCCGCCGCGGATCAGATGCCCCGCATTCGTGATCATGCCGAAGGAAGAGACCTCGGCTCCGCTGAACCTCGTCTCGCTGCCTACGCCGGTCCGCAGGTCTCCGCCCAGCGCCGCGTAGTCCGTGTCGAAGTGGAGGGTGCCGTGGTTGCGGACCTCGCCGAGCCCCTGATAGGAGCCGCTGATCACGGCCTGCCCGGAATTGTCGAGCAGCCCGTCATTCCACATGTGCTCGGCCCCGAACTCGCCCTGGTTGATGACCTGACCGGTCGCGCCATTGGAGAAGACACTGCCCGTGTGGTCGAATCGGCTGGCCGCATCGACGTCGATCAGGCCCTGATTGTCGATGGTCGTGGAGAACGCGTTGACGACAGAGCCGAGACCGCTGGTCCTGAAGGTGCCGGCGTTGTCGAAGCTGTCTCCGATCGTGAACTCGAGGGCGTTCTCGATCTCTCCACCGTTCTGGTTGGTCAGGCTCGAAACGGAGAAGAGCTGGCCGTTGTCGATCCGCCCTGCGTTCTCGATGGAGCCATAGCCACCGAACGAGCCAGAGTTCGCAACGAGACCGCCGCTGTAGTTGATCAACGTCCCCTGATGGTCGATCGCCCAGTCGTTCCGGAGCACGCCGTAGTTGTCGAACTGCCCCTGGTTCAGCAGAGCGTTGTCGTTCTCGAAGGCTCCGTGGTTCTCCACCCGACCACGATTGTGCACGCTCCCATCGTTCAGGAGGGTCTCGCCCGGATTCACGAGGTGGTCATCGATCTCCAGCACGCCCGTGGGCGTGATCTGCGTCCCGCCTCCGGGCACGACGCTCGGGTCGCCCGGGGTCACGTAATGGGTCGTGCCATCGATGAGGGATGGGATGGCGCTCTGCGCCATCGCAGGACGGACCGAGGCGGCGGCCGAGATCAGCAGGATCGGGAGGAGGGCAGCGCAGCAGACTCCGACGCCACGAGACAGACACAGCGACAGCATTGGGAGCGGGCCTCGATTCGCGCGCGACATCGTCGCGCGGGTGCGGGGACAGCTGCAATGATAGATCGCCGCGCACGACTCCTGGGCAACAAAATCAAGAATCGGCTCAGAGTCTGCGCGCCAAATCGCCTCGGGCGCACTCAGTGCCCTGACGGCTCCCGCTCGCCGGCCCCCACCGCGCCTGTGCGTCGCGTACGCACGATCATTTTTCCGAGATGAGACCGCGTCGGTAAGCCTCGACTCCCAAGAGGGGGGCGGGGGCCAGCTGACCGGGCGCTTCGTGACCGGGCACTTCCAGGAGCTCCGGGAGGCCTGGATCGCATGGCTCACCCTGCACCAGGAGACGCGGGTCTGGCTAGCGAAGCGCGATGATCTCGAACGTGCCCCTGACCACTTCGGGCGTCAGCATCTCCAGCTCGGGAATCTTGTTCTGAAGCGACAGGTCCAGCATCAGCAGCAGCGCCAGATACGCGGCGTGGAAATGGGGCATGAGGCTGGTCCACAGCTCGGACTTCTTCATGGCAAGGTAGGCCTCCGCCTGCTGGCGGTGAAGGCCCCAATGGGGATGCCCTGTAGGCAATCGGCTGATGCTCAAGTGGAAGCCATGGACTGGCCGAAACGTGTCGCTTGGATCGGGAAGCGGCAGCTTCCTGGCGGCCACGAGCCGATAGAGCAGCTCTTCATCGAGACCGCGCCGGAGATCGAATCGGCGGACCGCCGCCTGTGGATAGAAAGCGCCGCTGGAGGTGAAGTGCAGCCCGCTCAGCCGTCGCTTGTTGGGGCGCTGGATGTTGCTGTACGGAAGTCCCGTCTCCGCAATTCGTTTGAGGTGAACCGGAGTGACCTCCTCCAATATCAGGATGTCGATGTCTCCGATGTACGTATACGGCGCCTCGATCTCGGGCTGCTCGAGGAAACGCACGCTGTTGGGAAAGACACCGTCGAACCTGCCCTCTCGCAACAGGAAGCGGTCCCGCCCGAACCGATCGGCCAAGATGCCCAACGCCGCCTGGCTGTCGAGAACGAAGCGCGCTGGATCCTCCATGCACAGCTCGACCGCTGCCGTGGGGTTGTGTGCCAGGACGCTGGCCATGTACGGAAGCGCGAACGGCTCGTACAAACGATTGCAGGCAGTGAAGAACGTCGTCGTGAGCATGCGTGGGCGACGCTAGCACGCGCGGAGGGGCGGGTACCGTCACACGGTCGGCTCCGGGTCGCGGCACCGGGTCGATTTCAGGAAAGAGCGATGGAGACGAACTCGAGCCCACCGGGCCTGCTGGAAGCAGTCGAGAGCCCGGGTTGTTTCGTTGCAGGCGGCGTTCCGTCACCGGGCAGCGTCGACGCAGCTCGCTCGGGACGTGGCCGACGGTGGGCGAAGGAAGCGGGCCTCGGGGAGCCGCTGCACGCGCTCGTTGAAGATTCGCAAGCGAGCACCAGCCCGGCCCTTTTCACCGAAGGCAAGAGGAGTGGTCGGGGTGGTGGGACTTGAACCCACGACGCTGAACACCCAAAGTTCAGGCTCTACCACTGAGCTACACCCCGCCTGACTCCAAAGCTACCACGCACCCACGAGCGGCACCTCATGCCCGGGCCCAGCCCGGGCCCATGGAGGCGCTATGCCGATGGCGAGAAGAAGGACTGCTCGAGCCAGCCCAGAAGGTCGCGCAGGCTCTGCTGGCTGATCTCGTGGCCCATCTCGTACTCGCCGTGCGCGGGCTGCATGCCCAGCTCGCGGAGGTGCGCGAGGGACTCGTGCATGCGCTCGATGGCGATCATCGGATCCTTGGTGCCGTGGATGACGAGGGTCGGCAACGCTTCGAGCGCGGGCCCGCGCGAAGCGCGGCTTGCCATGGGACCCGGCAGCCAGCTCGAGAGGGCGACGAGCCCGGCGAAGCGCTCGGGCTCGGCGAGCGCCAGGTCGTAGGCCATGACGCCCCCCTGCGAGAAGCCCATCAGCAGGATGCGATCGCGATCGACGGGGTGGACCTCGCAGGCGCGGTCGATGAAGTCGCGCAGCTGCGCGCTCGCCGTCACCATGGCCACCGGATCCGGCGGCCCGCCCTCGCTGAGCGGGAACCAGCCGAAGCCCACCGTCTGCGGCCCGGTCTGCATACGGATCGGGCCCTGCGGACAGAGCACGAGCGCCTCGCCCCCGTGGATCATGGGGGCGAGCCCGAAGAGATCGTGTGCGCTGGCCCCCCAGCCGTGCATCGCGATCACCGTGGGAAAGGGGCCTTCTCCCGCGGGAATATGCGCCGTGTAGAGCAGATCCATGCGCGGCAGGTTAGCAACGCCGCCGCGTCCATCGCCGCCGCCTCGCGCCGCTTTCGACTCCGCGAGGCCCCGTGGCCGTGCTATCTCCTGGGACTCCTCGCTCCTGGGACTCCTCGCTCCTGGGACTCCTCGCGCTCGCCGGCGCCGGCGGGCGCCCGCCCTGTCCCGGGCGCTCCCGGAGCGGCCGGCGAGCAAGCGACCCAGCCCAAGAAAAACACTGCGGAAACGAGAACATGACTGCCACCCCCAAGAGCCTCTTCGACAAGGTCTGGGAGGCCCATGCCGTGCGCGAGCTGCCCGGTGGCCAGACCCAGCTGCTGATCGGCACCCACCTGGTGCATGAGGTCACGAGCCCTCAGGCCTTCGCCATGCTGCGCGAGCTGGGCCTGCCCGTGCGCTTCCCGAACCGGACCTTCGCCACCGTCGACCACATCATCCCCACCGAGAGCCAGGTGCGCCCCTTCGCCGACAGACAGGCGGAGGCGATGATGAGCGAGCTCGAGCGCAACTGCCGCGACAACGGGATCACCTTCTTCGATCCGGCCAGCGGCCATCAGGGGGTCGTGCACGTGATCGGGCCGGAGCTCGGCCTC
>CAZQMY010000044.1:0-24025 GCA_964594405.1 uncultured Spirochaetaceae bacterium | reverse complement strand
GGGCAAGGTCCACGGCCGGCGCGGCGCGGACCTCGCAGCGCTGCATCGCGACTGGGCGGATTGGTGGCGCGTGCGCGACCACTTCGATCCGGGCGGCCGCTTCCTCAACGACCACCTCATCGCCCTTCGCGGCTGAGTTCGCAGATCAGAGTGCCTCGAAGAACGCCTTCAGCATGGCGAAGCCACCAGCGCCGCCCACCAGCCCCATCTGCATCTTGTTCATCGTGTAGCCGAAGCCCACCCTCGCATCGGGATCCGCGATGCCGATGCTCCCTCCCGCTCCCGGATGGCCGAAGGCCCGCGGGCTCGGCGTGAAGGGCATGAGCGGCTGGCGCAGCATGAAGCCCAGTCCGAAGCGCATGGGCATGCCGCCCAGCACGGCGTCGGGCCCACTCACCTGCTCTTCGATCGCGCGGTCGACGGCCTCCGCGCCGAGGATGCGCACCCCATCCACTTCACCGCCGCGACTGAGCGCGCCGTAGATGCGTGCGAGGGCGCGCGCGGTGCCATGCCCGTTGGCGGCGGGAATCTCGGCCGCGCGCCACGCCCTCGAATTGACCGTCCCCGGCGGCATCGGCGGATTGTTGAAGGCCGCGCCCGTCATCGTCTCGGGATCGCTCATGCTCTGGATGAAGCGACGCAGGGCCTCGGGCAGCTCCGGTCCGGCCTTCCCGGCCCCATCCTTGCCACCCCCGCCGCCGCCGAAGATGCTGCCGTGCAGATCGGAGGTGCGGACGTCGTGCTCGGCATCGAGCCCGATGTGGAAGTCGGCCTCGAGCGGCTGGGCGACGTTCTGCTCGAAGTACCGCCCGGGGCTCGACCCGGACGCCCGGCGGATCAGCTCACCCACGAGATGGCCGAAGGTCACGGCGTGGTAGCCGTGACGCGTGCCGGGCGTCCACCAGGGCGCGCTGGCCGCCAGGGCCTCGACCATCGCAGACCAGTCGAAGAGCGCCTCACCCGGCAACCTCGTCCGCGGCGCCGGCAACCCCGCCTGATGACTGAGCAGCTGCCGTACCGTGATGTCTTCCTTGCCGGCCGCGGCGAACTCCGGCCAGTACCGAGCCACCGGCGCGTCGAGCTCGAGCTTGCCCTGCTCGATCAGCTGGTGGGCGCACAGTGCGGTCATTCCCTTCGTGGTCGAGTAGACGTTGACGAGGGTGTCGCGCTCCCACTCGCGGGTCTTCTCCGGGTCGAGGTGCCCTCCCCAGAGATCGACCACCGTCTCGCCATCGAGCACGAAGGAGACGGCCGCACCGAGATCCGTCCCGTTCGAGATGTTCGCCTCGAAGACGTCGCGCACCCTGGAGAAGCGATCGTCGCAGTGTCCGTGGATGGGGATCGCGCTCATCGGGGGGTCTCCTCCTGATCTCGGCAGACTCGGCCGAATTGGCGAGGCTAGCCGATCTCGGCCTCGAAGCGAGCGAGGTCCGCCTCGATCAGGTCGATGGATTCGTGCCAGAACCCGGGCTCGGAGAGCTGTACGCCGATGGACTCGAAGGCCACCTCCTCGGCCGTCGCGCTCCCGGTCCGGCGCAACAATGCCTCGTAGCGCGGCAGGAAGCCCGCCCCCTCCTTGCGCGCGCGAGAGAAGAGCCCGAGCGCGAAGAGGTAGCCGAAGCTGTAGGGGAAGTTGTAGAAGCTGATGGACGTAATGTAGAAGTGCAGCTTGGAGGCCCAGAACCAGGGATTCAACCCGTCGGGATCCAGAGCGTCTCCGAAGTTGCGCCGCTGGGCATCACACATCAGCTCGCAGAGCCGCGAGGCGCCGACCTCACCCTCCGCGCGCTCTTCGTAGAAGGCGCATTCGAAGTCGAAGCGGGTGGGGATGTCGAGCAGGTAGGCCACGCCGTCCTGCAGGCGCGAGTAGAGCATTGCGAGGCGCTCGGCCCGGGAGGTCGCCGGCTCGGAGAGCACGCTCTCGGCCACCACCTCCTCCGCGAAGGTCGAGGCGGTCTCCGCCAGGGTCATGGGATAGCGTCGCGCGAAGGGACGCATGCCCTTCATCACGCGGCTGTGCCAGGCGTGCCCGAGCTCGTGGGCGAGGGTGAACTGATCGCCGAGGGTCTCGCCGTAGGTCATGAAGATGCGCGACTCGTCGCTGACGCTCGAGGACGAGCAGAAGCCCCCGGGCCGCTTGCCGGTTCGCGGCGTGTGGTCGATCCAGCGCCGATCGATGGCCTCTCGGGCGAAGTCCCCCAGATCGGGATAGACGCGCGAGAAGGCGCCGCAGACGCGCTCGACCGCGTCCGTCCAGGGCCGCCCCGGCGGCGCCTCGGCCGACGGCAGCGGCGCCATGAGATCCGACCAGGCGAGGCGCTCCTTTCCGAGGAGTCGAGCGCTGTCTCGCATGAACCGACGCAGCACCTCCTGCCGGTCACGGATCGCCGTCATCAGCGCCTCCAGGGTCTCGCGCCGAATGCCGGCGTCGAAGAGCGCCGGATCGAGGTAGTGCGATTCGCCGCGACGGCGCTGCAACGTCAGTCGGGTGCCCGCGATGGCGTTGAGACAGGCAGCCACCACTTCGGACTGCCCCTCCCACGCAAGATTGGCGCCGCGAAGCGCGGCCTCCCGGACGCGGGAATCGGCGTCCTCGAGCAGGCTGCGCGTCATCGACACAGGGAGCCGCTCGCTTCGCGCGCTCTCGCCCCGCGCGTCTGGAGCCACCTCGAGATCGAACTCGAGGGCACCGCTGAGCTGATCGTAGAGCCGACCGAAGGCCCCCATGCCCGTCACTTCCAGCTCGGAGGCCAGCCCTTCGAGCGCTTCGTCCATCGAGTGGCTGGCGCGCTCGCGCAGCCGACCGAGGAAGTAGGCGACGGGCCGCGTCGCCTCGTGGTCCTGCAGCGCGCCGAAGGCCGTTTCCGAGGCCGCACCCAGCCGGGCGCGAACGGCCACGAAGAGCTTGCCCATCTGGGCACGCTCCGCGGCCACAGAGGCCGTCTCGCGCTTGACGGTCCCGTCCCGGGCGTCGGCGGCCCCGAGACAACCGAGATAGCTCGAGAGGTGGCCCGAGCGCGCGTTCGCGTCCTCCATGCGCGTGATGAGTCGAGCCCAGTGGTCGACGCTGCCCGCCTCGAGCGGCCCGGCGTCGGCGACGTCCCGCAGCAGCGCCTCGAGGTCTGCGCTGAGCGTCTTCCTGAACGCGCGGTAGTCCGAGGCGTCGGGGGCCTCGAAGTAGCTCGACATATCCCAATCAGCGACGACCACCCAAACCTCCTCGCCGGGCGCCTCTCGGCGGGTGCGCGCACCGCTGCGCAGCCCGGATCGATTCTGCATCATGCGCCCATGGACTATACCGACATCGCGTTCAGCGCCGTAGACGGCGTCGCGACCATCACCCTGAATCGGCCCGATCAGCTCAACGCATTCAGCGGCGCGATGGGAGAAGAGCTCGGCCACGCCTATCGTCGCTGCGACGAGGACGACTCGATCCGCGCCGTCGTGCTCACCGGCAAGGGTCGCGCCTTCTGCGCCGGAGCCGACCTGTCGGCCGGCGAGCAGACCTTCGCGGGTCGGGATCGCGGCGCCTTCAGCGCCGCGCCGGTCTCCCCCCCGCCCTGGGAGGTGCGAAAGCCCGTCATCGCCGCGATGAACGGCCACGCGGTCGGGCTGGGGCTCACCCTGGCGCTGCAATGCGATCTCCGCATCGCGGCGCGCGAGGGCAGGTATGGCGTGCTCCAGGTGCGCAGGGGCGTCATGCCCGACGCCTACGCGCACTACACCCTGCCGCGCATCGTCGGCATGGAGAAGGCGGCCTACCTCCTGCTGACGGGCACGAAGATCAGCGGTGAGGAGGCGGCGCAGATGGGTCTCGCGCTCCGAGCCGTGCCCGCGGACGAGGTCCTCGAGACCGCGCGAGCCATTGCCTGTGAGGTCGCCCTCAACACTGCGCCCCTCTCGGTGGGGATCACCAAGAAGCTCCTCTGGCAGAGCCCGCAGCTCGACGCGTTCCAGGTGGAGTACATGGAGACCGAGCTCCACAATGTGCTGCTCGGGGCAGCCGACGCCATCGAGGGACCGATGGCCTATCTCGAAGGTCGCCGGCCGGAGTGGAAGGCGAAGGTGGGCAGCGACTGGCCCGAGTGGCCGACCCCGCCCGAGCGCAAGCGGCGCTGAGGTCTGCGATCAGGGGGCAGCGGGCGCCGCGCCGTGGGCCGGAGCTTCGGCGCCTCGGGCACCCCGCGCCGGCGCCGGCAACATGGTGTCGCGCTCGGAGAGCATCCACTCGACGGTCGTCGCGAGCCCCTCGGCGAGCGGCGTGAGGCGGAGATCTCGCGCCACCGATCGCAGGCGCGTGGTATCGAGGCACTTGCTTCGGGCGCCCACGTAGCGGCTCGTGTCGTACTCGATCAGAGCCGGATCGTAGCCCACCTCGTCGCAGATCAGCCTCGCGAACTCGCGAATCTCGAACTCCTCGCCGGCGCCGATGTTGATCAGCGTGTCGTCCTGCTCTGCCGCCAGACGCAGCGCGAGGCTCACGAAGTCCCGCACATAGATCAGCTCGCGGCGCTGATGGCCGTCGCCCCAGAGCACCACCTTCTCGCCGTAGAGCTTCGCGCGCAGGATCTTCCGGATCAGATCGAAGATGAAGTGCATCTGCTTGGCGTCGGTGTGGTAGCCGGGTCCGTAGAGCGTCGAGGGCACGAGGCAGAGGTAGCGATGACCGAACTGCCGGCTCAGCGCCAACAGGCCCGCGTACGCCATCCGCTTGGTCATCGCGTAGGTGAAGAGCCCGTCGATGGGAACGCCATCGAGGTAGTTGTCCTCGACCAGCGGCAGGTCGGGCGAGTAGGAGCAGCTCGTCCCGATGGCGACGAGCTTGGCGCCAGGCTGCTCTCGATGCCAGTAGTCCAGCACGTTGGTGTTGATCTGCTGGTTGATCACCCACTGCTCACCGGGGTGATGAAGGCAGAAGTCACCTGCCTGCGTCCACGCCGCCAGGTGGTAGATCACCTCGTATTCGCCCGTCGTCGCCGCCTCGAGCTGCCCCGCCTTCGTCAGATCGCAGGCGCCGCTGCCCAGGCCGGTCACCTCGAAGCCCTCCGCCTCGAGTGCGCTCTGGAGATGTCTGCCGAGGAATCCCGTGGCCCCGGTCACCAGGATGCGGCCACTCATGCGTACTGCCCCATGGGATGGTCCGGCTGCGTACGCACGGGGCGCACCGCCCGCAGCCTCGGCTCGACGGGAAAGTAGAACTCCACGCCCCGATCGATCAGATGCTGGTTGTTCGCCAGGATCTCCGTCCTGAAGTTCCACGCCAGCACGTAGTTGATGTCGGGCTGGATCGAGAGCTCGTCCTCCATCACGATGGGGATGTGCGTGCCCGGGGAGAAGAGGCCCTTGCGAAGGGGGTTCTTCTCCACCAGCACGTCGAGGTACTGACGACCGATCCCGAAGTAGTTGAGCAGCGTGTTCGCCTTCACCGGTGCGCCGAAGCCGTTGATCCGCTTCCCCGCCCGCTTGGCGGCATCGAGGAAGGCGAGATTCTCCTGCTTCATCGACTCGATGCGCCGAGCGAAGTCGAGGTAGGTCTCGAGCGAGTTGGTCTTCTCCCGTGCCTCGGTGCGAATCAGCTCCTCGAGGCGGGCACTCGGACGCCGCCGACCGGCATGGGTCACGTACGCGATGATCGACCCCCCGTGGATCGACTGGAGCTGGGCGTCGAAGAGCTCGAGGCCGTGCCGGGCCAGGAGCGTGCTGATGGTCTCGAGCGTGTAGTAGAGGAGGTGTTCGTGGTAGATCTGATCGAAGGCGCAGTTCTCCATGATGGTCTTCATGTAGAGGAACTGGACGACGAAGACGCCGTCGTCTCGCAGGGCATTGCGGATCCCCTCGCAGACCGAATGCAGCTCTTCGAGGTGGAAGAAGACGCCAGCAGCGTTGATCACGTGGAATCGACGATCGAGCTCCTCGACCAGCCCGGCGTCGAAGAAGCGGTTGAGCGTCTCGACGCCCGCGTCATTGGCAATGCGGGCGGTGGTCTTCGACGATTCGACGCCCAGCACGTCGTAGCCGAGATCCTGGAAATGACGCAGCTGGGTCCCGTCGTTGGATCCGATGTCCAGCACCGAACGGCCGGGGACGTCGCGGAAGAACTCGCGGTCGACGGCGTGGGCGATCGCCTTGAAGTGGTCCGAGAGTGATCGCGTGATGCCCGACAGGTAGGTGTGGTCGGCGAACATCACCTCCTTCGGCACGGTGTAGTCGAGCTGCGCCGTGGCACAGCTCCGGCAGCGCTGAACGCGAAGCGGATAGAAGGGCTCCTGACCCACCTGCTCCGCATCGAGGAAGTCGTTGCACCAGGGCTGCTCGCCCAGATCGACGACGAGATCGAGCTGGCTCCCCTCACAGACGCGACAGTTCATCGGCTCTCCGCTCCATCTGGAGTTCGTCGCGAGCGGGCCGAGGACGGCTCGCCCCGAATGGGATTCGTGACGCGATCCGGGGGAGCGCCACCGTAGCCCCTCGAGTTCGCGGAGGACATCGCGTAAAAGCTCGACTGGATCCTTCCACCGAGCACACGAGCCCGGCGCTCCGGTGCCCTCGGAATCCGATGCGCAGATTCCCCCAGCTGGCCGCACGAGCGATGCGAGGCCGCTGCGCCGAGGGCGCGGCCCTCGAGGGGCAGGATCGATGAAAGGCCCGAGCGCCGCTTCGTTCTGCTTTTCGGTGTGATGCCGAGCCGAGTTGCCTGCACTGCGCGCACGACACGTCCATGCGAGTCCGGCATTCACCCCGAGCCACTGGAGCTTTCACCCCTGCTCGCCGTTATGGTGCCTCTCCCCTGAATCCCCCAGTCACGTCGTGGAACGTGGTCTTCGGAGCACCAGATGAGCCAGAGTCTGCCCGCGGTCGCGTGGGGCGGCGGCACTCGCGACCACGACCAGGAGCTCGCCGCGACGTCTGCAGGCGCTGACCGCGCTCGGAGCGAGCGCTCGCGGCGCCAATCTCCCTCGGCACTCCTCCTCCGGCTCGGCCTGTGTCTCAGCCTGCTCATCGCCCCGACTTCCTCTGCCAAGGCCGCGGACTGGCCGCGCTCCGCCTACTCCGAGATCCGCTCCGTCACCTACTACAACTTCGCACCCCATACCCGGGTCTCGCCGGCCGATGAGCCCGAGGACCTGGCGAGCATGCTGCCCCGGATGCGTGCGGCGGGCTTCAACACCGTCTGGCTCATCAACACCTGGGCCGATCTCCAGCCGCATCCGCTGACCGCTCCCGGCGCCTTCGACGAGGCAAACGTCGCCTTGCTGCGACGAAAGCTCGCGGCCCTCCGCGCCCAGGGAATGCGCGCGATCATCCCGCTCGGCTACTTCGGCCCGGGCTGGCAGCCCGAGGGCATCGGCGAGAGCGCAATGATCCCGGATGAATTCCGGGGCCACAGCTGCGACCTCTCGGACGCCGAGAGCGTCGACCATCAGGCCTTCGAGCGCTACGTCGCAGGGCTGCTCGCGCGCATCATCGACTATGCCGACGATGTCTACATCATGTTCTACACCGAAGAGACGATCCCGTGCGACATGATGACCTGGGTGCGCCGTGTGGTGGATCCGGACAGCGGGCAGATCTCGTGGAAGCGGCTGAGCGCCGCGGAGCTGGGCCGACCCAATCCACTCCGGAGCTACGACGGACGCGAGCATGCGCGCCGCCTGCAGCAGACGCTGGGCAGCCTTCCGGCCCGACTGCCGATCGCGCTCCGTGAGCGCTTTGCCTTCGGCTTCCACGATGACTGGATCGTCACGCGCGAAATGGGCGGCGGGCTCTCGCCGGTCCCCATCGACGGCGCCGGTATGACGCCCTTCGACTTCATGAGCTTCACCTTCTACGGCTTCGAGGTTCCTCGGGATCCGCGCGCAACCAACGACGTCTTCGCCGACCGCAGTCCCGAGGGCTTCATCGAGGAGTGGTCGCTCCAGGGCTACACCGACGCCCACATCCGCCACATCTTCGATGAGCGGGTCGCGCGCTTCCGCGAGCTCCTGCCCCGGATGCCCCTCATCCTGGGCGAGACCGGCGGCATCAGCTGCCCGCTGATCGGCGACTGGGCGACGGACGCGAATCAACGCAGGATCGTCTCCATCAAGCTCCGTCGCGCTCGTCTTCACGGGCTCGGCTACTCGCTCTGGCAGTGGCGCAACTTCGGCACCTGTGGCTACGGATCGGGCTTCGAGTACTCGCTGCTGGACGAGCGGGGCCGCGCGCGCCGCGCCCTGCATGAGGTGACCCGGCTGATCGAAACGCCCGACATCACCGGGGTCGAGCTGGGTTGCTCGGGATACGGCTGCCTCGAGATCACCGGGCGCAACCTGACCGAAGACGTCACCATCGACCTCTACACGCATGACCACCAGACGATCGGCTTCCTCCCGCCCACCCGGCGAGAGCACCGCTTGGACGCGCGCGGAGAGGCGCGGGAGCACCTCATCCTCGACCTCACGCCCGCACTCGTCGAGCAGATCGCCGAGGGTGTGCACGTCCGGCTGACCAACCAGCGGAGTCATCGCTGGTCCCGAGCCCTCTCACTCGGACGCGACTTCATCGGTCAGCCCCACATCCGAGACCTCTCGCTCGGATGTGGGGACGCCGGATGCCTGAACGTCACGGCACAGGGCCTGCACCCGGACGCCACCATCGACCTCTATGACGAGCGCGGTGGGCTCATCGGCTTCTACGCGCCGACCAGCCGGCGCACTTCGCGTGCGAAAGGGGGCGACGCGGGCGAGCTGGTACTGATGCTCGACGAGGCGGCGCGGGCCGGGCTGCAGCGCTCGCGGCTGATGGTGCGCGTCACCAATCAGTCCAGTCATCGCTGGAGTCCGCCGCGGCTCATCGGCCTCGACAGCATCTACGAACCGCGGATCGAGACGATGAGCCGCTGCGCCGATACGCCCGACTGCGTCGAGGTCTCGGGCAGGAACATCCGTGATGACGTCACGCTCGACCTCTATGACGACGCGTGGGAGCTCGTCGGCGTGGCACGCCCCGTCGCGGTGTTCGAGGGCAGCGTAGACGGCGAGCGGACCGTGCGCTTCGCGCTACCGCACGGCCTGCCCTCGCCCTCGCAGCTGAGGGCACGCGTCACGAATCAAGACGTCTCGCACTGGTCCGAAGTCGTGCGTCTCGCCCCCGTGGTCGAGCACGTCAACAGCCCGGCGGCGGTGGCGAAGCCGCTTCCCCGATCCGCCATCCTCCTGCCCCGCCACGAAGAGTCCAACGATTGGATCGAGGTCCACGTCGGAGACGTGGTGCGCCTCGACGCCCGCGACTACCGGCCGGCGGGAGGCGAGCGCATCGTCTCGCATCTCTGGCAGGGGCAGGGAATCACGCGTTCCCAGGAGCATCGGCGCATCGTCTACCTCGCCTTCGAAAGCGGGGGCCCGTCGGTGGTATCGATCCAGTTCGAGGACGACGAGGGGGCCATCGACTTCGCCCTGCTTCGATTCATCGTGATTCCCCGAGCGCGCACCTCCGCTAGCCTTCCGAGGCGCCCGTGAGCAGGGCTGCCGGATGAAGCGATGCCCGATGCCCTCCTGGACGCCAGCTACTCGTTCGCGCTGATTGCGCGCGCCGCGACGAATCTCGTCCTCGATGATGGCCGCACGTGGATGCTCGGCTTTCCCAACGCCGCCGACGAGCTCACCGTCGACTTCCTCCACAGGGCGATGCATCGCATCCACCCGAAGGCACGAATCACGGACTTCGAAGTCCTGGATGCCCACGCCGGCACCACGTCGCGTATTCGGATCGCCCTTCGCGGAAGCGGCGAGCTCGCCGATGGCCAACCGCTGCCGGACTCTCTCTTCCTCAAGCTGACACCAAGCGGGCCTGCGCAGCGCCTCTTCGTCGACGCGACAGGCATCGGGCGCAGCGAGCTCGAGTTCTATCGACACGTCCGCCCAGGCCTTCCCGTACCTGCACCGGCGCTGCACGGGTTGCGGACGTGCTGCGGCGATCGCCGCTTCGTGCTCCTGCTCGAGGACCTCACCGCGAGGGACGTCCGCCTGGCAACGGTGGAAGAGCGCGTCACGCTGGAGGATGCCGAGCGGGTGATGGATGCGCTGGCGGCGCTCCACGCGCACTTCCACGAGAGCCCGCGCTTCGCGCATGACCTGCGCTTCGTCCCCCGCCTCGAATCGCGGAAGCGCGCGCTGCGCTGGGAGCGGACGATCACCGCGCAGATGATCCGGCGATGCGAGCGGCAGTTCGGCGAAGAGCTGGGCGGCCGCTTCGCGGACACGGCCAGACTCTGTCGCGACGCGCGCGATGCCCTCGAGTCCATCTGGGCTCGCGGCGAGCGCACGCTGGTGCATGGGGACTGCCACCTCGGCAACCTCTTCTTCGAGAAGGACAGCGTCGGCTTCCTCGATTGGCAGGTCTGCGCCTTCGCACCGGGCATGCGAGACGTGAGCTATTTCCTGTGCAACTCCTTTCCGGGCGACCTTCGTGCACGACACGAGCACGGCCTCATTCAGCGCTATCTGGCGAGCATCGGGCGGGCGGGCGTGAAGCCTGGCACACTCGAAGACGCATTCGACCAGCACCGCGCCTTCGCCCTCTACACCTTCATTGCCGCCGCCTTCACCGCCGCCGCGGGCGAGAGTCTGCAGCCGAGGGAGGTCGCCCTGGCCGGGCTGCGCCGGGCCGTGCGCGCCAGCGAGGAGCTGGAAAGCGTCGACTACTGCCGCGCAGCGGCCTCAGGTCGTCAGCGATCCAGGTGACCGAGCTCGCGCTCGGGCGCGACGTGATCCCTGACTCGCCGCTTCAACTCCTTGATCTCGGGGAAGCCGCCATCGTGCGCGCGAGACCAGAGGCGTTCCTCGCCCAGGCGGATCTCGTAGATACCGCCCTCGCCGGGCTTGAGCGAGACGCTCTCGAGCTCCTGCTCGAAGGTCGAGAGCAGCTCCTGCGCCATCCAGGCGGCGCGGAGCAGCCAGCGACATCCCGTGCAGTACTCGATCTCGATTCTCGGCTTCGTCTTCGGATCCATTCTCTCTCCCTCTCCGACTCCGGCTCGACCGGCTGGTTCAGAAGAAGACGTTCAGACCGGCACGCGCTTCGCCGAAGCCGTCCTCCCGGACGCGATGGTATGCTCCTTCGAAGATCAGGGCCGCATTGCGGTACAGCGTGACGCGCAGCGCCCCACCCGCGCGAAGATTCAGGCCGGTCTCACCGGCGACGAACTGCGTGACGTCGACGAAGATCGCCTGCGCGAAGAGATCGCGGGGCCCCCCGACCTGGATTCGCGCCTCACCCCCGAATCCCAGCCCAACGTCCGAGTCGAGCTGGGGCCCGACGTCGAACCGTAGGGTGCCCAGGATGCTGGCGTGGAGGAAGGCGAGCGGACGCGCCGCGAGCCCGACCCCTGCGTCGGAGCGCCACACGGTTGCGTCGCTCCACGCCCCGGCCCGACGGAGGCGGCGCGTATCGACGAGAGAGGCGAAGCGCCAGGCGATGGGATCCATCACCCGGCTACGCGGACTCAGCGAGACCACGTCCATCAGCACGAGCTGCTGCAGGCGCACCCGGGACGACTCGGGATGGATGCGAAGCCGACCCGCGAGGAAGCGGATCTGCATGTCGCGGGGAAGTCCGCCCTGGCGGTCGATCAGCGTGTGGAAGGAGGGCCGCAGCTCGAGATCCACGAAGGACTCGCCGTCGCGCCAGCCCCCATAGACGCCTCCCATGGCGGTGCTGTGACTCTCCTCGGGCGGGATGGCGGGCTGCGGTGGATCGTCGAGGGAAAGCGCGCGGGCCGCCTCGCCGAGCCGGCTCCGGGCGAGCAGCAGTTGCCGGGCGACCCCCTGGGAGGCCGCCTGATCGGTCCTGCCAACGACCAGTCGGTAGCGAAGCCAGTCATAGGCCACCGCCAGCACCGCGGCCCTCCGAGGCGTCTCGAGCGCCATCACGGCGGCGGCGTCAGGCTCGATCCGCCCATGGGCGAGGGCACGGGCCAGCTTCCGTTCCGGGCCGCTCAGCTGATCGAGCTGATGCTCCAGCACGCTCAAGGGCGAGGGGCGATGGCGGCGCTCGATCACCAGTCCGGGATGGTCGACGACCGCACGCAGTGTATCCACGGGGATCACGAAGGGTCGCAGGGCGTCGGCGTCGCGCAGGTCCGGCTTGGCCACCTCGAGCAGGCGATGGAGCTGATAGGAGCAGTTCTTCGTGAAGAACCAGTAGGGAAAGTGTACGCCGCGCAGCTCCCAGAGATGCATCAGCAGCCAGTCGAGCTCCGACTCGTCGAAGTCGAGTCGATACTCGTAGATGTCGCGGTTCTCCCACTCCGCGTAGCGGCGAAGCTGCTCGTAGTAGGGATTGATACCGAATCGGCCTCCGTACAGACCGAATACGCCCTTCAAGAGATAGAGCAGGTTCTCCCCGTCGTCGCCGATCTGCCCGGTGAAATCGACGGCATAGCCGAGCACGTCGCCGGCCTCGCCCTGGGCGTCCAGGCGGAGCAGGGTATGCCCGAACATCGACGCCGGATTGTTCATGAAGCCTTCGGGATAGATCAGGCTGACACCCGTCGCGCCGAGGCCTTGGCGCCATGCCTCGAACTGTGGGCAGGGCTCTCGACGAAAGCGCGCGTCGTCGAGGGCGAGCTGCTCGTCGAGGAAGCGTCGGCGCGCGATGAAGGCGCACTGCGGATGCTCGACGTCCTTGCGAAGGGCCTCGGGATCCAGGAAGGCCTCGAGGGTGGCCTGCAGCTCGGCGCGGGCGTCGCGGTGTCCGCGTGGATGGAGGTAGAGCTCGGCGCGCTCGGCGTGACCGTGGCGCCCCGGCCAGAGCACATCACCTTCGAAGTGCAGGAGCGCGAGCCACTGCGGATGCGCATGCAGCGACGCTGCGTCGGCGCGCCCGCGCAGCTCCTCGAGGTAGGCGGTGTTGCCCTCGGCCGCCCGGCCGAGGGCACAGGCCAGCACCATGCCGATCGCGAGGGCACCGTGCCATCGACCCCACCGCCCGGCGCGGGAAGCCGCTCCGCCGCAGGGCCGCTCTCTCAAGGCGGGGTCGACTCCTCGCGCAGATGCAGCAGCGCCCACCCGACGACGCCCGCATGGGTCGCCGGGTGGGCGCGGCGGACTCCGATCAGGAGGGGCTGTATCCGGCCAGGCGCTCGTCGCTGGCCATCACCTGATGAAGGTTGTCGAGCATCTCACCCACGGTCACCCGATCGTGCGGGAAGAGCTCCTCGAAGTGCGCCTGGGTCGTCGCACGGAAGTGCTCCCGATCCTCGGGCGCCACCGCGAGCAGGAAGGCGACTACGTCCAGGTGCTCGCCATGCCCCATCGCCATGTCCTCGGCGAGGCGGTCGAAGTTCTGGCTGGCATAGTGCTTCAGCTGCGCCTCTGCGTTCTGCCCCACGACCGGACCGTCGACGTTGGTGCAGTTCAGCAGACCGAACGTGATGGAGACGGACTGGAAGAGCAGCCCGTTGAGGAAGGACGCCGCGATCTTCGAGACGCGTCCCTCGCTGCCCGCCATGATCTGCGTGCCGACACCGCAGCCGACATCCGGGTCGGATGCCATGGCGCCCGAAGCGGGAATCATCAACGCCGCGCTCGTCGCCACGATGAGAACGAACTTCATTTCTTCTCACCCTCCTCTGATCCTCTGATTCTCTGATCGTCTGATCGTCTGATCGTCCGACCGAGCCCGCGAGCCGGCGAGCCGGCATCCGGATCGAACGCGCCCGCAGTCGATCGTCACCTGGTGCTTGTGGTTCGAGCGATCCGGGCACGCCTTGTGCCGGATCTGCCCGCCCCGAGCCTCTCAACGTCCCCGGCCCATGCGAAACTCTTGCACAGAAGCCTGGAAGCTGAAAGTTGGACAACGAATCGCACCCTGCTCAGGTGGCCATCATGCCGCCGTCCACCGCCAGGATCTGACCGGTGATGTATCCCGAGGCGGGTCCCGTCAGGAAGACGGCGACGCCCTTCAAGTCGTCCGCCTCGCCCGTCCGCTGGAGAGGGATGCCCTTCGTCATGAACTGCAGAGCGCCCTCGTTGTTCTTGATGTGGTTCATCATGTCGGTGAGGAAGGGGCCCGGCGCGATCGCGTTCACCCGGATGCCGAAGGGGGCGAACTTCACGGCCATGTCCTTTGTGAGCGTGATCACAGCGCCTTTGCTGGAGTTGTAGGCGATCGCAGGCTGCGCGTGGTCGGGCGCCCCCTTGTAGCCACCGATGGAGGTGACGTTGAGGATCGTGCCGCCTCCCTGATCCTTCATGTGCCGAGCCACCTTCTGGGTGAGCTGGAAGAGGCCGCGTACGTTGACGTCGTAGCACTTGTCCCACGCGTCCATGGGGAAGTCGAGGACGGGCGCACCCCAGGTCACGCCGGCGTTGTTGACCAGGATGTCGATGCGCGGGACAGCGGCCAGCACCTCTTCGGCGAAGCGATCGATGTCCTCCGCCCTCGACATGTCCACGGCCAGCGCCAGGCTCTTGCGACCCAGCTTCTCGATCTCCGAAGCCACGGCCTCGCAGTTCTCGAGCTTGCGGGAAGCGACCACCACGTCGGCGCCGGCCTCGGCGAGCCCCATCGCGATGTCACGCCCGATGCCCCGACCGCCGCCGGTCACCAGCGCCGTCCTGCCCGTCAGATCGAAGAGTGCGGGGGTATCCATTCCTGTCTCCTGGAGATCCGCTTGCGCGGCGGGGCGCTGCGCACGCAGGATACGCGAGGGGCCGGGCTCCTCGATCGGAGCACCGGCCCCTTCTCACGGGAAGTATCCGCTTCAGCCGGTCAAGCGCCGAACTCGATCACCGAGCGGATCACCTTGCCCTCCTGCATGGCCTGGAAGGCGTCGTTGACCTCGTCGATCTTGATTCGCGCCGACACCATGCTCTCGAGATCGAGCTTGCCCTGCCGCCAGAGGCGGAGCAGCTTGGGCATGAAGGTCCGCACTTCCGAGCTGCCGTACATCGAGCCGCGGAGGTTCTTGTCGGTGTAGAAGAGCTCGAACGCGGTGAACTCGATCTTCTGATCCATGCGGCCGACACCCACGATCACGGCGGTCCCGCCCCGGCGCGCGGCGTCGAAGGTGGCGCGGATGGTGGCGGGGTTGCCGATGCACTCGAGGGCATAGTCGAAGCCCTCACCACCGGTGATCTCCACGTTCAGCTGCGGGAACGCGTCCGGCGTGCAGACGTGGGTGGCGCCGAAGTGCTTGGCCTGCTCCAGCTTGCCCTCGACCATGTCCACCGCGAGGATCTCCGCGGCCCCGGCGATGCGCGCGCCCTGAATGGCGCTGATGCCGACACCCCCGCAGCCGAAGACGACCACCGAGCTGCCCGGCGTCACCTGCGCCGTATTGATGGCGGCGCCGACGCCCGTGGTCACGCCGCAGCCGACGAGCGATACGATGTCGAGGGGCACGTCCTGATCCACCTTCACGAGGCAGTGCTCTGAGATGATCAGCTCCTCGGCGAAGGTGCCGAGCCCCGTGAAGCCGCCGACCGGGTTGCCGGCGATCACGAAGTGCGGCGAGGTGGCCACGGCCATGCTCTGGCCACAGAGATAGGACTGGCCGCGCAGGCAGGGCAGACAGCTCCCGCAAGCGGGGACGAAGCTGAGGATCACGTGGTCACCGGCCCCGAGATTCGTCACACCGGGCCCCACCTCCTGGACGATGCCCGCGCCCTCGTGGCCGAGGACCGTGGGACAGCCGCAGGGAATCGTGCCGTTCTGCGCGGAGAGATCCGAGTGACAGACGCCGCTCGAGACGATCTTCACGTGGACGTCTCCGGGACCGAGGTCGCCGAGTGAAACATCGTCGCGTACTTCGAGGGGCGCATTGAGCGCGGTCAGGACTGCTGCCTTCATGTCGGGTGGTCTCCTGTGCTTCGAATGGGGGCGAGAGGCGGGCGTCCATCATATCAATCCGCGAGCCAGCGCGCCCCGGGCCCGGGGATGCGCCCGCTCGGCTGGGCGGCGTAGACTGGATCTGCGATCCGCGTTGCGCGGGTCACGAGAGGGACCAGGAGCAGGAGATCAAGGAGGCTTCCGTGAGCCAGCCCGACAACCTCGATGCGCGTCTGCAGATCCTCGTCGCGGAAGCGGCCGACTCGAAGCCCTCGCTCGCACGCGATCCGGTCAATCAGTCGATGATCCGTCACTGGTGCGACGCCATGGGCGACGACAACCCGATCTATACCGACCCGGTCGCCGCTGCGGCCTCGGACTTCGGCCAGATCGTGGCGCCGCCGCCCATGCTCCAGGCCTGGAACATGGCGGGGCTCCGGCCGCCGCCGCCGGACCCCGAGGAGCTGGCCACGCGGGCCAGCGGGCCACTCGCCCTGCTCGATGAGGCAGGGTACACCTCGGTGGTCGCCACGGATTGCGAGCAGACCTATCACCGGTACCTGGAGCTCGGGGACGTGCTCACCCTCACGACACGGCTGGAATCCATCTCGGAGAAGAAGCAGACCGGACTCGGCGAGGGCTACTTCGTCACCAATCTCATGACCTATCGTGACGAATCGGGAGAGGTCGTGGCGGAGATGCGCTTTCGTCTGCTCAAGTTCAAGCCGCCCGCAGCGCCACCGGGCGCGCCCGGGCCGACGGGTGGAGGGGCGTGACGATGAGCGACGAGCTCCCGCCGACACGGAGCGCGAACGAAGTCGAGGTGGGGGAGCAGCTTCCGCCGCTCGCCATCGACCTCACGCCGACGCTCATCATCGCCTCCGCCATCGCCTCGCGCGACTATCAGGACGTCCACCATGACCGCGATCTCGCCCAGCAGCGCGGCAGCAAGGACATCTTCATGAACATCCTCACCACCAACGGCTTCGTCGGCCGCTACGTCACGGACTGGGCGGGACCGAACGCGCGGATCAAGGAGGTGAAGATCCGACTCGGGGTGCCGAACTACGCCTACGACACGATGACCCTGAGCGGCGAGGTGAGCGCCAGGCAGGGCTCGGAGATCGAGGTGGAGGTCCGCGGCGCCAACAGCCTCGGCGATCACGTCAAGGGCAGAGTCCGGCTCGAGCTTCCGGGGACGGCCGCCTGAGTCGACCGGGCGAGCCGGCCTCGATTGCCGCCGAAGCGGGACTGCCACACATCCCCGCGCTGGACGGTCTGCGCGGCCTCGGCGTGCTGGGGTACGGCGCCTGAGACGCCGAGCATGGCGCGTCGCACGAAGCCGGCCTGGGAGTCGCCGTCGCGCGACGTCTCGGCCCGGCGCGGACGCCCGGCTACCCCAGGCAGCCCACGTGGCCGGCCACGGGATCGAGTGTGACCAGACCGGTCTGCTGGAGGAGCAGATGCATCTCGTGGCCGACGCCGATGGCCGCGGGGATACGCGCTTCGGCGCAGCGCCGGGCCAGCGGCGACGTCGCCCCGCCCCAGGCCGTGATCAGGCCGGCGATCGGCTGGTCGAGGATCCAGGCGAAGCTCGAGTCGGCCACCTCGAGGACCACGAGCCGGCCCGAGAGCTGAATGCGCGAGGGCTGACACTGTCGGGTGATCCGAATGGGCACGGCGCTCACCGGGCGATCGCCGGCGTAGTATGGCTGGCCATCCGGCACGAGCACGCGCTCGAGCTCTTCCACGCCGACGAGGATCGGTGGCAGACGCCGCCGAGCATTCGCCTCTCGCTCGCTCCTCGCCGCCCGCGCACCCGCCCGGATCGAATCGGCGGCGGCCTCCGGCGCGCGCTCCGAGAGCGCGAGGATCTCGACCACCGGGATCTCCTCGAGCTCGTCCGAGTCCACGCCGAGGGCGTCGCCGATGCGGTCGACGAGTCCGAGCAGATCGCTGAGCAGGACGTGGAGGATGCGCTCCGCCTCGGCGCGGGCCG
The DNA here is from genome assembly GCA_964594405.1 of uncultured Spirochaetaceae bacterium. Classification (GTDB taxonomy): domain Bacteria; phylum Myxococcota_A; class UBA9160; order UBA9160; family UBA4427; genus CAZQMY01. Next base: position 6,216 of record CAZQMY010000044.1, on the reverse strand, counting down.
AGGCCACCTTGTCCGCCGTGGTGAAGAGCGTGCGCGCGTCGAAGTCGAGGCCCGCGGCCGTCAGCTCCGTGTCCAGCTTGCGCAGGTCGGCAGGCCAGCCCGAGCGGATGTTCGCCTCGGGTCGCACCGCATCCAGCAGCTCCTCTACGACCTCCTCGCGGCAATCGGCCAGGCGCGGGGAGCCGAGGGCGAAGGGCGAGGGCCGAATGGCGCCGTGCCGCTCCATCAGCACATCGCTGTCGATCTCGCGATCGAGTAGACGCACCAGGTCGACGCGCAGGAGCGCACGCGCGCCGGCGGGGACGGCTCTGAAGCGATCCACCCAGTCCGGCGCGATCAGGCGCCGCCTTCGTATCGAGTCGAGCATCGCGTCGCAGGCCCGGTAGAGACGGTCCAGGCGCATCAGCGGTCGAGCGACCTTCAGGGTCACGCTCTCGAGGAGGGCCTCGAACTCCAGGACGAGTTGGCGATGCGCGATGGACGCGCGCGCGCGACCGAGCTTGGTCGCGAGCTTCGCCGACTTTCTCAGCGCCCCGCGGCAATCCGCCAGATCGCTCCTGATCGCCTCCGTCGCCCCAGCGAAGAGCGCGCGCGTCTGCGCACGGAGCGCGTCCGCGACCCGCGTCGCGTCGCTCTCGGAGACGCCCGGCAGGGCGTCGAGGACCCGCTCGAGGCCGAGCACGTAGTGGGGCTGCGCCAGCTCGCTCTCGAAGCGATCGTGGATGCACGGATGCCTCTCGAGGTCGTCCAGCCATGCGTCCACCATTCGCCCGCGAACCGCCTCGGGAAGCGTCGCGGGGACGAGCGAATTCAAGCTCGCGCGCAGGTCCACGTAGGCGGCGCCGCCCAGCATCAGGAGCAGCCGTGTGTCGCCGATGTCGAAGTAGCCCTGGCTGGCGCGCGCCGCCGCGATCGCGCCGCCCTCGTCGAAGATCGCCGACCAGAGCGAGACCGCGAGGGGGCGCGGTCGCTCGCCGAGCAGGGCGCTCGGCGCGAAATCCGCTGCGTTCGAGAGGATCGTGCGCGAGCCCGCCAGATCGGAGACTCGCGCCTGGGCATGCAGGAGGCGGGTGCGCGGCGACTCCCCGATCGTAGACCCACGGCCCGCCGGCTCGCGGAGCGGCAGCGGCCGACACTGAAGGACGACGATGCTGCCCGTGGGCAGCTCGGCGAACTCGACGTCGAGGGCCGCGCCCCCGAAGAGCGCCTCCAGCTCCCGCATCACCCCGATCAGCCGCTCGAAGCGGCCCAGCGCCTTGCCTTCGAGGCGCCGATCCAGGTAGCAGGTGCTGGCGGGTGCGCCCCGCGCCACACCTCCGGTGCAGTCGCTCTCGTCGTCGAAGTCCACCACGTAGTAGTCGGAATCGAGCTGGCCGTCGCGACTCAGCACGACCCCGCTCATGGTCACGTCGCGCAGCATGGGCTGCACCAGGATCGGGATGTCGTGGGGCTTGTCGAGCCCGCGGGCCTCGTAATCGGCGGCGATGTCCTCGATGGCCGAGCCGATGGCGCGCGCCGAGAAAGGCACACCGAGAATCGAGAGCAGCCGCCCCGGGCGCCGGATCTCGGCGGCGATCCGTTCGTCCGGCACCGCTCCAGCGGAGACGCTCGCACGGATCGCGAAGGGCCCGCCGCCCAGATGATCACCGATCAGATCCAGGCAGCCGGCCTCATCCCGGGCAAATCCGTCCGCGGAGAAGCAGAGCTGAGGGAGGATCACGCCCCGCTCGAGGACACCCTCCAGGCTGGCCAGCGTCTCGGCCTTGGACCCCAGCAGCGGCGCCGCCCGACCGCATCGATCGGAGGGGGCGACCGGATGGCGGACCCAGCCGGGGGCCGTCGGGCGCCCCTCTTCGCCTTCGGGCCACCAGCGCGGCAGGGCTTCGTCCTGAGGCTCCTGCTGGGACCGCGGACCCGCGTGTGAAGCGGACCGGTGATCGCTGACCATGGCACCCTCCCCCAAAGATGGCCGACGAACGCTTCTCGCGAGGCATCGCTCCTGGGCCACCGGGCGCTCGCGGACTCCGGGTGACGCGTACGCTCGCAAGACACGAGCAACTCCCGTGCCATGTCGACGTTCCCGCTGCGCGGCGACCAGCGCCCCGATCGGCGGATCGGGATCCATCTGGATTCAAGCTGAAATCATCACATTCAGAGATGCAACCCGGCGCCTGCTAGCCAGGGCCGAGGGGGCCGACGTAGTGCGCCCTGGGACGGAAGCGCAGCTCGGGTTCTCGATACTCTTCCAGGGCATGAGCGATCCACCCGGCGGCGCGTGCGACGCCAAAGAGTGTCTCTCCCGCGTCCTCGTCCATCTCGGCCGCGTACGAGAACGCCCCGAGCAAGAAGTCGATGTTGGGCCGCGCGCGGGTTCGCTCGAGCAGGAGCTGCAGGATCCGCTCCGCTACGGCGACACGCTCGGCATCGAGGCCGGCGTCGGCCAGGAACGCATGCAGGACCCGCGCTCGCGGATCCCAGTCGCGATAGATCAGGTGCCCGAAGCCCGGCACCACGGATTCGCGGCGCAGATGCTCGCCGAGGGCGGCGACCGCCCGATCGGGATGTCCCACCGAGGAGAGCAGGCGATGGACACCCGCGCTGGCGGCGCCGTGCAGCGGGCCGCTCAAGGTGCCGAGCCCCGTGTTGACGATGGAGCAGGGATCGGCGCGCACGCTGGCGGCGACGCGCGCGGCGAAGGTCGAGGCGGCGAGCCCATGGTCGGCGATCAGCACCAGGGCGGCATTGAGCACGCGGATGGACTCTGGCCGCGCCCGCCGAATGGAGAGCCGCGGCCAGAGGCGCTGTGCCAGCGATTCGTCGATGGGCTCGCGCTCGGGCCATCGCAGCGCCGGGACCCGCGCCTTTCCCCTCGCTGGCAGGGCCTCGACGAGCGCAGCGATCAGGCGCCGGGCCGTCGCGACCGCGGCGCCCGGGGAGAGATCGAAGCGCATGGGATCGCAGGGCGCGGAAGAGGCCGCGATCACGCGCAGGCGCTCGGCTGTCCCGGTGCCCTCGGGCAGGGCGTGGACGGCAGCCCTGGACGCCGCGACTGCCTCTTCGAGCGGCTGCCAGGGCGTGAAGCCGAGTGCCGGTCCACGCCGCTCGGGCCCCGGCCCGAGCCAGAGCCACTCGGCCACCTCCTCGAAGGCGTGCGCTCCAGCGAGCGGGCCGACTGGCAGCCCGCGATAGCTGAGCCCGCCCTCGGCGACCTCGGTCAGCTCCGTCCCGAGCACCGCCTGCACCCCGCCACGACGCGCTCGACCGGTCCGCTTGCGTGCCAGGGACTCCACCTGCGAGGCGTCGAAGAAGCTCGTCCGGCCGTCGGCACCGGGAATCCGCTCCAGCACCCCTCGGCTCACGTACGCATAGATGGTCTCGACCTTGACGCCCAGCTGGGCCGCGGCCTGGCGGGCGCTCAGCCGCGCGAGACTCCCGGCTCGCGGCATCGGCGGATCCTCGGTGGACGGGGGCGAGGCTCCAGCGCCTGCCCGAGCGGGGAACGCTATCGCGTCGAGTTGATAGAATCAACGTTGAATTGATCAATATTGACGTATCAGGGCCTCGCCGACAGTCTCCTCGCGCAGCAGAGACCAACCCGAACCTCTACGAGGAGGACCGCACCATGGCGAAGACCCACCCCGAGTCGACCGAGACACCCACGCCCTCCCAGACCACCCTGGCCCCGCCGGGCCTGAAGGGCCTGATCGTGACCGAGACGGAGATCGGCGACGTGAGAGGAGAGGAAGGCTTCTACCACTACCGGCAGTACTCGGCGATCGAGCTCGCCCGCCGCTACAGCCTCGAGGCCGTGTGGTACCTGCTCTTCGAAGGCCACCTGCCCAGCGACGCCGAGCTCGTACGCTTTCGGCGCGAGCTCAGCGAGGTCTCCCAGCCGCCCAGCGCGCTGACCGCGCTGCTGCCGGCCATCGCCGGGCTCGGAGAGCGCTCCGATCCGCTCGGCGCACTGCGCAGTGCGCTCTCGATGCTGGCGGAGGCCGAGGGCTTCACGGCGACCCACGACGCGGACGAGGCGACGAGACGACGCGAGGCCCTTCGCCTCTGCGCGGTCGTGCCTTCGCTCGTCACAGCACTCCACCGCCTGCGGCGCGGCGAAGCGCCCGTCGCGGCGCGCCCCGATCTCTCCTACGCCGCGCGCTATCTCCAGATGCTGACCGGCCGGGTGCCCGACGAGGCGCAGGCGCGGGCCATCGAGCAGTACCTGATCTGCACGCTCGATCACGGCTTCAACGCCTCGACCTTCGCGGCGCGGGTCATCACCGCGACGGGCTCCGACCTCGCATCGGCGGTGATCGGCGCCATCGGGGCCTTCGCGGGCCCACTTCATGGCGGATCTCCGGCTCGCGCCCTCGAGACGCTGGAGGCCATCGGCGAGGCATCGAACATCGACGCCTGGGCGCGTCCACGCATCGAGGCCGGCGAGCGCATGATGGGCTTCGGGCACGCGGTCTACCGAACGGAGGATCCGCGCTCGCGAATGCTGCGCGAGGTGGCGCGAGATCTCGGCAGTGAACGCTATGCCCTGGCCCTGGCGGTCGAGCGACGCGTCTTGGAGCTGCTCGCGGAGTACAAGCCAGGTCGCTCGCTGAACACCAACGTCGAGTTCTACGCGGGTGTCGTGATGGATGCCTGCGGGATCCCGCCCGAGATGTTCACCCCGACGTTCGCCTGCAGCCGCGTGATCGGTTGGTGCGCCAACGCGCTCGAGCAGGCCCGTGATCCGCGCATCATCCGGCCGAGCGCCCGCTACGTCGGCCCCCCGGCCCCGCAACCACTGCCCACGGCCACGGCGGCCTGAGGCGATCCGCCGTCTCGGAGAATTCTCATAAGCTCGAGCGCAGGCCGCGATCAGCCTGCTGATGCTTGCGGGCCCAGGCGGCCTCCGTCGCCCGATTCGTGTCGAACGACACACGAGCGAGTGGGGCCAAACGGCAACCTGAGGGGCTCGCTCCTCATCCATTCGGTGTGGGGTGCGGAACAGGCTTTCCCAAATTGGGAACAACTATTACCGACCGGTCGATCCAGGGTGCTCGCGCTCGTCACTGAAGCGCTTTCGAATCAGGCCCTTGGGATCGGCCGTATTTCACCGGATCGAGGGCACGGGGTTTGCTTGAGGTCCTACCAGGGAAGGAATCGGATCCCATCGCGAGAAGAGATCGAGGAGGAGCATTCCAGTCCGAGTTGGAGCTCGAACCGTCGCTGGGCCGGTGTATGCGGCCCGGATCGATCGATCCCCACCGATCCTGCCATCGCCGTTCAAGCTGGGGCAGTACTGCTGAGCTGGTACGCGCGGGAGCGGAGTCGAGCCTGAAGCTGAAGCCGAACCTGAGTTCGAGAAGCTGATCGGGAGAAGTGGAGCGAGCCGCTGAGTGGGAATGAGCGGAAGCTGGAAGCTGAAACAAGAAAGCAAGAAGTGGATAGATGCAGAGCTGACGATCGAGTGGAAGCTGGAGCAGAGCTGGCACGTAGCTGCGTCGCTGAATGCGGAAGCCGATGGATCTGACCGCAGCCCGAGCGCTCTGATCGGGATCTGATCGGGAATGGTCAAGCCGTCTCGTCGTTCACCTTTTCGTGAGATCCAACCGTCTCCTCATGAGACCACACCAACGCTGAAGCTCTAATGATGAAGCTGCGAGCCCACGGTCCTCACCAGGCCGTGGGCTCTTTGCCTTCCGCCCTTCAGGCCTCGGCGATCCGGCAGAGCTGCTTACCACGGTTCTGCCCGTGGAAGAGACGGATGAGGCAGGCGGGGGCGCGCTCGAAGCCCTCCACCACGTCGACCTCTGCGACGATCGCGCCCTCCGCGATCCAATCCGAGAGGTCGCCGATGGCCTCCGCCATGCGCCCGAAATAGTCGATCACGATGAAGCCCTGCATCGTGCAGCGACGAATCACGAGCTGCATGTAGTTGCTCGGGCCGGGGGGCGGCGACTCCGCGTTGTACCCGGAGATGCCGCCACACAACACGATGCGGCCGCCGCGTGCCATGTTCATGAGCGCGCTGTCGAGGATCTCGCCCCCGACGTTGTCGAAGAAGATGTCGACCCCCTCCGGACACTCCTCCCGGATCCGCTTGCCCACATCCTCGTTCTTGTAGTCGATGGCGGCGTCGAGGCCGAGGGCGTCGACGAGCCAGCGACACTACTCCGCCCCACCCGCGATCCCGACGACCCTGCTCGCCCCCTTCAGCTTCGCGAT
>CAZQMY010000043.1:21070-24493 GCA_964594405.1 uncultured Spirochaetaceae bacterium | reverse complement strand
CGTGATGTCTAGGTCGGGGAGGGTCGCGTGGGCCTCGCCCTCGAGCTCGACGCTGAAGATGCGCTGCCCCGGCGACGAGGCGCCGCCCCAACCGTTGCCCATGTAGAGCCGCACCTCGTACGCACCGGCGCTCACCGGGAAGGAGTAGGCCATGCTCGGGGGCCCGCTGTCGTCCCATCGCTCAGTGTCGTAGATCGTCGTCGGCGTCGTCCCGAGGTCGACCTCGGGCGTGTACGCGGTCATGCTGAATCCGGCGCTGTTGTTGTTGCCGGGGTTCACCAGGTGGATGGAGTTGTTCGTGGTGGTGTCCGCCTCCCAGGGGATGCCGCCATCGATGGCCGCGACCTGCGCGCCGCCGGCGTTGACGCGGTAGATGGGCAGCGGGTCGATGGTGGAGGCCACGAAGCCCTGCTCCACGAAGTAGCCATCGCCATCGGTGGCGCGGACGGTGATCGTGGAGCTCGCCACGGTGGCGGGGAAGGTGATCGTCAACGTCGAGCCGACGATGCCGGCCGCGATCTCGGTGTTGGTCTCGGACTCGATGGTGAAGGTGAGGTTGCCGTCGCCCTCGTCGTCGTCGAAGTAGAGCGCGAGGTCGATGTCCATCGATGCTGCGCCGCCGACCGGCTCCTCCACCGTGGGCAGCGGAGCCTGCACGCTGGGCTGTGCGCCGACGACCTTCAGGTAGTCCCAGGTGCCCTCGACCTCGGCGCCGGGCGTATTCGAGCTGCCGATGAGTCCGACGGTCAGCGGCGAAGCGGCCAGCTGGATGCCGTCGAGGATGGAGCCCTGGGCCGTGATGACGCCGAGGCTCGTCATGGGGCCGCCGTCGATGCCGTAGAGGGCCTCCACGCTGCCCGTCGCGCTGTCGACATCGAGCCGCAGCTCCATGCTGCCCGTGGGGCGGTCGCCGGCGGCGATGGCGGCCGTGAGCGGCGGCTGCGAAACGTCGCCGATCTCCTGCTGCGCTTCGACACCGTCCTTGGTCACCACGAAGCGGATGTAGTTGCTCTGGCTGCCGTCGCCCATGAAGAGGCCGAGTTCGCCGTCGCCCGCGAAGGGATAGAGCTGAAGGCCGGCGCCGAAGTTGAGCAGGCGTCCGTCGACCTTGAAGCCTCCGGTGGCCAGATCGACCTGGATGCCGTACTGGAAGGCCTTCTCCTGGTCGTTGAAGGCGTCACGCGCCGTGCCTTCGGTCATCTGCATGGTCATCGCGCCGACGGCGCCGCCGAGCACGTCGTTGGGGTTGGGGCCGGCGTCCGTCTGATCCAGCCAGTCGAGCCAGTTGGGGTTCGGATCCCCGTTGTTCATCAGGCCGGTGAAGCCCAGACCGAGATAGCCGCCGAGCTCGAGGTTGTCCGAGAAGAGCTCGTTGTCCACGGGCAGCGCGAAGAAGTCGGAGCCCGGATCCGCCGGATCGCCGATCTGCAGGGGGTCGAGGGCATCGTCGATCCCGTCGGCATCGTCGTCGGCATCGTTCAGGTCCGAGACCAGCGGGCCGCCGGCGATCTTGTCGAAGTCACCGGGCTGGGCGCCCCCGTAGCACATGTCGGTGCCGATCTGCTCCTCGTCGTCGTTCGTGTAGCCGTCGGAGTCGTTGTCCCCCTGCGGATCGTATCCAGGCTCGCCTGGAAGGATGCAGATCACGAAGTCCTGCGGCTCGAGGACGGTGATCGAGGAGTTGAAGGTCGCCACCCAGATGGTGCCGGGGAAGGGGTCCGCGTCTCCGTTGGCAGTGACGCCCAGGGGATTGCCGCTCAGTCCGGAGACGAAGTTCTGCGTGAGTGTGTCCAGGCTGCCGTCGGGGTTGAGCTGGACGCGATGCAGCGCGCCGCCGCTCTTGCCCGCGATCAGATCGCCCTGCATCGCGCCACTGAAGTTCGACGCGGTGTACTCGTCGATGCCGTTGGTGTTGTTGCCCCAGGTGGAGATGATCGAGTCGGCGGGACCCTCCGGATTCGTGCCGCCGGGATTGCGGTAGTCGCCCTGGACGGGATCGGCGAGCGCCAAGGGGACGGGCGGCCAGTCCGCGGGCAGCGCCGTCAGGGCGTCCGCGGCCTCGCCGCTGCCGTCGGGATCGTACTTCTGCGTGCGGAACCAATCGTCCGTGTAGGTATTGCCGTTGACGTCGGTCGGATCCGACGAGTGACTGCCGCGCGTGAACAGGCCCGCGCCGCCGGGGTTGGCGCGAATCGGAGCCGGGTGGCCGCCGTAGAAGCTGCCGAAGACGTAGGTCTGGATGTCGGTGGTGACCAGAGTCAGGTGGTCCTTGTTGTTCACCTGGGCTTCGCCATCCACAGGATCGGCGCCATTGCTGCCCGGCTCGCCCACCCGGTAGTCGTTGGTGACGCTGCCTCCGCCCTCGTTCAAGGGGAAGCCGCCCCACCCGCCGTTGGCCCCGTTGTCGGTGACGTAGACTGCGCCGCTCCCGGTGGCTACGAGGTCGTAGGTGTTCCGATAGCCGGGCGAGAAGATCTGCACGGGCCCGCCGATCTCGAGTCGCGCCTGATTGAGACCATCGTTGCCGCCCCACGGATCGCCCACGTCGACGCCGTCGTAGCCGACGGCGTCCGGGTCGGTGATGCCGTTGACGTTGTCGCGGGTGGGATCGTCCACCGTCGGCAGGTCGTAGATGTAGTCCCGGACCCCATCGTTCTGGACCGGGCGCGCAAGGATGTCATCGAGATCCACCGCGAGGACCGCCGCCGAGAGGGCATACTCGGTATGCCAGGCGAAGTTCGTCGAAGGCGAGCCCGCGTTGGTGTGGCCACCGGAGCAGACGATCAGGTATTCGGTACCGCCGATGACCACCCGCTCGAGACCGTTGGTGGCATGATTCTCCTCGGAGCGGGGGAGGCCGCGCACGATGTCGACGACCTCCCAGGCGCCGGAGGGGTCGTTCAGGTCTACGCCGATCCATGCGATGCGCGTGATCACGCCGGAGTTCGTGTCGAGGTCCTTGTCTCCGCTCGGCCCGCCGACGCGCGCATCGCTCGAGGTCGCATAGATGATGGGGTTGGTCGCCGTGCCCACTACGGTGATGCCCGTGCACTCCCGGCTGGTGCCACCGTGCGGGGTGCCGTCGTCGTCGTGGTTCGGGATGTCCTTGACGAAGGTGATCTCCTCGGCGGCCGTGACCTGGTAGCTGTCGACGCCGAGTCGGCTGATGGTGAGGATGTCGATGGTGCCGTCGAGCTGCGCCACGTAGAGGCGACCATCCGGACCGAACTCCAGCGATGTGCTGTTCGAGACGGAGGCCAGGCCGTTCAGGTCGAGCAGGCTCGTCCCGAAGCTCTGGGCGAAGGTGACCGAGGGAAGGAGCGCGAGCACGAGCGCGACGAGGAGACGCAACGCAGGAGCGCGGGTGGGCCGGGGGGACGAGGGGGGCGGCATCGGTGGGATCCTGCTTCAGCGTGGGGTGGG
>CAZQMY010000043.1:0-21060 GCA_964594405.1 uncultured Spirochaetaceae bacterium | reverse complement strand
AGAGCTGCCTGTCGAAGGGTTGGAGCCGTCATTCTAGGCGTCCCCCGTCGTTCGCAGAGTGAAAATCTCACGAAGGGCTCCGGGGCCTGGACCTGATCGGGGCGCAGCACGCCGGCAACTCCGGTCGTATTCAGCGATTCCAGACCACTCCGGGCGATGCGTCGGCGGCTGCGGCGGATGGGCTTCGCGCGCCGATCGGGCTCGTGACCCCGCGCGTGGGCCGAGCCGGGGCGGGTGTCCCGATCCCTCGCTCATCCGATAGTGTTGGTGCAGCTGCCGGCCCGGCTCGCCGCTCGATCGGCCCTCGCGATCGATCGACGCGGGCCGGAGGCAAGAGCTGCTCTCCACCCGGAGCCGAGCCGATGAGCGCAATCACCCGCTGTCAGACCCTCGACGATCTGCGAGCGCTCGCCCGCAGGCGCTTGCCCTGGTCCATGTGGGAGTTCCTCGAAGGGGGCTCGGACGACGAGGTCTGTCTCGAGCGCAACCGGTCCGCCTTCGCGGCAGCCATGCTGCTTCCCCGTGCGTGCACGGATACCAGCGCCCTCGATCTGACGACCAAGGTGGTGGGGCATGAGATCTCCTGGCCCGTCGCGCTGGCGCCCACCGGCATGAATCGCATGTACCACGGCCACGGCGAGTGCGCGGTCGCCCGCGCGGCCGCCGAGAGCGCGACCCTCTACGCGCTCTCCACCTTCAGCTCGCAATCGCTCGAGAAGGTGGCCGCGGCCGCCGAGGGCCCGAAGATCTTCCAGCTCTTCACGGCGCCCGGTTGGGAGCGGAGCCTGTCGTTGGTGGACCGCGCGCAGGCGGCGGGCTACGACATCCTCTGCGTGACCGTGGATACCGCCGCCCCGCCGAACAAGGAGCGCGACCTGCGGACCGGCGTGGCCGCGGGAGGCGTGACGCCGCGCGCGTTGGCGAGCATCCTCGGGCATCCGCGCTGGGTGGCGGGGCTGGTGCGAGGGGGTGGACTCCGTCTGGCGAACCTCGACGTCGGGGCGACGGAAGCCAAGCAGATCCAGTGGAGGGAATCGGATCGTCTCACCTGGGAGCGCATCGAGCGCCTGCGCGATCGCTGGCGGGGCCCCTTCGTGCTGAAGGGCATCCTGCGTCCCGATGATGCGACCCGCGCTGCCGCCTTGGGCGCGGACGCCATCATCGCCTCGAATCACGGCGGGCGTCAGCTCGACACCGCCGCGGCCCCCTTCGAGCAGCTCCCGGCGCTGGTGGATGCCGCGGGCGGTCGCATGGAGGTGTGGATCGATTCGGGGATCCGCCGCGGCACCGACGTCATCAAGGCGCTCGGGCTCGGCGCGAGCCTCTGTCTGATCGGGCGCCCCTACCTCTACGGGCTTGCGGCAGGTGGAGAGGCGGGCGTGCGGAGGGTCATCGCGCTCCTTCGCGAGGAGCTGGAGCGAGATCTGAAGCTCGTCGGTGCGGCCTCGGTCGCCGAGCTGGATCGAAGCTTCGTCGCTCTCCGGACGTCGGCACTCGGCTGAGGCGCTGCCCGCAGACCTCAGCCGAAGAGGCCCAGCTGGCCGCTCGCCAGCTCACCGCTGTGTCCGGGGAAGGGGCGCAGGGGAGCTTGCTCGACGCGTTGCGCCAGCAGGCGGTGGAAGGCGGCCAGGCGAACCGGCGTCTCGACGTTGCTGGGCGTGTGCAGGAAGAAGCAGGGCGCGCGCCCCTGCTTCGACCATCGGACGACGCGCGCCGCCCATTCGAGGACGAAGGGCGCGCTCACCGGCTCGTCGGGGTGGAGCACGACCCGCGCGATGGGTGAGGGGCCGAGGGCCACGGCGTGCAGCGGCAGGTCGGGCTTCTTGTGTCGGGCGGCGACGATGTCAGGATGGGAGGCATCCCCCGCCCGTAGGCCCCGCGTGTCCATGACGATCCGCTCGCAGCGCATCTCGCGCAGCAGCGCGTCCGTCTCGTCTACGAGGCCACTCGACGCCTCGTAGAAGGCAGGATGACGCAGCTCGACGCCGAACTCGAAATCGCGGGGGAGCCGGTCGAGGAAGCTCCGAAGGTCGGGAAGCTCCGAGGGGCCGAATCGTGCGGGGAGCTGGATCATGAAGGGGCCGAGGCGCTCGCCCAGCGGCGCCATCGCGGCGCGGAAGGCCTCGGTCTCCGACTCGACCTCGCGAAGCATCGCCTCGTGCGTGATCCGTTGCGGCAGCTTGAAGCAGAAGCGGAAGCTGCCCGGGGTGCTCTCGCGCCAGCGCGCCACCGTCTCCGGCGCCGGTACATGGTAGAAGGTGGTGTTACCCTCCACGCAGTCGAAGACGCGCGCGTACTGCTCGAGATAGTCCGAGGAGCGGGCGTCACGCGTATAGAGCGTCCCGCACCAGGCCTTGAAGGCCCAGAAGGGGGCGCCCAGCCGGATGCGACCCGCTGTGGAGGACGCGGGCACGCTTCGGCTCAGCCGAGCCCGTTGTGGGCGTCGAGGAGCAGGTGCTCGATGCGTCGTTCCAGGCGGTCGAGATCGCTCAGGGCTTCGATGCCTGCGTGGCTCTCGAAGGCCGAGGCGCCCTGCCCGCCGATCCACAGCTCGACGTGGTCGGGGAGGCCGGCGCGGAGCTGGCCGACGTCACGGAGGTTGTCGCTGGTGTAGAGGCCACTCAGGCCGATGGCCACGGCCGAGGCCCGGGTGACGTCGGCCGCGCGTACGATCTCCTCCACGGGCAGCGAGGGCCCCAAGTAGATCGCGTTGGTTCCCGCGCCCATCGCCGTGAGAGCCGCGATCATCAGACCGAGCTCGTGCTGCTCGCCCGGCGGCGTCGCGAAGATCACGCTGGGCGCCATGCGGCTCACGCTCGCCGGCCGGAGCGCCGAGCCGAGCAGAGAGCGGAGGATCGAAGAGCCGAGGTGCTCGGAGGCGATGCACAGGCCGCCGCTCTGCCACGAGTCGCCGATCTGGCGAAGGAGCGGCAGCGCAAACCTGCGTGCGAAGCGCTGCGGCCCGAGTGCGGCCAGCTGCCAGGAGATGAGGTTCTCGGCCTCCACGGCGTCGAGCCTCGTGAGCGCGTCGATCGCCTGCTCGATCGGCTCGGTGACGCGCTCGGGCGGGTTCGCGCGCCGCTCCTCGAGCGCCTCGTCGTCGAGCTGGCTGACCTCGCTGATCCGATGGCCGGCATCCACGGCGCCCTTGAGCAGCCGTAGCCGCTCGAGGTCCGAGGGCCGATAGCGCCGCGTTCCGCCCGGCGTCCGCAGCGGCGTCACCACACCGTAGCGCCGCTCCCAGGCCCGCAAGAGATCCGGCGAGATGCCCGTCAACCGCGACACCGCGCCGACCGAGTAGGTGATCTCCTTCACACTCGACATATCCTGATTCTATCCGATGGTCGCGTTCGTGGTGGGGCCCGCGTCCCGATTCCGCGGGCGCCCGCTTTCAGAAGAGGAGCCCCGCAGCGGCTCCGATGAAGGGTGCTGGGGCGTGACTGCTCTCGCCGATGAGGTTGCCTCGACCGTCTTCGATCCTCAGCCGGCCTCCGAACTCGGCGCCGCCGATCAGCGAGACGGAGGCGAAGGGGAAGCCGAAGCGGACGCCGGCGATCACCGGGAAGGATCGGTCCTCGCCGATGCCCATGGGCGAGGCAGCTTCCGGCCCGAGGCGGAAGCGCGCCTGCTCGAAGCGGAAGCCGACCTGCATCTGCCAGAGCCGCGCGGCCTGATAGCTCAGCACGACGCCCGGTCCGCGGGTGGCGCCGAGTCCGCGGCCGGTCTCCATCCGCAGGCGCTCGGTGATCTTCCAGTCGATGAGGATGACCGGGAAGACGGTGGGGCTGCCGGTGATCTCCGTCGCGAGCCCGATCCCGGGACCGATCGCGAATCGGTCGCTGAAGCGGTAGGAGACCCCCGAGATGAAGCCGCCCATCAGGCCCTCGCCCCAGTCCTCGGTTCGCTCCGCGGCCATGCGCAGATTGGGGATCAGGAGCGCCTGCCATCGATCGCCGATGGCGAAGAAGATCGGCGCGCTCACCGTGAGGTTGCGGGTCTTGCCCCAGGGCGCGAGGCCGGCCACCTGGGCGTCGGGGCTGAAGCTGTAGTCATCGAAGCCATAGCCGACCGTGAGCCCGACGAAGCTCCCCTCGCTGAACGCGTAGCGTGTCCCGGCGCGGACGATCAGGCGGGTCACGTTGAACGAGCCCCCGGTGTCGATGTCGGCGCCGAACTGGTGCGTGGTCGCCGCGCTGATGCTGAAGCCGAGGCCGAGCGGAGGGCCGCGCCGCGGCGCGTCGGGTGCTTCGGAGCTCGCGACCTGGGCGCGGGCCATCACCGGCAGGAGCGACAGGACCGCGATGCCCGTCGACAGAGCGCCTCGAAGCCGACCAGGGGACACGCGCTCAGTCCTCCGCCCTGCGGTGCTCGGCCTCCACCCATTCGCCGACCCGAAGCCATTCCTCGAAGAGCCAGGCCCGTCGATCCGCCTGCCCGGTGGGGATCCGGGCGGCCGGGATGCGCCGGAAGTGGAGGCGGACCACACGGTTCAGGAGCGAACCCCTCCAGATGTCGGCCAGCGAGGCCGTGCCTTCGAAGCCCACGTGTGCGCAGAAGATCACATCTGCGTCGGGAGCCTTCTCCATGAGGCCGAGGGGCCCGCCGGTGCGGGGCGGCAGTACGGCGTGGAGCCCGCGTGCGTACTCCAGCATCTTCGCGTCGCCCGACTCAGCGAATCGGTCGCGAATACGGGCCTGCTTGTCCAGGCTGAAGCGCGTGCCCTCGGGATAGATCAGGACGCCGTCCTTCGGGCCGAGCCCCTCCGCGAGTCGGCTCACCCGGGCCACCTCCGCGGCGCTGTCCTTGGCGCTGCGATCGACGAAGACGTTCGGGACCCGGTTGCCGACGATGTCGAGGCAGGGATCCCAGAGATGCTCCTGCTTGAGGACGTAGCGCAGGCGCATGCCGAAGGGGCGGCTGATGAGCGCCGCGGCCAGCACGGTATCGCCCGTGCTGGCGTGTCGGGGCATCAGCAGATACGGGCCGCGATCGAGATCGAGATCTCCGTCGAGCTCCACCCGCATCCCGTAGAGGAGAGTCATCGAGCGGAAGAGGGCGGTCCCCCAGGCGGCCTCGAGGTCGAAGTGGATCTCGGTCCAGCGCTCGTCCGACATGCCGAAGAGCGCGCGGTAGAGCCAGAGCGACCCGGCGATGGCGATCCCCACCCCCTCGCACGTGAGATAGGCGGCGATCATCGCACCGCTCCGCAAGGCGACGCCGCCGCTCGACCGCATCAGATCGCTCACGAGGGCGAGCATGATCCAGACCGGTGCCAGCGACATCCAGATCGACCAGGCGACCAGGTAGCCCGGGACCGTGACGAGTCTCCGCAGCATCATGGATGGCTCCCCCTCTCTTGCTCAGCGACGGCCAGTCGGGCCGTCACCAGCTTCCTTCATCGAGGCTGCGAATCCCCGAGACGATGGGAAGAGGCGATGTTGGCCGGAGCGGAGGATCGAGGCGTTCATGGTTTGTCAAGATATCGCCCCGGACAGGCGTCGTCACGCCGATCCCGGTCCGGATCCAGATCCGGGCCGTCCAAAGATCTCGACAAGCACCGGCCCGCTCAGCCCATTTCCTTGCGCGGGCGGAGGAGGCCCTCCTGCACGCACGAGCCGACGAGGGTCCCGTCCTGCCGGTAGAGCAGGCCTCGGGCGATGCCCCGCCCGTCCCGGGCCACCGGGCTGTCCAGCTCGAAGAGCATCCACTCGTCCATGCGCAGCGGCGCGTGGAACCAGAGCGCGTGGTCCAGGCTCGCGGAGAGGAAGTCGGTGATCGGCAGGGGATGGGGGTTGAGAGCGGGCGTGAAGATCGCGTAGTCGGAAGCGTAGGCGAAGAGCGCCTGATGGAGGAGCGGGTCACCGGGGAGCTTCTCGCGCACCCGCATCCAGCATCGTGCCTGGGGAGGACTGACGCGTGTGCTGAAGAGGCCCATCTCGCCCACGCTCTTGATTTCGACGGGAAGGGCGAAGGGGAGATCGTCGTCCTCGCCTCCCGGCGTCATCACCTGGAGGAGGGAGCGTTCGTACGCCTCTCCCGAGGGCGGCCCCACGTCGTCCATCGGGATCTGATGCACGGGCCCCTCTTCGAAGCGATGATACGAGAGCGTCATCTGCAGGATGTCGCCGACGGACTGGCTGGCCATCACCTGGTGGGTGGCGAAGGAGCGCGACTTGCGCAGCGTCCGGACCTCCAGGCGGATCGGTTCGCTCGTCGATCCCCGCTTGAGGAAGTACGCGTGCAGGGAGTGGGCGACCTGATGCCCCGTCGCGCGTCCTGCCGCCATCATCGCCTGCGCGAGCACCTGTCCCCCGAAGAGATGGGCGCTGTCCGGATCGGGATGCCCGGCCTCGAAGAGGCCCGGGCCAGTGGAGACGACGTCGAGGGCTCGGAGCAGCCGCTGCAGCGCGGGGTGGGGCGCCTCGTCGGAGTCGGGGTTCGGCGCGTCGGTGCTCATGGAGGGGCTCCCTGTGCGGATGAGGCCTCACATTAGCGTCCGCTCCGACGAGTGCTGCCGGCTCTGCCCTGCCGTCTACGACCCCGCGGCGCTGGCGTCGTAGAGCTCGAGCACCGCGTTCACGATCCATTTCTTGGGACGGTCCCGGCAATCGAGGGTGTGGTGTGCCGCCTGGCGATACCAGGGATCGCGCCGCGCCATGATCTCGCGGAAGCTCGCCGTCTCCGAGAGCGCCGGGCGACTGGCGTCTCCGCTGATGCGGTCGATGAGGTAGTCGACGTCGCGCTCGAGGTAGATCACGCAGGCGTTGCGACGCAGGGCCTCGACCTTTCGATCGCTGAAGATCTCGTCGCCGCGCTCGTCGAGATCGACGACGCAGCCGCCGCCGCAGTCGACGAGGATGCCCTCGCCGAAGCCCGAGAGCTTGCGGATCACCTCGAACTCCACGTCGCGGAAGCCCGGCCAGCCGATCCGTTCGACGATCTCGGGGATGGAGAGGCCCGCCTGCTCGTAGCGGATCAGTGAATCGACGCTGAAGACGACGAAGTCCTTGCGCTCGAAGAGGATGCGGCGGCTGACCGAGCTCTTCCCGCAGCCGCGTCCGCCGATCAGGACCAGATTGCGATGGACCTCGTTCTCCTCCAACTGCTCCTCCGCGATGTTCATGCCGCTCGTGCCTTCTTCGACGCCCGTCGGTCCGTCGCGGACCGGAGGCGGCCGATCATAACCCAGCGCCCCGGTGCGCCTGCCTGGGGGCGCGGCGCCTGGATCGAGGCACTCCCACGACTCGACGGTTCGCGTCTAAGCTAGGGCCTGGGACCCATGACCCCGACGAGGAACGATCACCCCATGGCAGGACTCGAAGGCGCGCGCGGCATTGCGTGGAATCCGGTGCCGGATTCCGAGAACCAGATCCATGGCGACGACCTCGCCCGACGCTTCGGCTTTCGCGGCGGTCTCGTGCCCGGGGTCTGTGTCTCCGCCTATCTGCTCGAGCCCGCCGTCAGGGCGTGGGGCATGGAGTGGCTGACGCGCGGCGGCGCCGAGTGCGCGGTGATGCATCCGGTCTACGATGGTGAGCCCTTCGAAGTCGTGCTCGACGACGCGGGCGATGATTTCTACGCCGCCCGGCTGCTGGGCCCAGAGGGCGAGCCCTGCGCGCACGCGCGCGTATCGATGCCCTCCGAGCGGGGCGACCCCCCCGCGATGCGCGGCGATCCGATCATCGAGCCCGGCCATCCGCGCCCCGACGCGAGCCGCGCCGTCTTCGAGAGGCTGCGTGGGGAGGGGCTCGGCGCGATGCGGGCGAGGTGGCCGGAGGCGGAGATCCTCCAGTACACGCGGGATCCCGACGACATGCCGCCCCCGCTCGCGCTGGACGGCGAGGGCTGGGCCAACCCGGCCTTCCTGCTCGGCCTCTCCAATTGGGCGCTGGCCGCCAACGTCCACATGAATCCGTGGGTGCATCTGCAGACCGAGCATCGGAGCTTCGCGCCGATTGCGCGGGGGACCGATCTGATCGTCGAGCAGGAGATCGTCGATCTCTTCGAGAAGAAGGGGCATGAGTTCGTGGACGTCGAGCTCGCCGTCTTCGGCGCCCGGGGCGAGCCCCACGCGTGGATCCGCCTGCGGGCCATCTATCGGCTTCGAGGGGCCTGAGGCGCAGGGGGCCGTCCGCCCGGGCGCCGCTCGGCGGACGCGCCTATCCTCTGCGATCGTACCGACGAGGGAGGGAGGAGCGATGGAAGACCCGCACGCGATCGACACGCTGGAGGCCTTGCGCGGGATCATCCCCGAGCCGCTGCCGGGCCTGGAGCAGAAGGTCGAGGCGCACATCTTCGACGAGGCGAGGGAGTACATCGAGCGCTCGCCCTTCCTCGTGCTCTCCACCTGTGATGGCGAAGGGAACATGGACGCATCGCCGAAGGGCGACGGTCCGGGCTTCTGCGTGGTCGAGGACGAGCAGACGCTCTTGATTCCCGACCGGCCGGGCAACCGTCTCGTCTATGGGCATCGCAACATCCTCGAGACGGGTCGGGTGGGCGTGATCTTCCTGCTCCCGAATACCAACGAGACCGTGCGTGTGAACGGGCGCGCCACGCTCACCCGGGATCCGGAGATCCTCGAGCGTCTGGCGGCGCGCGGCAGGCCCGCGATCCTCGCCATCCGCGTTCAGGTGGAGGAGTGCTTCTATCATTGCGCCAAGGCGTTCATCCGCTCGAAGCTCTGGCAGCCGGAGGCGTGGCCCGAGCGCTACCGGGTGTCCTTCGGCGCGATGATGACCAGGAAGACGGGTGCGCCCGAGGCGGTGGGCAAGGCACTCGACGAGGCCATCGAGCAAGACTACCGGGAGAATCTCTGAGCCGGCGCCCCTCGCGCGGCCGCTGGGCTAACGGCCGCTCAGGGGCTCGATGATCTCGGCGGCGAACCGCTCCACGGAGTCCTCGTCGCGCCCCTGGATGACGATGTAGTTGATGCCGGTCTTCTCCCGCCTCTGCTCCAATCGGTCGCGGATCTCGCTGGCCGATCCGGTCAGGAAGAGCGGGCAGTCCGCGACCTCTTCCTCGGTCATGCCCGACTGCCTGGCCAACGCGCCGCGCAGGCCGGACGGATCGTCCGTGATGGCGACGACGAAGACGAGCGAGTTGAACTCGATCTCGTCGGCATCGCGGCCCGCATCGCTGGCCGCTTCTCGCGCCCACTCGACCTTCTGCAACGTTCGATCGGGCCGCAGGTCCGCGGCGGTCTCGTTCGTGACGCGACCCTCGCGCATCGTCGGGTTGATGCCGATGATGTCCGCATGTCGGCCCGCGAGGCCGAGCACCCGCTGGCCGCCCCCGCCGACGAGCACCTTGGGTCGGCTGCCCTCCGGAAGCGGTGCGGCCTGGGCGATCTCGCGCAGCTTGTAGTGTCGGCCCTCGAAGCTCGTCTTCTCCTGCGTCCACATGGCGTGACAGATCTGCAGCGCCTCGTCGAGGCGCTCGATGCGCAGGCCGATGCGATCGTAGGAGAGGCCCGCTTCCACGTAGTCCGTCTCCATCCATCCGGCGCCGAGGCCGAACTCGTGCCGCCCGCCCGAGAGCAGCTGGATGGTGGCGGCCTGCTTGGCGAAGACGACCGGGTGGCGGTAGTCCACGTCGTAGACGAGGGAGCCCACCCGCAGCGAGTCGGTCACGGCTGCTGCGCCGGCCATCAGGGCCGTGGGATCCCACTGCGGCCCGAAGTGGTCGGGAACGAAGAGGGTGGAGTAGCCCAGCCGCTCGATGCGTCGTACGCGCGCCTGCCAGCCCTCAGCCGGCAGCGCCGAGATCTGGAGTCCGAATCGGAAGGGATGGGGGGGCATGGGAGATCCTCGATGATGGGGCGGGCGGAGTGCTGCGCCGCGGTTCGGCGGCAGCATAGCTCCGCTTCGTCCGAACCCGGTCGTGTCCGGGGCGCGGACGCTTCGACATGCGTCCATGGCTGGCCGCAACGAGGCGCCCGAAGTAGTCGAGCTCGTGTTCAGCGACCGCAGCCCCTTCGCGTGGATCGCGGCACATCACGTGCTCCCCATGGTGCATCGACGGATTCGCCTCCGCTTCACGCCCTTCTTCCCGCTGCCCGAGTTCGCAAACTCCGAGGGCGGACTCGTGCCTGCGAAGGCGCGCCGCAACGTGCGCGAGATCATCCGGCTCGATCCAGCTCTGTCGTGCCTACCGTCATCGCGTCCCAATCCCCACGCCGGTTCGTCGTGACGGCATGACCCCGCTCCAGAAACACAGCGGCGTTTGGGGGATTTCGCCGTGGTCCCATGCAGCCTGGTCGGCCACCATCCCGTGGACTCCGACCCACCGACTCTACACCCATCGACCTCTTGGAGAACCGAATGCTCGATCGCGCCCCCGCCGGGTCTTCATCGTGCCCCCTCGGCGTCCTGCTCTTCGCTCTTTCTTCGCTCCTCTCGTCGTTCGCATTCGCCCAGGAAGGGGCCACGGGCGGGGGGAAGTGCGTGACTTGTCACAAGGAAGAGTCACCGGGGCTCTACAGGCAGTGGTACGACTCCAAGCACGCCGAGCACAACGTCACCTGCCTCGAGTGCCATACCGCGAAGTCGACCGAGCCGGACGCCTTCGAGCACGAGGGCTTCACCATCGCGACGCTGGTCTCGCCCAACGACTGCGCACGCTGTCACGAGAAGATCGCCGACGAGGTGGGCGGCTCGTATCACGCCACCGCCGGCGAGATCCTCGACTCCAAGGATGCCTACCTCGCGCATGCGGCGGGCGGCAAGCCGGTGGCCATTGCGGGATGCGAGAGCTGCCACGGGGCCAGGGTGCAGATCGATCCCGACTCGCCCAACAAGCTCGCCGCGGACAGCTGGCCCAACTCCGGCATCGGGCGCATCAACCCCGACGGCTCCAAGGGCGCGTGTACCGCCTGCCATACCCGCCACACCTTCGACAAGGCCCAGGCCCGGCGACCGGAAGCCTGCAGCAAGTGCCACCTCGGTCCCGATCATCCGCAGAAGGAGGTCTTCGAGGCGTCGAAGCACGGCAACGTCTACTTCACGAACGTCGACAAGATGAACCTCGACGCGGATCGATGGGTCGTCGGGCAGGACTACTGGGTCGCTCCGACCTGCGCCACCTGCCACATGTCGGCGACGCAGAAGCAGCCGCTCACCCACGACGTGGGCCAGCGCATCTCGTGGACGCTGCGGCCTCCGATCTCGAAGCACACGAAGGACTGGAAGACGAAGCGCGAGAACATGGTGGAGGTGTGCCAGGCCTGCCACGGCGAGGCCTTCGCGCTCGGCTTCTACCGACAGTTCGACGGCGTCGTGAACCTCTACAACGAAAAGTTCGCCAAGCCCGCCACCGAGGTGATGGACCTGGTGAGGAAGAAGAAGCTCCTCGAGCGGCCCGCCGCCTTCTCGAACGAGATCGAGTGGCAGTACTGGGAGCTCTGGCATCACGAAGGGCGCGTGGCGCGCCACGGCGCCTCGATGATGGCGCCGGACTACACCTGGTGGCACGGCATCTACGAGGTCGCGCACAACTTCTACTTCGAGTTCCTGCCCTCGGCTCGCGAATTCAAGGATCCCGACGTCGACGCGCTGATCGCCAGGATCCTCGATGATCCGATGCACAAGTGGTTCGACAGGCCCACCGAAGAGATCAAACGGGACATCCGGAGCGGAAAGCTCCAGGAGATCTACGAGTCGATGCACGAGGTCGAGTGATCTCCCGTGCTTCGTGCCTACTCCAACTTCATCCGCGGGGTCTCCGCGAACGCGATCGGCCGTCTCGGGGTGGCCCTGACGACCGCGAGCTTCGTGCTCTTCCTGCTCTTCGAGCTCTTCAGCATCCTGGGCATCATCACCAATGCCTACGTGGGGCTGATCAGCTACCTGACGTTGCCAGCGGCCTTCGTGGTGGGCCTGGTGCTCATCCCCCTCGGCTGGCTGCGGCAGATGAAGGTGACCGGTCGAAGTGCTCGGGAGCTGCTCCGGCATCGCTTCGAAGAGGATGATCTGAAGGCCGGGGCCACCGGCGCGCGGGTCTTCAGGGTGGTGCTCGTGCTGACGCTGGTGAACGTCGCCTTCCTGGGCGCCGGGGCCTCGTCGATGCTCAGCTACATGGACCAGGCCGAGTTCTGTGGCACGGCCTGCCACGTCATGAATCCCGAGTGGACCGCCTATCAGGACTCACCCCACGCCAACGTAGACTGTGTGGAGTGCCACGTCGGGGAAGGGATCCGCGGGCTCTACGAGTCGAAGGTCTCGGGTCTTCGGCAGACGGTCCTCTACGGCCTCGGTCGCTACTCGAAGCCCGTCCCGACGCCCGTGCATCAGCTGAGTCCCGCGCGCGAGACGTGCCTCCACTGTCATGGGAGACTGGAGCGATCCGGCGTACGGACGCGGACGCGAGTCACGCACGGCTTCGACCTCGCCTCCACGCCCAGCTACTCGACGGTCTCCTTCGCGCTGGGCCGCGACGCGGATGGTCCGCACTGGCATGCGCGCGATGACGTGGAGATCCGCTACGCGTCCGCCGACGATCTTCGCGAGCGCATCCTCTGGGTGGAGCTCCGCGAGTCCGGCGCCGAGCCGAGACGATTCCGGAACGTGAGCCCGTGGGCCGACCCGAGCGGCGACGAGGCCGTCCGGGCCTTCGACTGCGTGGACTGCCACAACCGCGTGGCCCATCGCTTCGAGACGCCGGAGCAGGCCGTCGATCGGCTGATCGGCCACGGACGCATCTCGCGCAAGCTGCCAGAGATCAAGCGCATCGCGCTCGCGGCCATCACAAACGACTATGGAGACGGGGACGCGGCTCGGCGGGGCATCGAGAATGCGGTGCGCAACGCGTACCGCCGAGACGGCCGGGCGGTGGCGACGGGCCTGCAGCCCGAGCTCGACGATGCCGTGGCGGCGCTGCAGGCGGCCCACGCCCGCAACGTCCATCGGGAGATGGAGATCGGCTGGGGCACCTACCCCGACCAGAACGGCCATCCCGCGAGGGCCCGTGGCTGCTTCAGGTGCCACAACCAGCAGATGGTCGACGAGGCCGGCGCTGCGATCCCTTTCGAGTGCACCACGTGCCATGCGATCCTCGCGGACGAGAGCAGCGAGCCCTTCGCCGTGCTGACCGATCCGCGGGAGGATGGGCCCGATGCCGAGCGGAATCGCTACCTGAGGGAGCACTTCGAGCGGGTGACCGATGGCGTCGAGTGAGTGCACGCTGCCGTGGGCTCATCGCGTCGCGACGCGGATCACGACCCTGCCCACCACGGATCGACCCGCTCAGCGTTCTCCGCGGTCGAGCCGGTCCCTGATCGCGATGGCCCGGGCCGGCCAGTCCACTGTGGCGCCGATGGCGCCGATGTGGATCAGGTGGCGCAGATCGTCTTCGCAGCCGACGCCCCAGCCGCGAACCTCCACGCCCCGGTCCGCGGCGCGCGCGACGGTTCGGGGCGCCACGTCGTCGGCGCGGACGCCCACCTGGGAGAAGCCCTCGTTGGCGGCCTCGTCGATCCAGTAGTCGTGCACCGCCGCGGCGCTGGCGCCCTGCAGCTCGGGTCTGAACTCGGCGCTCCTCAGGGCATCGTGCGCGTCCCTCAAGAGGAAGCAGACGGGGATGTCCGGGCAGATGGCTCTGATGGCCCGGAGCGGGCGCATGGAGAAGGACGTGACCGTCACACGCTCGCGGAGCTCGAACTCGTCGACGAGCTGGAGCAGGCGGATCGGGAGGAGATCGTCGAAGCCCTTGAGCTCGATGTGATAGTGGACGGTATCTCCCAGGAGCTCGAAGACCTCCGCGAGGCCGGTCACACGGGTCCCGGTGTAGTCGCCCGTCCGCTCCGGATGCGTCCGATCGAACCAATCGCCGATCTCCGTCCGCTTGAGGGTTCGCGCGTCGTAGTGGCTGACGCGCCCCTGGCGATCGGTCTTGTGGTCGAGCACGTCATCATGGAAGACGATGATCTTCTCGTCCGCGGAGAAGCGGACGTCGAGCTCGATCTCGAACGCCCCCATGGCGGTGGCCAACACGAAGGCCGGGAGCGTATTCTCGGGGGCGTGTGCGGAGGCGCCGCGGTGGGCGATGACGCGGAAGTGCGCCTTCATGGCGAAGCAGTCCTATCACAGGCTCGATTGTCGTTGGGCGGCTCGAGGTACGCGGTCAGGCAGCGACCCGAAGCAATGCCTCGGCCGGCAAGTGGGCGACCATCCGGTCGAGAGCCGGGTCGACGGCTTCGAGCCGGGGGCCCAGCTCGATTGTCGCCCTCTCCCAGGTGGCCTCGTCGAGCGCGAGTATCGCGTCGGCGAATCCATCGTCGCGGGTCCCTGAGCCGGCCTGCGTTCGGCTCATGCGAGCGACGCTCGCCAGCATGGAGAGATAGGGCGCGAGCTCGGCCGTCGTCGAGGCGGCCTCGCTGTCGATCCAGGCGATGGGCACCGCGGCCGTCGCCCTGGGCGAGACACGCTCGGCCGCCAGCAGCAGCTCTAGGTCGAACGCGAGCCCCCGCTCGGACGGCGGTCTCCCGGATCCGATCAGATGTCGCGCGACAGGCGCCGAGAGAGCCTTGAACCCACACTGTGAGTCGTCGATGTAGGCCAGCTCGGGGAGCAGCTGCTTCCAGAGGTACATGAAGAGCCGTCCTCGGGCGCTGCGCTCCTCGCTCTTCACCACCACCGAGCGTGCATCGCGCCGCGAGCCTGCAGCGATCAGCCGACCGGGCCGGTCCAGGCCTTCGACGAGCAGGCCCGCCTGGCCCAGGTGGGTGGAGAGGTCGGCGTCCGTATAGACGATGACCTGGCCGCGCTTCGGCTTTCGGGTCGCCTCGAAGAGGCCGTAGTGGATCGCTCCACCCTTTCGGCTCTCGTCCGTTCCCGCCATGTCGGCGACGACGGGCAGCTCGGCCTCGATGGCCTCCGCCAGGAAGTGGACCCGCGCGGGCGCGTCCGCGTGGTTCATCCGGAGTCGGCGTTCGATCAAGCGCCCGCTGCCATACGGGCAGCCGTCGTCGACGATCAGCAGCTCGAAGCGATGACGCGTCTGATCGCCACAGAGCCAGCCGAGCTGGCGGAGCTTCTGCGCGAGGAAGTCCTCGCCGAAGTCGTGCTCGGAGGGTGAGCACATCCGCTCGTGCTCGCCGTAGACAGGAATCACGACAGAGAATTGGATGCCTCGGCGGCGCGCCAGCAGGATTCCCTTGCTGCGGGCGAGCTTGGTGGCGATGCGGGCCGCCAGCGGAAAGTGCTCCGTCGCCATCAGCCACTCGAGCTCGGCGAGGCGCTGCAGGTCGCCGGAGCGGCGCAGCAGGGCGTCGGCGGTGCTCAGCAATGACTCCTGCTGGACCTCGTCGCTCAGGTCGAAGCTCTCGGGGAGTCGGTCGAACAATCGCGGGAGCCCGGGGTCGATGCGCGTTCGCCGGTGGATGTAGCGGACGTCGACCTCTCTCGAATCCCTCTGCATGGCTGCCCCCTGCGGCGTTGCGTCGCCTGGCCCCGGAGGCGTCGGCGGATCACGCAGCGAGTGAATCCAATCTTCGTGCCAACGCGGCAGACGCCCGGATTCCGTGCAGACGCCGTCGAGGGTCGCGCGCTGGCGCGGCGGGAGGGCGGCGAGGGGATCGGGCTGCTCAAGATTCCATCACCGATGGTCAAGGAAGGGGCGCCCGTCCCGATCGCCCGGACGCAGAGGCGGCCCGCGATGGAGCCTTCTCAATCGTCTCCTTGCTCCGCGCCCCGGTCCTTCGTTCGGCCCAGTGCGCCCAGGAGCGGAATCGCGATCCCGAACAGCATCACGGCCCCGCCCCACAAGGCGCGGGTCTCCGGCCACTCGTCCAGCACGACGAAGGCCAAGGCGAGGGTGAGGACGGGCGAGATCAGCAGGAAGAGCGTGACGAAGCGGATCTCGAGGTCGCGCGAGGCCAGCATCATGCAGAGCCTGCCGGCGAAGGGCCCGAAGAGCGCGGCGACGGCCGCGTAGCTCGCCTGCAGGGCCGTGATGCGCGAGAGCGAATCGGGCCAACCATGGAGCCCGAACCAGAGGCCGACCGAGATCCAGAGCCGCAGGCCGTTCACCGCGACCGGGTCGATGCCGTGGATGTGTCGACGCGTGATCACCGCCATCGCGCTGAAGAGGAGCGTCGCGCCCAGCGCCCAGGCCAGCCCCGTCCCCTCGAAGCCCGACCACGCACCGGGTGACTGCTGCAGCGCGAAGCCCGCCCCCGCGATCGCCGCGCCGATCCAGAAGCGAGGCTCGACGCGCTCGCCGAGGAGCGGCCAGGCGATCAGCGCCGCGATCACCACCTCGGCGCGGAGGACCACGTTCAGCTGCGCCGAGGAGAGGCTGCGGATCGCCTCGGCGCTGGCGAGGTTGCCGACGAGCGTCAGCAGCGCGAGCAGAGAGGCGAGGCGGAGCTCGAACCCGCTCGGGCGCGGCAGGGCCCGGCCGGTTCGCCGCGCCTGGACGAGGGAGAGCAGCGCGTTCAGCCCCGCGGCAGTGAGCAGAAGCAGCAGCGTATTCGTGCCGCGCTCGCCGACGCTCGCCGCGAGCTTCCACGGGACCGCGAAGCCCGCCACGCCCACGACCGCCCCCAGTGCCCTGAGCATGCCCCTGCGTCGATCGTGTGCGGGTTGATCGGGCAAGCTCGGCGGCTCGGCGCACGCCCGATGGTGGGCGGCGCGAAGGGTGGGAGGGGAGGGAGCGGATCGAGGATAACCCGCGCCGACCGCTGTCGGAGCGCGAGCCGCGACGCGGTTGCCGTCGCCGGATCGCCGCGCGTTGCGGCGATCCGCGCTTCGAGCCGCTCCGAGATCGCTGTGCAGTGAGTGCCGGTCCGGGCCGGGCGATCCAGCGCTCCGCTCGCCCAGTCCAGGCAGATGCACGCGATCCGCCGCCTGGCGAGCGTCAGCCAAGGCGGGCCACCATGGCTGGCGCCTGATCCGGATAGGCATGACGGGCCCTCGGCTCGGCTCCGCCTGCTCGATGGCATCGAAGGGACGGCCGACGCGGACGCACAGGTCGCCGGGGCCGCGCGTCTCGTCGCATGTGTGGGTCAGCTCACACAACTCGCGACACTCTCTTCGGGCCGGACTGTTCCGGGGATTGCCGGGGAGCGCTCGGATGCGGTGAGCTTGCACGAGGAGCCCTTGGCCGGTGGACGCACAGATGGGTTCGAGTCGGGCCCTCGGAGCCCTCGAGGTCGACCGGCCCGAGCGGAGTGGTGTCCTCGCACTGCGGGTCGGGAGTCCCCACAGCGCTGCGCGGATCTACATCGACGGCGGACTGCGGATCGAGAACGGCGTCGTCGGCAGGAGCGTGGAGACTTCGGTCACGGGTGTTGCGAATCACGTCCTCGATCTCCCGATGGATGCCGCGCACGTGTCGATCCTCGTGCAGGTATCCAACCATCGGTTTCGAAGCGGCGGGATCCGTCGCCTGTGGTTCGTCATCGTCTCCGCTCTGCTGGGCTTCGGGCTGCTGCTGCGCGGCATGGGGCGTGGCCCTCGCGAGCCAGCGGAAGGATTCGCGGCCTTCTGGCTCGGGTCCCTGGCGAGCATCGCCCTCGTCGGCCTGGTCTGGCTGCTCTGGGCGAGCAACCGTGCCATGGCGCTCGTGACACCGAAGGGCGATGCGGGTCTCCATCACATCGGTGCAGTGCGCTGGTTCCAGGAGTTCCCGCTCTCGCCGGGGATCGGCAACGTCGAGGGCAACTTCGCCTCCAAGGACGGCTCACTGCCCGATCTCGCCATGCTCGACCTCTTCGAGGGGCCGCCCCACTTCTGCAACCTCGCCTTCCCGGTGCGGCTTCGGGCCTACAGCGCCCAATCGCTCCACCACTTCGCCCGGGTCGGGCAGTCGGAGGAGAGGGCGTCGCCCCACGACTTCCATCCGATCCCGAGCGTGGTCACCGAGGACTTCGAGACCGCCTCCGGTCTGCGGATCCACGTGCCCGTCAGCGCGGAGTCCGGCGTCACGATCTGGCAGGCGCCCGCCTTCTGCTGGGATGCGTCGTGTCCCTGCACGCTCTATCCGAAGCGCGATCTGGAGACCCGCTCGCCTGGCACAGTCGAAGCCGGCTCTTGCGTTCGAGCGCCTGATCGACCCTCGCACAGTCTCTCCCGAGGAGTGATCCGTCTCCCTGCCGACGCCAGAGCCCGGATCGAGGCTTCAGCCCACCAGGCCGCTCTGCCTCCCCAGGATCGATCCCCTGCGAACTCCCGGCTTCTCGAAGACCGCCTGGAAGACGCCGATGGAGCGCTCGTCGAAGCCGCCCTCGCAGTAGCAGAGGTAGTACTCCCACATCCGCAGGAAGGTCTCGTCGAGTCCGAGCCGCTTCATCTCGGTTCGATTGGCCTCCATCTTCCACCGCCAGCGCCGGAGCGTCTCGGCATAGTGCGGCGTGATGTCCTCGAGGTGCGTCATGCGAAGGGCACCGCTGTGCGCCGCGGACCGACCGACCGAGCCGACGGAGACCAGCTCGCCACCGGGAAAGATGTAGCGCTTGATGAAGTCGATCGAGCGGAGGTGCTCTTCGAGCATCTGATCCGGGATCGAGATCGCCTGCAGCGCCATCACCCCGTCCTCCTTCAGCAGCCGCCCGCAACAGTCCATGAACGAGTCGAGGTGATCGTTTCCCACAGCCTCGATCATCTCGATCGACACCAGCTTGTCGTACTGGCCCTCGAGGTCGCGGTAGTCCTCGAAGAGCACCTCGACCCGATCCTCCAGCCCCTCGGCGGCGATCCGCTCCCGAGCCTTCTCGTACTGTCGCTCGGAGATGGTCGTGGTGGTCACCCTGCATCCGAAGTGCTTTGCAGCGTGGAGGGCGAGTCCGCCCCATCCGGTCCCGATCTCGAGCAGATGATCCGTGGGCTCGAGCGCAAGCTTGCGACAGACGCGATCGAACTTGGCGACGGAGGCCTCGTACATGCTCGCATCGGGCGATTCGAAGATGCCCGCCGAGTAGGCGAGGGTCTCGTCGAGGAAGAGCTCGAAGAAGGCGTTGCCCAGGTCGTAGTGTGCGGCGATGTTGCGCCGGCTGCCCTCTCGCGTGTTCCGACGGATCGCGCTGAAGAGCTTCAGCGAGGGCTTGACGAGCGCTGTCAGGGGGCCGTCGAGCTGCTCCCAGGCCTTGCGGTTGCGGGCGAAGATGCGGATCACACTGGCGAGCTCGTCCGCATCCCAATGGCCGTCCATGTACGACTCGGACACACCGAGCGCGCCGCGGAGCACCAGACATTCGTAGAGCGCTGGATCCTTCACGAAGACCGTGGCGTGCAGCGCATCGCCGGGGCGACCGAAGTGGTGGCAGCCCTCTCCATCGACGATCGTCAGGAAGCCCTCCTCGATGACCGAGAGCCGCGCGAGGATGCGCTCCCTCGCCCAGCCGGCGAGTCCTCGGGCGGGTGCGCCGTCATCCAAGCGCTTCGGAAGATCGAGATCGATGCTGCCTTCGCTCACGTCGTGGCCTCCATTTCGGGGTCTTCTTTCTTCGGCGCTTCCTTCGGCTCTTCGCCGTGCTTGCCGGGGTGGGGCTGGAAGGGCACGCCTGCGATGAGGAGCCTCAGGGCCTGCCAGTAGATGCCGATGGCGATCTGATGCGGCATCAGCGGGTAGAGGAGCAGCACCTTCGCCAAGGAGCCGGCGCCGATCTCGACGCGGCGGAGCGAGAGCGAAGCGTCGAACCGCGGACGCTGCGCATCGTCTCCATCCTGGTGGTTCGTGATGGCGAGCTGCAGCCGATCGTGGGGGGGCGCCAGCGAGAAGTCATAGCGCTGGGTCATCTCCATGAAGGGTGAGACATGCATGGCCTTGCGCTGCTGGCTCTCGAGTCGAGGCCGCTCTCCGGCGCCGCGGAGATCGAGCACGTAGCAGTGCTGCTCGCCCCAGGGCGTATTCGTGACCTCCGCCACGACCGACTCGAGTCTCTCGCCCTGGACGTCGAAGCAGTAGTAGAAGCTCACCGGATTCATCAGGTATCCGAGGTGCCGAAGCTGGGTCAGCAGTCGGATCGGGCCGAGCGGTCTACGCCCCGTACGCTCTTCGACGAGGTCCCGCACGCAGCTCTCGAGCGATCGTTCGGGCGGGCCGAGGTGGTCCGCACGCCTGAACCAGGCCAGTGCGGGCTGGCGGACCGACCACAGCCAGCGGCGCCTGAATACGAGGTCGAGCTCGGCCAGGTCCAGGTAGACCATGTACAGCCGCTTGCGGAAGGCATGGGGGCGCGGCCGGAATCTCCGATGCTCGACGGAGCCCTCGTAGAGGCAGCTCTCCATGGAGTGCTCGGGCATCTGGCTTCACACCTCCACGCCGAGCTCACGGCAGACGGCGACGGCGCTGCGCATGCCGTCCTCGTGGAAGCCGTACCCCCAGTAGGCACCCGCGTAGTGGATGCGCTCGCGGCCGCTGATCTTCGTTCGGAGCTTCTGAGCGGCGAGGGCGGGACCGTCGAGGACCGGGTGCGAGTAGGTGAAGGTTCGCAGGATCCGGGATTCGTCGATGAGATCGGTTGCCCCGAGCGTGACGAGGAAGCGGTGATCCGACTCGATGCCCTGAAGCCTGTTCATGTCGTAGGTGACGCAGGCCGGCGCGTCACCGGAATCGGGCACACGGTAGTTCCAGCTCGCACGCGCGCGCGGGCTCATGGGAAGCAGGGACTCATCGGTGTGCAGGACGACCTCGTTGGGCTGGTAGCGGATCGAAGACAATACCTGCCGTTCGTCCCGCGTGGGATCGGCCAGCAGCCCGAGGGCCTGGTCGCTGTGCGTGGCGATGACCACGTGATCGAAGCGTTCCCGGCTCCCGTGCGCGGCCACGTCCACACCGCCCTCGCAGCGTCGGACCTCCTGCACCGGCGTGCCCAGCTCCACCTTTCCGCCGAAGCTCGCCATCAGCGCCTCGGTATAGCGGTTGGAGCCGCCGCTGATCACCCGCCAGCGGACGTCCGGCCGGGTCGCCAGGAGTCCGTGGTTCTCGAAGAATCGGACGAAGGAGATCGCCGGGAATCGGAGGAAGTCCGAGCGCGTCGCGGACCAGATGGCCGCGCCCATCGGCACCAGGTAGTGGTCGAGGAATCGACTCGAGTAGCCCTCGTGGCGCACCCAACGCTCC
>CAZQMY010000042.1:0-24561 GCA_964594405.1 uncultured Spirochaetaceae bacterium | reverse complement strand
CGCCGAGCACGCCGGGACCCTCGGCGCGCTGATGATCACCTATCCCTCCACCCATGGCGTCTTCGAGGATGGCGTGAGGGAGATCTGCGAGATCATCCAAGCGCACGGCGGCCAGGTCTATATGGACGGCGCGAACCTCAACGCGCAGATGGGCCTGACGTCACCCGGCACCATCGGCGCAGATGTCTGCCACGTCAATCTGCACAAGACCTTCGCCATCCCCCATGGCGGTGGCGGTCCAGGGATGGGGCCGATCTGCGCCGCCGAGCACCTGCGCGAGCACCTGCCGGGCGACGCGGTGCTGGGAGAAGGGGCCGTCTCTGCGGCGACCTATGGCAGCGCGGGCATCCTGCCGATCAGCTGGACCTTCATGGCGCTGATGGGCGGCGAGGGTCTGCTGCGCGCGAGCCAGTGCGCGATCCTCGGCGCGAACTACATGGCCCACCGCCTCTCGGAGCACTACGACATCCTGTATCGGGGGGAGAGCGGGCTGGTGGCCCACGAGTTCATCATCGACTGCCGCGGCTTCGAGAAGAGCTGCGGCATCAGCGTCGAGGACATCCCCAAGCGGCTGATGGACTATGGCTTCCACGCCCCCACCATGAGCTTCCCCGTGGCTGGCACGCTGATGATCGAGCCCACCGAGAGCGAGTCGCGCCGGGAGCTCGATCGGCTCGTGGACTCGCTGATCCTGATCCGCCAGGAGATCGCCGCCGTCGAGCGCGGCGAGCTCCACGAGAGCGACAATCCGCTCAAGAACGCGCCACATCCGGCGCGCAGGGTGACCAGCGACCAGTGGGGGCACCCCTACTCGCGCAAGCTCGCCGCGTGGCCCGCGCCCTGGCTGTCCGAGCACAAGTACTGGCCCCCGGTCAGCCGCATCGACAATGCGTGGGGAGACCGCCATCTGGACGCGACCTACACCGCGGAGGACTGATCCGCTCTGCTTCAGGTCTCGTCCACGCGACGCATCGCATCGACGGACTGCCTTGCCCCTTCGGGGCTGGCGACCTCCACGACGCGCTCCGCGACGTCGTCGTATTCGAGCCGCAGTGCACGACAGATCGTGGCATGGAGCTCGTAGGTGCAGGTGATGTAGGTGAACTCCAGGATCTCCTCGTCGCTCAGCTCCTCGCGGAGAGCCTCGAAGGTCGCATCGGAGGTCCGCCCCCCGGCGAGCACGAGATCGTCCGTGTAGGCGAGGACGGCGCGCTGGATCGGGGTGAAGACCTTCGAGGTCTGCCATCCCGGGATCGCATCGATCAGGGCCTCGTCGACGCCCAGTGCGCGAAGCGCCTTGCAGTGCTGGGAGAAGACGAACTGGCTGCCTCGCGCGTAACCGGCCCGGGTCTGCCCCAGCTCCCGAAGCACCGGATCGAGCTTTCGATCCGGGCTGCGATAGAGCTGGAAGCCCTGCACGGCATGCTCGAAGACGTCGGGCACCAGGGCGAAGACCGTCCACCAGTTGCCAGGGGTCCCGGTCTCGGTCCCGGGCTCGGCCACCGGATCGCGATCGCCGAAGAGCAGATCGTAGAGCGCGAGGGCGATCGGCGGGGCCTGCGCGCGGGGCACCTGGCGGAGTCGGGTCATCGAGGGGCTCCTGTCGACTCGGGCGGACCGACGGACGGTTCGGGCGCCGGCCGCGGGCCCGAGGCCCCGATTCTCTCGCCCCTCGACCTCGAGGGCAATCCGCCCAGAACGGAAACCCGCGGGGGGAGGCAAGGGCCAGCCGACGCACGCCTCGCCGCGACGCGCGGTGGAGCCGGGCCGGGGCGCGCGGGCTGTGCACACCTGCGCCCCCTCGAAGCCGCTTTCCGCCTCGATTTCGGTCAGTTGGGGGCGCCCCGGACTGCGCCTGGTAGAATGGCGGCGGCTCGCGCGGTCGAGTCGATCTGAACGGAGCCGCCAGTTGGTCAACGCCTCTCACCCCCTCTCCCTGGACGCAATCCTCTGGACGGCCGACCCGGTGACCCAGGCCACGATCCTGGCGGTGCTCGCCGTGGGGGCGCTTGCCTTCGCGACCCTCTACCTGCCGATCATCCTTCGCATCCTTCGCCTGCGTCGGCTCGGGCGTACCCTGGGCGCCTGCCTCGAGGCCGAGCCCCGCGCCGAGGAAGCGCTGCGATCGGAGATCGCCACGGCGTTCGCAGACTCGCCCCTCGAGCCCCAGTGGCAGGACTTCGCCGCACGCTGGGAGCGGGCCGAGGCCACGCCAGGCCGCGCGCCGGTGCGCCTCGTCGACGTCTTCGACGATCGTCCCATCCTGCCGACGGGCGCACGCAAGAGCCTGCTGCCCTCTCTGCCCGGCCTGCTCATCGCGGTCGGGCTACTCGGGAGCTTCGCCGGCCTGGTCGGCGCGGTCGAGGCCAGCGCCCTGGCCGAAGAGGCCTCCGCTGCCCGGCGACTGGCCGAGCAGGTGGGACTGGCCCTGCGAAGCGGCCTGTGGGGGCTGATCCTGGCGATCTTCGCGGCGACGACGAATCGGTTGCTGGATGGAGCCTTCGAGCGGATGGCCGAGCAGCTGGATGGGCAGGTCGCACGCGCCTTCTCGAACATCTCGACGGCCGAGCTCGCGACGCTGACGGCCTCCGCCCAGCGCCAATCCCTCGAGCAGATGGCGAACCAGATCACCCGCTTCGCCAACGAGCTCACCGAGCGCATCGACCGCGGTCTGATGCGCATCGAGCATTCGACTTCGAACGCCGCGAATCTGGTCTCGCAGGAGCAGCGCGGCATCCTGCAGGCGGTGGTCCGCGACCTCTCCCTTCAGATCCAGCAGGGCGTGGAGCAGCACCTCGGGGCGCTCTCCGCCCTCCTCCATCGCGCTTCCGAGCATCAGGAGCGGGTCAACGACGGCCTCTCGCGCACCTTCGACCAGATGGGCAGCCATGCCAAGACCCACGTTCATCTCACCGGCCTGCTGGAGCGCGCAGCGAGCGACGTGGAGGCGGCCTCGCGCAGCTTCAGCGAGACGAGCGAGGGCTTCCTGCCCGTGCTCGACGGCCTGCGCCAGGCGGGCACGGCGCTCGAGGCGACGGCCGGGCAGATGAACACGACCCAGCATCACGTGACGCGAAGCGCTGAGGACGTTCGCAGCTCGCTCGAGCACGCGGCCGCAGCGATGAACGAGCAGCGCGAGTTCATCGAATCAGGCCTCGGAGAGATGCGGGGCACCATCGACGCGCTCTCCGCGGGTCTGGGCGAGAACCTCAATCAGGCTCTGCGCAGCGTCGACGACGCCCTCGGCCGCACGGTGGGCCGGCTGCGCGAGACCATCGAGGAGAGCAACGAGACCATCGACCGCATGAGCAGCCCGGTGCGGGCTGCAGAAGGCACCGCGCGCGAGATGCACACAGCGCTCGAGCGCGTGCGCAGCGAGCTGCTCGGACTCGGCGACTGGCTGGGCCAGTCACTCAAGCCGCTGCGCACCACCTTCGTGCAGCTCGAGGATCGGGCGGGCGAGATCACCCGTGCCCTCTCGGACTTCGGCGACCATACCCACGCCATGGACAAGACCATGGACGCCCTGCGTGGCGAGATCCACGAGGAGGGCCGCCGCATCCGCCAGACCACGGGCGAGCTGAGTCGGCACCTCGACAAGACCGCCGATGCGGTGCAGCGACTCGAGCGTTCGACCAGCCGGGTCCCCCGGGCGGAAGCGACGCGCGTGATGGCACCGAGCCCGCCGCCTCCCCCGACCCACACGTCGGAACCCATCGGGCCTGGCACTCCGCCTCCGATCGGCGAGACCAGCCCGATGCCCGCGATGAACACGCCCCTGCCGCCGCCCCCTTCCCTCTCGGCTCTGTCCCCCCTCGATTCCGAGGAGGCCCCATCCGCCAGACCGGGCGAGGCGAAAAGCGATGCCGATCCCTTTGCCGATCCCTTCGCGGCGACGGATCCGACGCCGGCCGAGTCGGACGCCGGCGTGGCCGAGTCGTCGATCTCCTCTCCTGCCCCTTCGACATTCGACGTCTCCGGTCCCGCCGAGGGGCGGCGGCCCGCCGGCATCTCGGGCTCCGGGCTCACATCGCGATTCCTCGGCGAGTCGCAGCGCGGTGATGATCTCGCCGGGGTCGGCCTGTCGGCCGCGGCCGGCCGGCCCCTCGGCCCGGACCCCTATGCCCGACGAGGGGCCGCCAGCGAGTCCTCCTCGGCGCTCACGGACGACGACCTCGTCCTCGAAGAGGCCCCTGGCCCCGGACTGGTCGGATCGGGCGACGAGCTCACGCTCTCGGGCCTTCTGCGCCCCACCAGTGAAGGCGAGCCCGACGCGGCGGCCAGCAACCGCCTTCGCGAGCTCGCGGACAGCGATCGGGAGGCCGCAGGGCCCGAGCCGGAGCCAGAGCCGACGCGCCCCAAGACCTGGCGTCTGCTGGGCAAGGAATGAGCGCCCCTCGGCGAAGACCGCGCGGCCTCGGTCGCGACGAGAGCGAGATCTGGGCCCCCCTCGCGCTCCTGCTCGCCGGGGTGCTGGCCGTACTCGTGCTCGTCGCCGCGCTGCCCGGGCGCCAGCGGGAGCCCGAAGTGCCGCCGCCGCGCAAGACCGACGCGCAGCTCCTCGCCCTGCTCGACCGCGAGCTGGTCATCGCAGAGCGTTGGCAGACCGCGCTGGGCGACCTGTGCGACGATCCCGAGCTGCAGGTCGAAGGCCTGAGTCCGCATTGCCGCACCGGCACCATCGTCATCGGCGACGATCTCTTCGATCCCGACGACGCGGCCCTGCTCACGGACGAGGGCATCCGGAAGCTCCACGTGGCCATGGAGAAGCTGCTGGCGGGTCTGCGTGCCGACCCGATGGTCTGGAACAGCCTCGAGGCCATCGAGCTGCGCGGCCACGCGGATCCCCGCGCACAGCGTGACCCCTATCGCACGAACATGGCGATCTCGCAGCGTCGCCCCATGGCCATCATGAATTCGCTGATCCGTCAGTTCGGACTCTCCGAGCGCGATCGGATCGACCTCGAGCGGCTGATGGTGCTGTCCGCGGCCTCCTACTCGCGCCCGCCCGCCAGCTGCCCCGAACGTACGCGTGAGTGCTACCCCTACTGGCGTCGCGTGGAGATCATTCCTCGCCTCGACGGAAGCGCTCGTCGCCTGGATCACGAGCGCTTCGTCCGCCGGCTGGTCGAGATCCTGGATTGAAATGCATCGACTCATGGAGCGCGCATCCGGTTGACCGCGCCGCCACGGGCGACATAGACTGCACCCCGCTCGATCCCACATCCGAAGGAGAAACCGCCGTGCGAAGTCTCAGCTTCATCCGCACCCTCCCCATTGCCCTCGTTGCGGCCGCCCTCGTGGTGGCATGCGGAGGGAGCGACGAGCCGAGCGCGCCCGATCCGACCACCGCCACGCCCCAGCAGGAGACGGCAGCCAAGCCGAAGACGCCGGCACCTCCGCCCGTTCCGGATGTCCCGAAGAAGCCGAAGAAGAAGCGGCTCTCGCTCGAGGAGCAGCTCGCCGTCAAGGTGGAGATCCCGGACTACTACCCGTCGGATGCCCCGGTCTACCCCTCCGGCCACGCGGTCGATGCGCGCGTGGCGAAGAACGGCCAGGCGAACGTCTCCTTTACGATGGACGACGACGTCAATACCGTGACGGATTGGGTGAAGTCGAACCTCAGCAGCAAGGGCTGGAACGTGGTCATGGAGCAGGAGCTCGACCATGGCTTCATCCTGATGGGCACGAAGGACGCGCGGAAGATCAGCGTGCTCACGACGGCGGTCGAGCGGGCCGGCAAGTCGGTGATGGCGGTGGCGGTCACGCCGGACGCCTGATCCGAGTCCGCGACATCGGACACGCACGCTGGACCCCGGCGCGCCCTCGGGCGGCTAGTCGAGCTGACCCACCAGGCGGAAGCAGGTCAGCTGCTCCCGCTCGAGCACGCTGGCCTGTTCGAAGGGCAGGCCCTCGGGCAGCTCGGCCAGGCAGACCTCCGAGATCAGCATCTCGTTCGTCGCGGCCTCCTTCTGCAGATGGCCGGCGATGTCGAGGACCTCGCTGTAGGCTACGCCCTGGTCGAGGTCCACCAGCGAGCGCCCGGTGTGTACGCCCACGCGGAACTGGAAGGGCAGGGGCAACAGATTGCTCTGCTCGTTGAACTTCTCCAGACGCGCCAGCACCTCGCTTCCGGCCCTGACGGCCGCCAACGCCGACTCGAAGTAGCACATCAGCTCGTCGCCGTTGCTGTTGAGCACGTGTCCGTCGAATTCGTCGACGATCTCGCCCACATAGGCGCGAAAGCGCTCGAAGGAGACGATGATGTGCTCCGGCCGGTCGG
This sequence comes from uncultured Spirochaetaceae bacterium, assembly GCA_964594405.1. Lineage (GTDB taxonomy): Bacteria > Myxococcota_A > UBA9160 > UBA9160 > UBA4427 > CAZQMY01. Next base: position 18,278 of record CAZQMY010000042.1, on the reverse strand, counting down.
ACGCGGCCTTCATGCCGTAGCTGTTGACCACGTCGACATCGAGGAAGGTCCCGTGCACGCTGTACTCGTGCTCGATGTCCTGATCACGCTGGACCTTTTCCTCCATGCGCTGGCGCAGCGAGCTGCTCGGGCCGGCGCGCCGGCCCGAGCGTGAGGGCGCATCCGGCGGCACCGTCGACTCGTCGTCCTTCACACCCACGTACTCGAGCCGGAAGCGGACCCGATCGGCGATCTGGATCACGTCGCCGTGACGAAGCTGCTCCTCGTCGAGCACCTCACAGCCGTTGACGAGGGTGGGATTGGTGCGCGAGAGGTGATGGAGGACGAAGGATGAGCCGTTCCAGCGGATCTCCGCGTGCTTGCGCGACACGCCCATGTCGCTGACACAGAGTCCGCACTCCTTGCTCCGACCGATCTCCAGCGTCGCCGGCCAGAGCAGATAGCGGCGTTCGGCGACCAGGTCGGCGCCCGCCTCGACGACCAGCTCCCCCACGTGCGTGACGACGGTGCGGAACTCGGTGGTCTCGGTATCGCTCTCGGTCTTCGTGACCTCTCGATGGGCGGGGTCGAGCTGCGGGATGCGCAGCTCCTCGGTCGGGGCCCGAGCGCCACGCCAATCCGTGCGCGGCGCCTCGATCTTCGCGGTGCCTGGCAGCCCGGCGAAGGCCTGGGTCAGCCCCGAGAGTGCGATGCCCTGGCGATCGCGCACCTCCATCAGCGTGCGCCCCATGCGGATGCGCGCCCCCGGCCTCAGCAGCTGACCCGCCGCCGGCGTGCCATCCACCGTGGTCGGATTGGTGGTGGCCGCGAGCCCCTCGATCGCGAACCCCCCGGCCCTGCGGACCAGCCGCGCCTGCTCCGCGGAGACGGTCGGATCGTGGAGGATGACGCCGCGGATCGGGGTCCCCATCCGGGCCGCCGCCGACGCGAGATCGCGGCCGATGAGCACCTCATCGCCGTCCACGGTAAAGCACTGGCCCGCGTCCGATCCTTCGATGACATGCAGGTCGATCACGGGCGCGGCTTCACCCGCACCCTCGGAGGAGGACGAGCCACGGCGATCGCCGCGATTCAGGAGCGAACGTAGCCAGCGTGACACCGTAGGAGCCTCTCGGGCCCGGGACGCGTCTGTCCTCGAGGGAGGACCGGGCAGCCCGCAGCTTAGCGCAATGCGAGGCCCGCAATCGCGATCCGGCTCGCCCGGCTGGGACGCGCGCACCACGGGGTCGAGCAGGCGCGCCCCGCCGTCGGGCCGCTCTCCGCGGTCGCGACGGGGCGCGGTATGCCCGGCCTACTTCAGATTCTTCGCGATGAAGTTGTAGGCGGCGGTCGAGACCGGCACCCCGGACTTCTTGGCGGCGGTCTTCAGCGTCCTGAGCTCGGTGTCCGTCAACATGACGGCCACACGGTTGCGACGCGAGTTGGGCGAGGGGCCTTTGCCCGAGCCCTTGGGCCGGCCAGCACCCGGGCGGCGGCCTCCCCAGGTGCCCTTCTTCTTCGTGGCCTTCTTCTTGGCCGCCTTCTTTCGCGTCGCCTTCTTCTTTGCTGCCATGTGTACTCCCTCGGTTAGGTCACTCCCGAATCGAAGCGCGCGGACCCATCCTGATCGCCTGACTGCCTGCCACCCGAGCCCCGGTCCCCCGACCGCTTCGACGATCAGCGCGGATCGTCGATGCCCGGGCATGAGCCGGGGCGAGCGACGAAGCTGCGCTCACCGTGGGCTCTTCGCGCCAGCCAGATCGACGGCCTGCACACCGGAGTGCGCAGTGCTTCGATTCTCGGGCCGTGCTTCGCAGCACGACCTCGACTTCTGGACTTGGACTCGGGGACGCACTCCAGGTCGAGCTCCAGGTCGAGCCAGCGAGCGACTCGAACACCGTCAACCGCCAACAACTGCAACTGCGCGCCCCCACGACCTGCAGGCGACGTCATCGCGTTCGATTCGGTCGGCCTGCGACTTCCGACTTGCCTTCGATCCCATATCACTGCGACGTGGACTCGGAGTCACAACTCCTCACTCACATCTCCGCACTCACATTTCCTCACTCACATCACCGCACTCGCATCGCCGCGCTCGTATCACCGCGCTATGCCAGTGCCAGCGAGAAACAAAGCTTCGTCGCTCTCTCTCGTATAGCGCGTTTGGCGATGATTCCACTCCCCCACCCATCATTTCGAGCGCAACTCGCACCCATGGTGTCGCATCACAATCAAGTGGATGCGACATGTGTGCAGCAACGTACACCTGGACACGGAGACCGATGGCCACAAGCCGGGCCGGAGGCGATGACGGAGCAGGATTTCCGTCCCCTCGCGATGCCGATCCTCGATTCCTCGACTCCTCTCCGAAGCTGCGCGCGTACACGCTCGCGGACTACGGAGTCGACACCCGTTCATCGCGCTCTGGGGAGAATCCCGGAGAAAGATCTGGACAAAGCGATCAGCTCGGCGTCTTCGGCACGAATCGCCTCAGTCCTCACCACGCCGGACGGCGCCGCGCCCCCGCTTGATCCCGGCGCGACGCGTCTTTGCGTCGAGCCTTCGCTGCCTGGAGGCCCGCGTGGGCCGGGTCGGATGCCTGGCGGTCCGTACGCGCGAGGCCTCCAGCAGCAGCGCAGCGAGGGCGCTGCGCGCCGCTTCGCGGTTGCGTTTCCGGCTTCGCTCCCGATCGGCGTGCACGATGATCGCGCCTTCCCTCGTCAGTCGGTGCGCGAGATTCGTCAGCAGGCGATGACGCATGGCATCGGGCAGCGATGGCGAAGCGCGGAGATTCCACTTCAGACTCACCCGCGTGGCGCTCTTGTTGACGTGCTGACCACCCGGCCCGCTCGATCGGCTGGCCGTCTCTTCGATCTCTGCGCCGGGGACGCAGAGTCCGGGTCGAATGTGCAGGTCGTCCTCAGCCAAGGGCGACCCCGGCCAGCGCGGCGCCCACCGCATGCCTGCACGACCGCTCCTCCTCGGGACTCAGATCGGGCTGCGCAGTGCAGATCGCGACCCCGTCGATCGAGGGCGAGTCCACGCACTGCGCCACGCGCTCCTCGAAGTCGTCCCAACACCCCTCCGAGGCGACCCGGCCGACGGCCTCTTCGTCACCCCATCCTGGGCGGGAGGCCGAGCCATCCGGAAGCGCGGCCCCGTCCGTCTCCTCCACTCTGGCGTGCATGACACCGGCGACGATGCGCGTATCGGGCCAGTCGCGCCGCAGTCCATGGACGGTCGCCGAATACGACGCCCAGTCGAGGAAGGGCCGGGTCTGGATGAAGTCGGGCTCCAGACCGCGCTTGCGGGCACGCTCGAGCAGTGCGGCGCCGCGGCATTCCTGATCGTATCCGAGCCCCACGAGTCCCCCGGACAGGTGCTCGGAGGCCCACTCGAAGGCATCGAGCGGGTCGACGCCAGGGGCCCGCGCGAAGCCCGGGACTACGAGGAGCTGATCGAGCCCGAGCTGCTCTGCCCGGATCAGCTCCTGCTCGACCTGTGCTGCGTCGAGTCCACGGCAAGCCAGATGCCAGAGCGTGTCGCTGCCGCTGCCCGAGAGCTCGAGCGCCCCGTCCAGACTCGTCTGGCAGCTCGCATCGGCGATCACCCCGATCGCGTGCTCGGCACCGTCGAGCACGGATGCGCGCCGCAGCAGCAGATCCGAGCGGGTGCCACGGGGCGGCGTCACGTCGAGGATGCACACGAACTCACCCCGGCCGAATCGATCGCGCAGCACCCCCATCACTCTCCACCCATGGGCCAGAGCTTCTCATAACACCGCAAGAATGCACAGGGCCTCCCCCTCGAGGGCGGCGCCCGCGGGAGCCCTTCAGGTCGGTGGCGCGACGGACGATTCACTCCAGGGACCCCTTCGAGGATTCAGTGGACGCCATGGTCGAAGCGCCTTCGCTCCTGCTCCATCACGATGGCGAGCTCGACGACATCGGCGAGCTGCTGCGCTCCCTCGGCGCGCACTTCGAGGAGCAGAGAGGGCGGGATCCGGACGCCGGAATGCCCGGCCGGTGGGATGTGATCGTCGCGACGCCGCGCCGCCTGCTCCGACAGCGCGAGGGCGCCCACGAGTCCGACGTGAGCATCATCGCCGTTCTCGACGGCGACTCCCGCACCCTTCGCGCGCATCTCCGTCGCATGAACATCGCGCTGATGATCCGCCGCCCCGTCCATCCGCAGACGCTCCGCCAGATCGTCCTGCACGCGCTCTACTGCGGGCCGGAGCGACGGAATCGGGAGCGGGTCTCGGTGGGGCTGCCGGTCAGCATCCGCAGCGGAGTCCTTCCTCGTGCAGCCATCCTTGCCGATCTCTCGCAACGCGGCTGCCGACTCTTGTCGTCCCGGGGCTACGAGACGGGCCAGGCAGTGCGCATCGTCCTGCCGGCCGAGGTCACGAGCCGGCGATCGCTCGGACTGCTGGGCCGCGTGCTCCGCAGCCGCGCAGCGAGGCCGGGCGCAGAGCAGAAATACGAGATCGCTGTCGGCTTCGCGCCCGAGCTCGGACGCCCGGGCGACTCCGTCGGCGCCCGCCTTCGAGCGGTGGTCGAGCGCTTCCGCGAAGGGCCACCTTCGTTGACGGGCGCGGCCGGGCGTGCGCGCGCCGCGACGAGCGTTCCCTTGGACGAGACCGGTGCTGCTCCTCCGCGCGCATCGCCGGCGTCGCTGGCTGACGAGGCGCCACAGCCCGCTGGACCCGATCGCCGCACCGATCCGCGCCTGAGCTACGATCGACGCGTGGTGGCCTTGAGCGAGCAGGCGACCCGCGTTCTGATCGGCCGCGACATCTCACGCGGCGGCATGCGCGTCGAGCCGAACCCCAAGCTCGTGGTGGGCGAGGCGCTGCGTATCGCGCTCTATGCGCTCGCGCGACAGGAGCCGCTCGTGGTCGAGGCGCACGTCGAGCGCGACGACGGCGATGCCGGTGTCGTGCTCCGCTTCGATGCCATGGATCCAGCACGGACCAACCACCTCGAGCGCATCATCGAAGACATCCCCGTGATCGATGGCGATGGTCAGGAGGCCGAGCGATCCAGCGGCGAAGCCAGTGTCATCGTCTCCGAGATCGTCGAAGTGCAGAGCGCATAGCCCCCACCGCTCAGGGCCGCGGCGCGGTGGTGATCGTCACGCGGTCCTCGGCGATCTCCAGCTTCTTCTTGCGGGCCAGCCCCCGCGTCCGCTGGGTGGTCTCGACGAGGCCGTCGGCGATGATCTCGTACTCCACCCCGTCGAAGCGACGCAGCACGGTGGGCAGTCGGCTGGGCTTCTGGGTGAAGGCGGTGGCGTGCAGCATCTCGGCGCCGAAAGGCGCGACGACCTCGAAGGCATCCGGATACTCGACGACTTTGTTCACCTTCGACTCGTCGATGTAGTAGGCTTGGTCGATGGGTACCTCGGCGCCGGACTGGAGGGTGTAGATGAGTCGCACCCAGGCCGGTCGGTTGACGCGCATGAAGAGCGTGAGCTCCTCACCCTCGCTGTAGAGCACACTCCGGCGCCCCTTACCGGTCCAGACCTCCAGCCTGAGATCGCCGGAGACCACCGCTTCGCTCGCACCCAGGGCCCGCTGATCCTGCAGGATCTTCTCGAAGTTGGCGGGGCGCAGGTCGAGGTTGGGCGCCAGGGCGGATCGCGGCAGCGAGGTCTGCGCGCTGGCGACGAGTCGGCCTCCACCCACGTCCACCGCCGTGGCGCTGAGACGGACGCGCTGCTCGCCCTCCTCGATGTAGACGCCGCGGATGGCCAGGTGGGCAGGCATCGCCGACTCCAGCCCGCGCGAGCTCGCCAGGACCACGGACCCCTGCTCCGAGAGCCGGCCGCTGGCCATGGCGCGCTCCAGCTCCATGCCGGCCTGGCGGCCGAAGCTGCTGGAGAGATCGGTAGTGCCGTAGCTGAAGTGCCCGATGCTGAGGCGACTGCGCTTGTCCACTCCCTGACGCTTGAGCTGCAGGGCGAGCCGTTCGGCTCCCTCCGAGAGGCTCGATGCGCCGCCCCCGAGCACGGCATCGATCTGCTCGTCGATCTTGCGCGACGCGGAGACCAGCGACTGGAAGCTCTTCGCGTCGGAGCCGCGCCCGGGCAGGAGGGCGCCCGCGACGGAGTCGTGCTGCAGGGCTTCGGCGAGTGGCTGGCGGCAATCTTCGAAGACCTCGAGCGCGCGGGCGGGCCGGCCGGCGGATCGGTGGGCCTCGCCCTTCTCCACGCAGGCGCTGACCTCCTGCATGGCGCGATCACGCTCTGCTCGGCGCTGGTTCGCAGCAGAGGCCCGTTCGACGATGGCCAGCGCGTAGGTCCGCTTCCGCTTGCGGTGGACCTCGTAGTCGAGGCCCGTCAGCTGGACGTCGCTCGTGGAGCGTGTCACCGCCGCCACCTCGTAGTCATAGCGCCCGTTGCGCTCCTGGGAGATGTCCGAGAGCTCCGACTCGATGCGCACGGAGATCCGCCGGGCGAGATCGCTCGCGGCCATGCTCTTGGCCTGCTGCAGCGACTCCTCGTCCTTTCCCTCTGCCATGCCGAATCCGGTGACGAATCTCTCGGTGGGGTAGGCGCTGCTCGCGCCGCCCCGCTTCACCCACTCCGGCTCGCCGCCTGCTGCGGAGGGGGAAGGCGTCCCTGCGCATCCCGCGAGCAGGAGTGCGAGCACCGAGACCACGGACCGCCAGCGCCGCACGAGATCGAACCGAGTCCGCATCACACTCTCCCTGTTCCACGCTTGTCACGCCTGCTCACTGCTCACCGCTCCGCTGGACCCATCGCGTCGAGCGCATCGTCGACGGCGACGGTCAGCGGCGTGGTACATTCCCGTCATGGGGTCATCCACGCCGACCGCAGTGACGATAGCCACTCGATCACGCGGCGCGAGCGCGCGCGACCTCCACTGGGTGCCCGTTGCCTGGGCGCGCGTTCCGGCACTTCCGGGCCCCAGGGCTTCCCATGAGAGCGGGGGCCATCCGCTGCCGGCGAATCTCGAAACGCCCCGGAACCTCCGCGAACGACTCGGCACTCAGGAGTCGACCGCAACGACACGTCACCGACGTGCTCCGAAGAGGCCAATCGCAGCCACATCGAGCATCGACGCTATCATGCAGCGCGTGTGCAGGTCGAACCCAAGGGGCCATCGGTCGGCGAGTGACCCCTCGTAAGTGACCCCTCGTAGAGGAAGCAAGAGCCGGACCGACCGGTATGGGGCGCTCCGGCGCTACAGCAGGAGACCCAGGTCTCCGACCCAGACATCGAGCATTCAGTCTCGAAAGAGCCCGCGGCACGGTGCACCCACCGCCGAGGCCAACAGCCTGCACCCCTCCATGGGGGCATCGGCCAACCAAGGGGAAAGACAATGAGCCACCAGATCGCACGACTTCGAACTCCGAGCTTCCGCCGCACGATGCGGCTGGCCATCCTGGCCTTCGCAGCCGCTCTCACGTTTGCTTGCGGGAGCAGCGGTGGGCCGGGCGACGAGCAGACCGGCGAGTTCGCCAACGCGCCCACGTGGGTCGTCCAGGGCTGCAGCGCCTACTGGGGAGACGACGGTGGCGCTCGCGTCTGCGGCGTAGGCTCGATGGGCGGCACGAAGAACATCGGCCTTGCCCGCACGGCGGCGATCGGTCGCGCACGAACGGAGATCGCACGAAGTCTCCAGACCAAGGTCAAGGCGATGTTGAAGGACTACCAGGCCACCACGACCGGCGGCGAGGAGTTCGGCACGGCCGCCGCCGACGAGCAGTACATCGAGGACGTGAGCAAGCAGATCAGCCAGATGGACCTCTCGGGCACCAGCCTGCAGGACACCTGGATGTCCCCGAGCGGCACCCTCTACGTGCTCGTCGCTCTCGACGTCGAGACCTTCAACAAGAGCATGAGCGAGATGCAGAACCTCTCGGAGACCATTCGCGAGGCCGTGCAGGATCGCGCCGAGGACTCCTTCCGCGAGCTGGAGGAGTCCTGATCTCACGCGCGTCGCGCACGGAGTACGACATGCGACGCCTCATGCAGGGCTCCGCGCTGTTGCTGGCCGGGGCCCTGCTCGCTTGTGCGGGCACACCCGAGCCCGGGACCGATGGCCGACCGGCCTGGGTGGACGATCCGCCGGCCCGCTGCGCCGTCGGGCACTCGGGCCCCACGTTGAACCCAGGCCACGCCATCCGACAGAGCCGCCTGAACGCATTGGAGAGCCTGGCCGCCGCGCAGCTGGGCACCCGCATCGAAAGCGACCTGCTGATCGATGGTGAGGGCGTGGTCGCGCAGTTCACCGAGGAGCACATCCTTGGTGTGCTGCGCGATGCCCAGATCGTGGCCATGGCGGCCGACGCGCGCGGCGCCAGCGCGGCCGCGCGGGGTGCTCTCCGCTCACCCGCGATGTTCGCCCTCGCCTGCCGCGGCGCCCGCGCCCCGGCTGGCCTGCCCGCGCCCGATCACCCGGAGTGGCTGCTGCGCGTCCCGGATCACGGGGGCCGGCTCTGCGTCCATGCCATCGGCGGTCCGACGCGACGGCCGGAGGATCAGCGGGAGGCGGCGCTCCGAGACGGGCGAGCCGCCCTTGCGGCGGCCCTCGAGAGCGCGGTCGAGCGGCGCGTCGTCGACGATGGGCGCAATCTGGCGCGAGTCTTCTCGAACACGAAGAGCACGGAGTGGGCAATCGAGCGTGCGAGCAGCGTCGACACCCTGGAATTCGAGTGGCTGGATGAGAGCGGCCGAGGACCGCTCGGGCTGAGGGGCGTGCTCTACGGCGTCGTCTGCTCGCCCCCCTGATCCATCCCCCCTATCCTCGGCCCCCGTCGGCACACCGTGCCCGCTGCCGCGAGGATTCCATGTCGATCAAGTCGCTCATCAGGACCATCCCCGACCACCCGAAGCCGGGCATCATGTTTCGGGACATCACGACGCTCCTGCAGGATCCGAAGGGCCTGCGGCTCTCGGTGGACGGGATCGTCGAGCGCATCACTGGCGAGCACTTCGACAAGGTCATCGGCATCGAGGCACGGGGCTTCATCCTCGGCGGCGCCCTCGCCATGGAGCTCGGGGCGGGCTTCATCCCCGTGCGCAAGCACGGCAAGCTACCCGGCGACCCCATCGGAGAAGACTACGCGCTCGAGTACGGCACCGCTCGGCTCGAGATGCACGACGACGCGGTCCACGCCGACGAGCGCGTGCTGATCGTCGACGATCTGCTCGCTACCGGCGGGACCGCGCTTGCGGCCATCAAGCTGATGGAGCGCCAGGGAGCCGAAGTCGGAGTCTGCGCCTTCATCGTCGACCTGCCGGACCTCGGCGGCAGCGAGCGGATCCGCGCCTCCGGCCATCGTTTGATCTCCCTCTGCGAATTCGAGGGCGAGTAGCTCCGATCGCCCCGGGGATGAAGCCCGCATGAAGATCGGCGGCGAGCACTACCGAGCCATCTGGCAGTCCCAAGACGGTGGCGTACGCATCATCGACCAGACGCAGCTGCCCCATCGCTTCGAGACAGTGCGCCTCGAGTCCGTGGAGGAGGCGCGTCGGGCCATCGCTGAGATGTGGGTGCGGGGCGCGCCACTGATCGGTGCCACCGCGGCGTTCGGGGTGGCTCTCGCGATGCGCTCCGATCCCTCGGATGCATCGATGGCCGAGGCCTGCCAGTTGCTGGGGCAGGCGCGCCCGACCGCAGTCGATCTGCACTTCGCCCTCGAGCGCATGCGGCTGGGACTCGGCCCACTGCCCGAATCCGAGCGCGCGGAGACGGCCTTCGAGATGGCTCGCGCGCTCTCCGATGAGATCGTAGAGGCCTGCCGCGCCATCGGTGGGCACGGCCTCACCCTGATCCGCGAAGCCGCCGCCCGCAAGTCCGGAGGCCGACCGATCGAGATCCTCACCCACTGCAACGCAGGCTGGCTCGCCGCGGTGGACCATGGGACCGCGCTCGCGCCCATCTATGCCGCCCACGACGCCGGCCTCGACGTCCACGTCTGGGTCGACGAGACACGGCCCCGCAATCAAGGGGCGAGCCTCACCGCATTCGAGCTCGGCGAGCACGGGGTACCCCATACATTGATCGCGGACAACGTGGGCGGGCACCTGGCGCAGCACGGCCGTATCGACCTGTGCATCGTGGGCTCGGATCGCGTCACCCGCAGCGGCGATTGCTGCAACAAGATCGGGACCTATCTGAAGGCGCTCGCCGCGTACGACAACGACGTCCCCTTCTATGTCGCCATTCCCTTCTCGACGATCGATTGGACGATCCAGGATGGCGTCAAGGAGATCCCGATCGAAGAGCGGGACGCGCGCGAGGTGCTCTGGGTGCAGGGGGCCGACCCAGATGGCCGGGTCGGCACAGTACGGATCGCCCCAGATCGAACCCCCGCCGCCAACTTCGGATTCGACGTCACACCCGCCCGACTGGTCTCGGCGATCATCACGGAGAGAGGCGTCTGCGAGGCCTCGGAAACCGGGCTGGGGGGGCTCTACCCCTGACGTGGCGCGCAAACTGTTGCTGGCACGCGATTCGCTCTTCAGCCGGCCATGTCGACTCCCGATGCCTCGGAACTGCCTCCGCACTGCCCGAATGCCGACTGTGATTTCCACCGAAATCCGAAGGGTTGGCGCTTCAAGCGGGCCGGCTGGTTCAACCGCCTTCGGCCTCCTCATCGTGTCCAGCGGTACTTGTGTACGCACTGCCGGCGGAGCTTCAGTTCACAGACCTTCAGCGCCACCTACTGGTTGAAGCGGCCCGATTTGTGGATCCCGCTCTTCTTCGGCGAGGTCGGAGGGTCCGGGCATCGTCAGCAGGCGCGGGCACACAGGGTGTCCCACTCCACGGTCCAGCGTCAGATCCAGCGACTCGGACGCCACTGTCTGATGGTCCACGAGCGCTTCCGGTCCGGAGCGCTGGCCGCGCTCGGCACGGAGCCCGTCATCCTGGACGGGCTCAGGAGCTTCTCGCAAAGCCAGGACTGGCCGTTCGAGATCACGAGTCTCGTCGGCGCCCGTTCATACTACAGCCACGATTTCGTCTTCACCGAGCGTCGGCGAAGCGGCTCGATGACCGAGGCCCAGAAGAAGCGGCTGGCCTGGCGAGAAAGGCGCCTGGGCCGGCCGGACCCACAGGGGCTCCGGAAGGACTGCCTCGCGCTGCTTCGCGCGACCCTCAGCGCCGTGCCCGCGGCCGACCTGCGCAGCGACGAGGAGCCAGCGTATCGGTGGGCGCTGCGCCACCTCGCTCACCGGGGGCTGCGACACGAGACGGTCTCCTCGACGGCGCCGCGGACCGCTCACAACCCGCTTTTCGCGATCAACGCACACCATGCCTTCATGCGCCACAGCGGCGCCAATCACAAGCGGGAGACCATCGCCTTTTCGAAGCGCCACGCCGGCGCGATCTGGCGCCACGCCATCTTCCAGCTCTTCCGCAACACCGTCAAGCATGCGTCGGAGCGATCAAGAGACGGCTCGCCGGCCCAACGGCTGCGCATGGTGGGCCGGGTGATGCGAGCGGAGGAACTCCTCACGAGACGGGTCTTCTCCACGCGCCTTGATCTGACCTCGAGGGTGAAGCGCTACTACGAAGGCAGGGTGAGGAGCCGATTCCTACGGCACGAAACCGTCCACGCGCTGAAGTATGCGTATTGAACGCGACTCGAAGCGGGACCCGTGTTGGCTCGGCAAGCCGACTCAAGTCTCTCAAGAGGACTGTCGGTGCAGGACAGCAACAATCGTCGCGCCACGCTACATGGATTCAAGCTCGTCGAACGCATCCCTCGCATTCTTCCGCGCCGCCTTGTAGACGTCCTTCAAGGTGGCATCCAGCTCGAATCGGCGCTTCTCGTTGGGGTAGCCGAAGAATTCCTCGCCATCGGGGCCCTCGAAGACGCGCGGGCCCTCGTCGTCGGCATCCTCCAACTCGGGCTCGGCCGCCGGCGTGGGATCGCTCTCGGTCACCGGAGACGTGGGCTCCTCGACCTCCTCGACCTCCTCGGCGGGCGTGGGGGACTCGTCCACGGGCTCGTGCGCGGGCTCGTTCGGCGGCGGCGCGGCGGCCATGCGCTTCGTCGCGTGCAGCGGCACGCCCTGGGCCGCCAGCCAATCGAGCACCAGCGAGCCGCGAAGCGAGTAGTTGAGGCCCTCGAGCGGCAGGCCCTGGGCGTTCACGCGGCGCACGAACGTGTTGACGCCGACCAGGCGCGAGGTCGAGTCGAGGAGCGGCCCCCCCGAGTTGCCGGGGTTGATGGCTGCGTCGGTCTGGAAGATCGCTCGACGGCCCTCGTTGCGGCGGCTCGATATCGTGCCGGTGGTCAGCGTCCACAGTCCACCGCCGTCGGGATGGCCGATGGCCGCCACGGACTCGCCGATCTCCACCTCCTCCGAGTCTCCGAAGGAGATCACCGCGAGCTCCGACGGCGGTCGCACGAGCTTGAGAAGGGCGAGGTCGAGCTCGCTGTCCCGCGCCACGACCTTGGCGGGATAGGCCTTCTTGAGGTCCACCTTGTCGTTGCCGGTGACGCGATCGGGCTTGAAGAAGACCTGGATATTGACGTAGGGGCGCTTGGTGTCCTGATCGAAGATCACGTGGTTGTTCGTGAGGATCAGGCCCGAGCCGGTGACCACGCTGCCGCTGCCGGAGCTCCCGGCGCCCTTGGCGTCGAAACCGAAGATGACGACGACGCCCGGCGAGGCGTCGCGATAGACCTTTGCGGCGGAGAAGCTCGCCATGGCGCCCGCGGGCACGAGGAGCATCGCTACGCCGAGCAGCACGCCCGCCATGCGGGTGCGCGTCGCCCGGGGGCTCGCGGATCGCAGGGCGATCCGGGGCGCGCTCGTGTCTCGTTGGCTGAATTGGCTCGTCATCTGCTCGTCCTTCCATTGTGGGCCAGGAGGCCCCTCGAAGATCGCCGCCGACCATTCCGCGCCGGAGGATCCTGCGGATGCGTCGACTCTGCCAGTCCGTGCCCTCTCTGGCCCGGCCGGTTCCACGATCAGGCGCTGCCGCGAGGGGGCACCCCACGGGCTGCGCCGTTCTGGAACGAATCCGGCTCTGTGGGCACGCACACCCGGCGGCGAATGATGCCGAGAACGCGTAATACTCCGGATCGTCGATCCTGCTACTCGGCTCCAATCCCCATCGGAAACGAAGACCATGCCCCGCTTCCACCAGCACACCCCCTTCCCCCTCTCCGCGCGCGCGCGGTGGACCCTTGCGATCTGCGCCGCGGCGCTCTGGATCGGTTGCGGCGGGACCTCGTCGCCGGAGCGCCGCGGCCTCGAGCTGCCCGACTCAGCACCCGCCTGGGCGGGACGCGGCTGCGCGGGACACGACGACGCCGCTGACGCGTCGATGATCTGCGCGCTCGGATCCGCGGTCAGCACCCGCAATCCCGCGCTGGCGCGCACGACTGCCATCTCGCGGGCACGAACCGAGCTGGCGCGCTCCATCCAGGTCGAGATCGATTCGCTGCTCGCGGACTACGGGACCTCGACCGGCGAGGGAGCTCGGAGCAGCGATGACCAGAGGGTCATCGACGTCAGCCGCCAGATCACGAAGGTCGCGCTCGAGGGCAGTCGTGTGCTCGGAACGTGGACCAGTGACGAGGGCGAGGTCTTCGCCCTGGTGGCCTTGCAGACCGATGCCCTGGGCGAGACCACCCGGCGTCATGCCCCGCCGCCGTCCCTCTCCAACCCACCAGGAGACCCACAGTGAGAGCCGCAGTCCTGCGCAGCCCCGGACAGCCCATGCAGATCGAGGAGGTCGCGTGCGCCGATCCTGGACCGGGTCAGATCCGCGTGGCCGTCAGCCATTGCGGCTGCTGCCACTCCGACCTCTCCATCGTCGACGGCAGCTTCCCGGCCACCACACCCATCGTGCTCGGCCACGAGGCAGCAGGCGTCGTCGACGCGCTGGGCACGGGCGTGAGCCACCTGGAGGTGGGCGATCACGTGGTGCTGACGCCCTGCCCGCCCTGCGGTCTCTGCTATTGGTGCGTGCGCGGTGAGGCCAGCAGCTGCGTCAACTCGTCTGCGATCATGACCAATCAGTTCGCCGACGGCTCGACGGGATTGAGTCAGGGCGATGCGCTCGTCTATCGCGGCCTCGGTGTGGGTGCATTCGCCGAGCAGGTGCTCGCCCAGGCGACCGGTGCCGTGCGCATTCCGAAGGACGTGCCCCTGGACGTGGCCTGCGTCGTTGGCTGCGCGGTCCAGACGGGCGTCGGCTCAGTCCTCAACACCGCAGGAGTGGAAGAGGGAGCGACGGTCCTGGTCCTGGGACTCGGTGGCGTGGGACTCTCGGTGGTGCAGGGCGCGCGTCTGGCGGGCGCCTCGCGCATCATCGTCTCCGACCCGGTCTCCGCCCGCCGCGACGTCGCGGGCAGCCTGGGCGCGACCGACTCCATCGACCCGACGCAGGAGGACGTCGTGATGAAGGTGCGCGAGCTGACCGAGGTCGGCTGCGACTATGCCTTCGAGGCGGCGGGGCGCGGCGAGCTGATCGGTGCAGCGGTGATGGCCACGCGCAACCGCGGCACGACGGTCTGTGTGGGCGCGCCACCCATCACCGATGCGATCAACATCGCCCCGGCCTCACTCTTCGTCATCTCGGAGAAGAAGATCATGGGCACGGTGCTGGGCAGCTCGAACTCGCTCCACGAGGTTCCGCGGCTCATCGATCTCTACCGCGCGGGCCGCCTCGACCTGGACGCGCTGATCACGGCGCGCCGGCCCCTGGCCGAGATCAACGAAGCCATGGGGGACTTGAAGGCCAGCAAGGGGATCCGGACGGTCCTCGAGATCTGATGGAGCCCCCTCCGCCGCAGGGCGCCTATTCCTGGATCGCGTCGAGCTCGCCGCGCGCGCAGAGCGCCAGCATCGCGTCCACCACCGCCGGATCGAACTCGCCGCCGGAATCCTCCGCGAGCTTCTCGCCGACCTTGTAGGGCTCGAGCTTGGCGGATTCGTCGGAGAGCAGGACGACGGCCCGCTCGGCCACGTTGATGATCCGGCTTTCCAACGGGAGCTCGGGACTCGGCTTGCCGCTCGGCGGATTGACGGCGTCGTAGCGGTCGTGGTGGTGCAGCACGATGTCCGCGATCGACCGCCACGACTTGATTCGGCTGAGCATGCGGTGTCCGAAGGCTGCATGCCTGGCGAGATGCTGCGGATTGCGCTGCTGCGCCGTGCTGATCTTGAGCATCCCGATGTCGCTGAGCAGGGTCGCGAAGTGCAGGCGGCGCATGGCCTGCTCGCCCAGGCCGAGCTCGCGCCCGATCCGATTGGCCACGCTGGCGACGCGGTGCGCGCCGTAGCTGCGCTGAGCCACGTGGGCATCCACGGCGGCCACCATGATCTCCGTGGCATGAGTGAAGAAGTTGCGCTGGCTATCGCGCAGGTCGGCGCCGCGGATCGCGGCACCGGCGAGGCCCGTGAGCACCGAGAGCGAATCCACGAGCTCCGCGGTGAAGAGCTCAGCGTGCCGCCCACGTGACTCGATCAGGATCAGGACGCCGATGTTTCGACCGTCGGTCGCGATGGGCAGGGTGAGCGCGGTGCCGGCGCCCACCGGCTGCATGGATCCGCCGCGCCCCTGGACCAGGCACTCCACGGCGAGCTCGTGGATCTCCTCCTCGTGCTCCCGATAGACGGCGCTCCTCGAGATGCCGACGGCTTCGCAGACTTCGGGGGGCTTGCCCTCGCCCTCGCCCGGCGTCATCACGATCACCACCTCCGCGTCGCACATGCGCAGCGCACAGCCCGCGGTCACCTCTGCGGCCGCATGGACATGCGGGGCCTCGGACAGCTCTCGCGAGACGTCCAGCATGGCCGACATGCGTGCGGCATGAGCGTCCATACGGGCTACGGCGGTCCGCGTGAGGCGGCGCAACGCGAAGAAGGAGGCCAGGGAGAGGAGCCCGATGCCGACCGCTGCGCCGAGCACGATGCTCGTCGCGAGCCGATCGCCATCCACCGCCGGCAAGGCGTACTGCCGGACCGAGTAGCCGAGCGCGAGGACGGGCACGACTGCACCCAGGAAGTACGTGGCGAAGATCGCCCGATCGAGCTCTTGATTGAAGAGCGACTTCATGCGCGAGCCCGGCATGATCCGATCCTTTCCGTCCCCAGGCGCTCCCCCGAGCGCCTGCGCGATCCAACGTCTCGCGTCGACGAGGCGAGACGCGAGATGAGCTCATTCTCTCGGTCGTCCGCCGCCATCGAATGATGGCCGGATGCGAAATCCTCTGTGGTTCCGAGCACTCTGAACCGCCCATGCCGGGAAAACACCGGCTCGAAGATGGGGATCCCCCCCCGGACGCTCAAGGGAACCCCATGAAGGAGCCGATCCTGCACCCGCGCCGAGTGATCCAGCCGCGTCGCCACGTCCCATTGCAGCGTCGACTGGCCCGCCGATGACGAAGCCGAAGCGCGGATGCACGAGAGCGGTCTGACGGCGATCAACAGCTGATTCGAGGAAGGAGAGGGCGATTGAAGTCTTCCACTTCAGACCAAACGGTCCACCGACTCATGCAGCGACAGCGGAAGTGGGCGGCCGCGCTCGAGATCGACTTCGATGAGGGCGATCATTGCGCGAGCATCGAGGCGAACCTCTTCCAGCCGCTCTCTCCCGAAGCAGAGGAGCAGCTGCAGGCGAGCCGGCTCCGTCCCTTCGGCGACGCCGACAAGCCGAGCCCGCTGGCGTGGTTGCACTCCACGGTGGCCCTCTGCTGCAATGTCTTCGAGCCCTGGCGCAACGCGAGCAGCCTCGCGCCGCTCTCCGAATCGCTGCGCGCCGACGCAGGCCTCATGCGGTGGCGACTCTCAGCGCCGATCGGCGAGGGCGCGAGCATCGCCGAGGCCGATGTCCTCTTCGAGGGGGAGGACGCACGGCCCACCGCCATCGTGGCCGGTCATCTGGAGCCCTATCTCGGCGAAGGCGCGCCGCGCGAGGGACTCCCGTGCGACGAGGATCGACGGGGCTGGAGTATGCTGCCCGGATGCCGGAATCTGGCACTCGACCTCCGCGCCAACCCCAGACGCCGACGTCGTCTCCCGCTCGCGAGGCTGCTTCTCCTCGCCCTCTCGATGACGGAGCGTTTCGGCGTGCGGGGCCACCGACTGCTCTACCTCCACACCCCGTGCCCCGGCAGGCCTGGACGCGAGCTCGAGCGCGAGATTCGGCATCTGCGGATGCGGATCGGCGGCGAGGTCGACTTCGCCGCCATGAGCTGGCCAGCCCTCATCAGCGCCATCGCAGAGCGGGCGCCCGAGGAGCGCCGCTATTCCAATTACCTCCGGGCGCGCTACGGCGGCCCGATGAACGGCGATCCGCAGGACGACGAGGATCGCCTGCCGCGATGAGCGCACCGTAACCGGACGCTCCGATGGACGTATGACGCAGTGTGGCCCCGCCAGGCGCCCGCTGCATGCGGCATAGGCGTTTTGAGTGGGTCACCAGGGCATTAATCTCTCTGCGAGAGCGTCTCATGGAAGGATCCCACGTGCTCATCAAGCCTTCGTCTCCCCCCGCCCCGAGCCTGCCCGAACGCGAAGTCACGGACCACGCCCTCTACCTCGACCGACGCGACTTCATCTCGACAGGCCTCAAAGCGATGGGCGCGCTCGCACTCGGCGGCGGCGCCCTCGCGCCGCTCACGGCGAGCGCCCTGATGAAGGGCAATGAGACCCGGAAGATCCCAGGCATCCTGAAGGCACCGGCGGCCTATCGCGTGGATGAGGAGATGACCGAGAAGGGCTACGCGACCGGGTACAACAACTTCTACGAGCTCGACACCGACAAGGAGACGCCGGCGAAGCTCGCCGACCGGATGCGGATCGAGCCCTGGAGCGTCGAGATCGCGGGCCAGGTGGGCAAGCCCGGTGTCATCGGGCTCGAGGATCTGATCCGCCCCCATACGCCCGAGGAGCGCATCTACCGGCTGCGCTGCGTGGAGGCCTGGAGCATGGTGATCCCCTGGGTCGGCATCCCCCTCGCGAAGGTGCTCGAGCGGTTCGAGCCCACCTCGAAGGCCAAACACGTCCGATTCGAGACGCTCTATGACCCCGAGCAGCTCCCCGGCCAGCGGAGGCGGGTGCTCGATTGGCCCTATCGAGAAGGCCTTCGCATCGACGAGGCGATGCATCCGCTGACGATTCTCGCCATCGGAATGTACGGCGAGACTCTTCCCGGCCAGAATGGTGCTCCCCTTCGCCTCGTGGTGCCCTGGAAGTACGGGTTCAAGTGCATCAAGTCCATCGTCAAGATGGAGCTGAGCGAGCGCCAGCCGGCGACCAGCTGGAATCAATCCGCGCCGAACGAATACGGCTACTTCGCC
>CAZQMY010000041.1:0-24618 GCA_964594405.1 uncultured Spirochaetaceae bacterium | reverse complement strand
GCGAGTTCAAGCGCTGCATCGGGATGCCGCCCGGGCGCTATCGGGAGATGCTCTGAGGCTCGGCGCGATTCGCACGAGGCGCCAGGCGCGCCGCTGCGTAGTCGAGCACCTCGCGGGCCAGGCGCGCCGGATCGTGGGCGTCGAGCAGATGGGCGCGCGCGCCCGCGCCCAGCCGCGCGCAGCGCCCCGGGTCTTCGAAGAGCGCGACGAGGGCATCGGCGATCTCGCCCGCGCAGCGCGCGTCGTCGTCCGAGAGCTCGAGCAGCCGCGCCGAATCGCCGTCGCGCAGGCCGTCGGCGACGCCCCGAAAGGCCAGGATCGGGCGCCCGGCCTCCATGTAGTTGAGCAGCTTGATGGGGAAGCCGCCGATCCGGCGACGCGTCAGCACGAGCACGCCCGCCGCATGGCAGAGCTCGCGCATGGACTCGGCATCGGGCATCTCGACGCAGCGAAGGGTGCCGCGCGCGAGCGCGGCACCGATGCGCGCTTCGCTGCACGTGGCGTCGTGGGTGGCCAGCACGATCGGCGGCCCGCCGGGTGGAAGCGTCTGTGCCGCCTGGGCGAGCAGGTGCAGATCCTGATAGCCATCGAGATTGCCCGAGTAGAGGACGAAGCCACCGGGCTCGAGCCCGAGCTCGGCACAGCGCGCAGCCTGTGCCGCGGCGCTGGGCGGCGGGACCGGGGCGAGGCCGGGCGGGATCAGTGCGATCGGCTTCCTGGTCAGCGTGCGGAGCGCGTCGAGCCCGCGCTGTGAGAGCGCGATGACGCCGTCCGAGCGGCGCGCGACGAGGGCATCGATGCACGCCCCGAGCCCCGCGAGCGCCCGAGCGACGAGCGTGCGCTCGCTGCCGCGAAGCGCCCGAGGGACATACGCGTCGAGCTCCACGCGTAGCAGGGTGTGGGCCACGTAGATCACCGGCACACCACAGAGTGGCCTCGCCGCCAGCGCGATGCAGGCTGCCTCTGCGTTGTGGGCGAGCGCGAAGTCGAAGCCCTCGCGTCGCGCCGTCCTCGCGTAGTCGGTCAGCACGGCGAGATCGGCGAAGGGCTTGCCCAGCGACGGGCCCGAACGCAACCGTGAGGGGTCGGCGGGGACGAAGCGCTCCCGTGGTCGCACATGGAGTCGCTCGTCGGGCGCTCCGCTGCCCGTGTGATAGGTGAAGAAGGTGGCGCGCGCGCCCTCGTCCATCAGCGCAAGGGTCAGATCGCGGGCATAGACCTGGGAGCCCTGTGGATAGGGAAAGGGAAAGGCGCCGACCACGGCGATCCGCGGCGCGTTGCACGCGTCGCTGCTCATCGCCGGAGCTGGCGGGCCGGCGCCTTGGCGAGCATCTCAGCGGCGCCGATGGCGCCGCTGCTGCGCTGCGTGCGACGCAGCTCGCCGTAGAGGGCCGTGAGCTCGGCGATGGCCTTGAGGATGACGCGGGGGCGCGCGCCGCTCTGCCGGCCGCCGGGGCGAGGGCTGTGGGTGACGGGGATCTGGTGGATGCGGTGTCCCGCGGCCCGGGCGCGCACCAGGATCTCGGTGTTGATGAAGGCGCCCACGGACTCCATGGCGATGCCCTCGATGACCTCGCGCCGAAAGACCTTGAACGCGCAGTCGATGTCGCGCACGCGCAGCCCGAAGAGCGCCCGCACCAGCGCGCCATAGACGCGCGCGATGACGACGCGGGCCAGGGGATCCCGGCGCGGCGCCCGGTACCCGGCGACGATCTCGAAGCGCTGCGTGTGGGAGAGCAGCTGCTCGAGCTCGCGCAGATCGAACTGCAGATCGGCGTCGCTGAAGAAGATCAGCTCGCCGCGCGCTTCGCGCAGGCCCGAGCGCAGCGCCGCTCCGTAGCCCCCGTTGCTGGCGTGCCGGACGACACGCACACGGGTCTCCTCGGCGCAGAGGGTGTCGAGGATGCTGGCCGTGCCGTCGCGTGAGCCGTCGTCGACGACCACCACCTCGAAGTCGCGCGTCAGTCGGCCGCCGATCTCGAGGGCATTCTCGAGCAGGCGGCCGATGTTCATCTCCTCGTCGAAGACGGGAAAGACCATCGAGAGCTCGGGGCATCCGCTCATTCGAGATATCCCATCGCACGTAGGCGCGCGGCCACCATGGCGTCTTCCTCGTCCGAGTACTCGCGCCGATCGTCCATGGGCTCGCCCGAGCCGCGCGCGTCGCGATGCTCGCCGAAGTCGAGGCCCATCGCACGCGCGATGCAGGGCGCGACATCGACGAGCGCTCTCGGGGAGAGCAGCGCGGCGAGCTCGTCCGAGGGCGCGCGGGCGATGAAGATCCCGTCCTGCCGGTGCGTGCCGTTCATGCCGCGACCGCGGCCACCCGCGAGCGCGTCGTCGCCCAGGACACGCACGCTCGGACCGCTCTCCTCCCACCAGGGCGTCGGCACCAGCGAGAGCCCGTAGCCGCCGTCCAGGGCGAGCTCGATCACGATGTCGGGGGCGCGCGTGACGTAGGGGCCTCGATACACATCCTCGCGTCGTCTCGCGCGGGCGATCACGGGGGCGCCGCCCGGCCCGCGCCACGAGAGCAGCGCCTCGATCAGCTGGTCGCGGAGGGCCTCGTAGTCCTCTGGCGCGACGCAGCCTGCCGCTTCGCGGCCGCGCAGGTTGATCCAGACGCCGGGCTGGGTGTTGGCCTCCTCGCTGAACGCGCGCGTGCGCGCCCAGTCGAAGCCGCCGAAGCGCGCCGCGCTCTCGAGCCGGGCGGCCGCGCCCCGTGCCCGGCGGAAGAGCAGCTGCGCGATCCGCGCCGGGAGCACCGCAAGAGCGGCGTCCCTCGCCGCCCGGGCCATACGATCGAGCGCGCCGGCTGGCCGTCGTGCGAGCAGCCCCTGCTCGTGCAGGAAGCGGTTCAGATGTACGACACTGCGCGCCGCGCCGCCCATCCCATGATCCGAGACCACCACACAGAGCGCATCCGGCGCGCCCTGCTCGTAGGCCTCCCGGATGCGGCCGCAGGCGGCGTCGAGGCGCGCGTAGACGGCGCGGATGGCGCCGCGCCGCGTCCCATCCGCCGCCGCGTCGTGGCGCGGGCTCGCGGAATCGTGATCGCGCCAGTAGTGATGTCCCACTGTATCGCTCTCGGAGAAGACCACGACGCAGAGCTCGGGCGAGCGCCCATCGCCCTGCTCGCGCAGCGCCGCGATGGCCTCGACAGCGAAGCGCTCCTTGCGGTCGATCCGGTCCAGCAGCGTGCCGACCGCGCGATCATGAAAGTCGCTCTGCCGGGCGCCCTCCTTCAGATCCGGTCGCATCCAGGGCCCGACGCGCTCGGCGATCCGTCGGTAGAGGGCCGGGTCGCTGGTGCTCTCCGCGTCGCTCGCCGAAGAGACGGGCGCGTCGAATCCGGGCACCAGCAGGCCCTCGATGCGCTCGGGGGGATAGGTGGCGGGCAGTCCGAGGACCAGCGCGCGTCCCCCCGCATCCGAGACGGCTCGCTGCAGCGATCGGCCTCGGCGATCGGAGGCGTTGACGAAGCGGATCCGGTATTGGCCCTCGACCTTCTGTGTGAAGTCGAAGATGCCGTGCTCGCCCGGATCGAGACCCGTCATGAAAGACGACCAGGCGGGAAAGGTGACTGGCGGTGTCGTGGAGGGCAGCGGTCGCCTGGCGCCTTCCTTCATGAGCTGCTCGAGATTGGGCAGCGCGCCCCCGGCGATCATGGGCTCGATGACGTCGAAGGTGGCGCCATCCAGGGCGAGAACGAGGGCGGGAAGCAGAGGGCGGCCGACCGTGCTCGGGGCATGGTCGGGGCACTGCGGACTGACGCCTCCAGGCGGCTTCATCTTCTTCGGCTCGACGGGGTGTTTCGACCAGGGACGGCACGCGCGCAGACGCGCGTCGGCTCATGGTGCCGCATCCACGCAGCGGTGGCCCGCACGCGCATGCCGGTCCTCATGGGCTCGCGACACGGTGGCTGCACGTCCCCTGGCGGCCGCCGGCGCATCGCTAGTCGAGGTGATCCAGGATCGCCCCCTCGATGCGCGCCAGATCCGCGTCGCCGCCGAGGTCGCGCGTGCGCGCGGCGGGATTGGCGAGCGCCGCATGCACGGCGCGCGTCATCCGGACGCTCGCGTCGCGTTCGCCCAGGTGCTCCATCAGCGCGGCGGCCGAGAGGATCACCGCCGAAGGGTTCGCGAGGCCCTTTCCCGCGATATCGGGTGCGCTCCCGTGCACGGCCTCGAAGACCGCGCAGCCGTCGCCGATGTTGCTGCCCGGGACGACCCCCAGCCCGCCCACCAGACCCGCGCACAGATCCGAGATGATGTCGCCGTAGAGGTTGTCCATCACCAGGACCTCGAAGCGCGAGGGATCACGGACCAGCTGCATGGAGCAGTTGTCGATGATGATCTCCTCCAGATCGATCTCGCTGTACTCCACCGCGACCCGCCGGACGCACTCGAGGAAGAGGCCATCCGAGAGCTTCATGATGTTGGCCTTGTGGACCGCAGTGACCGAGCGGCGCCCCTCGCGGCGAGCCAGCTCGAACGCATGGCGGGCGATGCGCAGGCTGGCCGCTTCGGTCACGACCTTCAGGCTCTCGACCACCCCCGGAGCCACGCGGTGCTCCAGGCCCGAGTAGAGGCCCTCGGTGTTCTCCCGAACGATCACCAGATCGACGTCCTCGTAGCGGCCGAGGCCGGGGATGGTGCGCACGGGCCGCACGCAGGCGTAGAGGTCGAGCGACTGCCGGAGCAGCACGTTGGCGCTCTTGAAGCCGCCGCCGATTGGCGTCCCGATGGGCCCCTTGAGGGCGACGCCGGTGCTGCGGATCGAGTTGAGCACGCTATCCGGCAGCGGCGTTCCGTGCTTGAGCACCACGTCGGCGCCCGCCTCGACCTGCTCCCACTCGATCTCGACCCCGGCGGCCTCGATCACCCGCAGGGCGGAGCTGGTGACTTCGGGGCCGATTCCATCCCCGGGAATCAGCGTGACACGATGTGTGTGGCTCGACATTCAGCAAACCCCTCTCTATATTCGGGCGCCTTTTGGCGAGCGGGGGTCGGTGTAGACCCCATGCGCGCCACGGTCCGCGAAGAACGCCGCATCGTGCACAGATCCGGGTGACGGTCGATCCGACCCTTGACTCTGCACAGTCCGACAGGACGACACTACGACATGCAAGCGGCGGTCCAATCCGAGGCCAGGAGACGAGCAAGGTGTCCATCGAATTGATGTGTCGGAAGATCGGCATGACGCAGATCTTCACCGAGGCCGGGGTTGCGATCCCTGTGACGGTCCTCGAGGGCGGTCCCAACACGATCGTCCAGATCAAGCGCGCCGACGGCCCCGATGGCTACAACGCGGTGCAGCTCGGCTTCCAGGAGCGCCGCGAGAGCCTCTTCAACAAGCCCGAGAAGGGTCACTTCGAGAAGGCCGGCGTCAAGCCCACCCGCCATCTCGCTGAGAGCCGCCTCTCGGACGAAGAGATCGAGGGCCTCGAGATCGGTCAGGAGCTGAAGGTCGACGTCTTCGAGGATGGCCAGAAGGTCGACGCCATCGGGGTGAGCAAGGGCCGGGGCTATTCGGGCGTGGTGAAGCGGCACGGCTTCAAGGTCAAGCGCCGCACCCACGGCACCCACGAGTACTTCCGCCACCCGGGCTCGATCGGTGCCGGCGCGTGGCCGGGTCGCGTCTTCCCGGGCGGCCGCCAGGCGGGGCAGTACGGCAATGAGCAGACGACCGTGCAGAACCTCGAGCTGGTGAAGGTGGACTCCGAGCGCGGCCTGCTCTTCGTCAAGGGCGCCGTGCCCGGCCACAAGAACGGCCTCGTCAAGATCCGCAAGGCGATCAAGGCCAAGGCATAGATCGCGCTTCGCGCAATCCACCCGACCTGTCGGCGGCCGCCGCTCCGGGTCGTTCGCGCAGTGCTGGCTGCATCGGCGGAGCACTCACCTTCGGATGTGTGCCCAGGGCCGGGTGAGGAGCGGCCATGGCTCGGTACAACCGGAGGGATCACTTCCACCAGCGCGCCAAGAAGGAAGGCGTACGTTCACGCGCCTTCTACAAGCTGAGCGAGCTCGACCAGGCCCACAAGCTGCTGCACCGCGACCAGCGAGTGGTGGACCTCGGCTGCTGGCCGGGCGGCTGGCTCCAGGAGGCGGCGCGCGCGGTGGGGCCGGGCGGACGCGTGGTGGGTGTGGATCTCGCGGAGATCGATCCGCCCCTCGAGATTGCGAACGTGGTCGCATTGACGGGGGACCTCGAGGACGATTCTATTGGCGAGCGCATTCGCGAAGTGCTCGGCGGTCGCTGCCAGGTCCTGCTCTCAGACGCCGCGCCCAAGCTGACCGGGGTTCGCGAACGTGATCGCGCAAACGAGGAGCGCCTCCTGGAGGCCATCGAGTCGCTGATCCCGCAGCTCCTCGAGCCGGGCGGCGACCTGCTCATCAAGATCCTCGACGGCCCCGAGGCCCAGCAGGTGGATCGAAGGATCCGCCGCCTCTTCGCGAAGGCGAAGACCGTGAAGAGCAGCGCGAGCCGCAAGGGCAGCACCGAGCGCTACCTGCTCGCTCGCGATCATCGCGCGGACGACTGAGCAGGCGGGCCCGGCGCACGCCCGAGGCCGAAGGCCCGGGCGTTCCGTTAGAATCCGCCCTCCGCGGGATCACCACGCCCCGCTGCCTGCTCACGCCCGCCGCCCCCGATGGCGCCGTCAAGGAGATCGCCCGTGTCCTCTCGTCCCTTCAAAGTCCTCGGCATCCAGCAGATCGCAGTCGGCGGCCTCGACAAGAACGCCCTGCGCGAGTTCTGGGTCGACACCCTCGGCCTTCGCTACGCGAGCACGTACAAGAGCGAGAAGGAGAATGTCGATGAAGACATCTGCGAGGCGGGCTCCGGCCCGCTCAAGGTCGAGGTCGACCTGATGCAGCCCATCGATCCCGAGAAACGGCCGAAGGTGCACGATCCCGCGCTCAATCACGTCGGCCTCTGGATCGACGACCTGGCCGCCGCGGTCTCCTGGCTCGAGGAGCAGGGCGTGCGCTTCACGCCGGGCGGCATTCGCAAGGGCGCGGCCGGCTTCGACGTGACCTTCATTCATCCCAAGGGCAACGACGAGCATCCGATCGGCGCCCAGGGCGTGCTCGTCGAGCTCGTTCAGGCACCAGCGGAGGTCATCGAGGCCTTCGCGACCATCGAGAAGGCTGCTGGCTGATCCCAGAGCAGCATCCAGGCGCACAGGGAGAAGCCGCATGAGTGAAGAGATCGTCCCCTTCGAGGTGAAGGTCTCGGACGAAGTCCTCGAGGACCTGCGACGGCGGCTGGCGCGCACGCGCTTTCCGCAGCAGATCGAGGGGACCGACTGGGACTACGGGGTCGACGGGGGCTACATCCGCGACCTGATCCGGTATTGGCAGGACGGCTTCGATTGGCGCAAGCAGGAGGCGCTGCTCAACGGCTTTCCGCAGTTCACCACGCAGATCCGCGATCAGCGCATCCACTTCATGCACGTGCGCTCGAAGCACGAGCACGCGATCCCTCTGCTGATCTCGCACGGCTGGCCAGGGACGGTGGTGGAGTTCCTCGACGTCATCGGTCCGCTCACCGACCCCGAGGCCCACGGCGGACGGGCCGAGGATGCCTTCCACGTGGTGGCGCCCTCACTGCCCGGCTACGGCTTCTCGGAGTTCACCAAGAGCACGGGCTACGACGCGCAGGTGATGGCGGAGAACTTCATCGAGCTGATGGCGCGTCTCGGCTACGAGAAGTACGTGGCCCAGGGTGGCGATTGGGGCGCGATCATCACCAACAGCATCGGGGTGCTGGACGCCGAGCATCTGTACGGCATCCACCTGAACATGCCGCTGGCGTTCCCGCCGCCCGACGGACCGGCGCTGACGGAGTTGACCGAGCAGGAGCAGGCCGACATGGCCGACTACGCGCACTTCGAGCAGCAGGAGACGGGCTACCAGAAGATCCAGGGAACCAAGCCGCAGACCCTGGGGCACGCGCTCAACGACTCGCCGGCGGGCCTGTGCGCATGGATCGCGGAGAAGTTCCGCACCTGGACCGATTGCGACGGCGTGATCGAGAACGCGGTGAGCCGCGATCGCCTGCTCACCAACGTCATGGTCTACTGGGTGACGGAGACCATCACGTCCTCGGCGCGCATGTACTACGAGACCTTCAAGAGCGGGCGCGTGGGCATCATCGGTGCGAAGGTCGAGGTGCCCACCGGCGTGGCGCGCTTTCCCAAGGAGATCATGCGCTTCCCGCGCGCGTGGGTCGAGAACCACTACGACGTGGTGCACTGGACCGACATGCCCAGGGGAGGCCATTTCGCCGCGATGGAGCAGCCCGAGCTCTTCGTCGACGACGTGCGCAGCTTCTGCCGCCGATTCCGCTAGCCGCGATCAGCCCGATCGCGCTGCAGCCGAACGGGATCCCGGCATTCCGACATGCTGGACGGCTTCTCGAGCCACGGGTCGCCGGGATCCCAGGACGGCTGCGGGCCGTCGTCCTCGATGTGAAGAGTCAGTCGCGATTGCGCGTGAGCGCCGAGACCGCGACAGTGAGCGTCCCGCCCGCCGGGACCGCCCGGGCCCGGCCGGGCGTACTCCTGATCGCCGGGCTCGAAGAGGCGGGTTCCGTCGATGATGAAGCCAGAGATCGTCCTGGAGGGGCTGGCCTTTCCGGAAGGCCCGCGTTGGCGAGAAGGGCGCCTCTTCTTCTCGGACATGCACGCGGACGAAGTGGTGGCGATGACGCCGGAGGGCGGGCGCGAGCAGGTCGCGCGAGTGCCTGAGCAGCCCTCCGGCCTGGGCTGGCTGCCCGACGGCCGCATGCTGATCGTCTCGATGAAGGATCGCAAGCTGCTCGTGACGGGGGATGGAGGGCGCCTCGCCGAGCACGCGGATCTCTCGGGTGTCGCCACCTCGCTCTGCAACGACATGGTGGTGGACGCGCAGGGGCGCGCGTACGTGGGCAACTTCGGCTCGGAGCTCGAGCCGGACGTCGAGCGCGTGCCTGCTGACCTGGCGCTCGTTCAACCAGACGGAGAGGTCAGCGTCGCGGCCGAGAACATGGCCTTCCCGAACGGAAGCGTGATCACGCCCGATGGTCGTACGCTGATCGTCGCCGAGACCTTCGCCATGGCGCTCACGGCGTTCGACGTCGCAGAGGACGGCTCGCTGTCCGGACGGCGAACACACGCGCAGCTCGAGGGGCTGTTTCCCGACGGGATCTGTCTCGATGCGGAGGGCGGAGTGTGGGTCGCATCGGCGGTCGGTCACAAGGTCGTGCGCGTCGGTGCGGGCGGCCGGCCCACGCACGAGATCCCCATCGAGACCGAGGCCTTTGCGTGCATGCTCGGCGACGAGGATCGCCGGACGCTCTACATCTGCACGGCGGCCAGCTCCAGGCCCGACATCTGCCGTGCGAGCCGCACGGGTCGGATCGAGAAGGTGCGTGTCGATGTGCCGGGAGCAGGCCTGCCCTAGCGCGGCCTTCGAGCCCGCACGGCGCTCCCCGGCGCGACGCTCCCTACGCCTCTTCGAGCGCGTCGAGCACCTTCTGCGGATGATCGGCCGCCTTGGCGACCTTGGCCCAGTGCTTCTTGACCTTGCCGTTCGGACCGACCCAGACGGTCGAACGGATCACGCCCTCGACCTTCTTCCCGTACATCATCTTCTCGCCGAAGGCGCCGTATCGGGTCATCACCTTCTTGTCGGGATCCGAGAGCAGGGTGAAGGGCAGCTTGTACTTCCTGGCGAACTTCGCGTGCGACTCCGCGTCATCGGGCGAGATGCCGATCACCACGGCATCCAGCTTCTCGAGCTTCTTGTGAAGCTTGCGGAAGCCCTCGGCTTCCTTCGTGCATCCCGGCGTATCGTCGCGGGGATAGAAGTAGACGATGACGTTCCGGCCCTTGAAGTCCTTGAGGGCGACCTTCTCGCCGTTCTGGTCCTCGAGCGTGAATGCGGGGGCGGCCTTTCCTTCTTCGACGGGCACGCGTGCTCCTTTCGTGGCGTTGACTCCACTGCGCCGCGCAGGTTAGGGGGCACGCGTGGGGATCGCCAGATGTCGAGCGCCGCGATCGCGATCAGTCCTGCTGCCCTCGGGCGCCGGCGCCGGTGCGGATCTCGATGCCGGACAGCGCCTCGCAGAGCTCGTCGGAGGCCAGGGGCTTCTCGAGGATGCCCTCCACGCCCGCCCGTCGTACTTCTTCCTGACTCACCAGCGAGCGATTGCCGGTGAGGATGAGCGCAGGGAGGTCGGGCGCGATCTCCTGCGCACGCGTCGCGAGCTCCAGTCCGGAGTAGGTGGGCATGGAGAGATCGGACAGGAGCAGATCGAAGCCGGTGGGCTCTGCGCGCAGCAGCTCGAGCGCCTCCTCGGGATCCTCGCAGGCCACGACCTGCGCGCCGACCCGACCGAGCAGGCGACGCGTGGCCCGCAGGACCATCCGCTCGTCGTCCACCAGCAGAATCCGGCCGCACCAATCCGCTCGGCCGGTCCGGACGGGGTGGAATCGCTCGGCGGCGCTGCCACCCACCGGGATCAGGATCCGGAAGAGCGCGCCGCCCTCCCAGTGGTTCTCTGCGCTGATGGCGCCCCCGTGGCGCTCCATGATGCCCTGGCACGTCGCGAGTCCCATGCCGCATCCGCCCGTCTCGATCCGGGTGGTGAAGTAGGGCTCGAAGATGCGGTCGATGATCTCGTCGGGGATCCCCGGCCCGCTGTCACGGACCTCGATCGTCGCGAAGGTCCCGGACTGGACGCCGAGATCCACCGCGTTCGCGCCCTCCAGCCGGCCTGAGCCGACGGTGAGGCAGAGCTCGCCCTGCTGCCCCATCGCCTGCACGGCGTTGGTCGCGACGTTGACCAGCACCTGTTGGAGCTGGTTGGGATCGCAGTGCACCGTCGGCCGATCCTCGGTGGCGAGCTGGATGCGGATGCCGGCGGGCGTCGCCCGGCGCAGCAGATCCAGGGATTCGCGAACGAGGTCGCCGAGATCCGTGTCGACCAGATGCGGCTCCTCCTTGCGCGCGAAGGCGAGCACCTGCTTGACCAGCTCGCGTGCACGGAGCGAGGCGCCGCGGATACCCTCGAGGTCCTCCTGAATCACCTCGTTGATCTCGGGATCCGAGAGTGAAGACTCCGTGAGCGAGACGATGACCGCGAGCATGTTGTTGAAATCGTGGGCAATGCCGCCCGCCAGCTGACCGAGGGCGCGCAGCTTCTCCTGGTGGGCCTCGTCGAGCTGTGCGCGTAGCTGCGCTTCGCGCTCGCGCGCCTTTCGACCCTCGGTGATGTCCTCGATGAGGTAGAGCCGGCCGTGCCGTTGATCGGGTCGGCTCACCGAGCAGCTGGTCACCCGGCCTTCGTCGCCGCCGGGAAACACCCAGAGCTCGCCCGGCATCGAGTCGTTCGGCTTCACCGGCTGTCTGCGTCCGAACCGGCCGAGGGGCTTTCCGATGATCTGTGGACTCGCCGTATGGGCGAAGTGCTCGAACTCGCGGTTGCACTCGAGCACCGCCCCATCCTCGTCGGTCAGCACGATGGCGATGGGCGCGTGGTCGAAGATGGCCCGGAGGCGGCGCTCGCGGTCCTCGAGGGCCTCGGTGGCGCGTACGCGCTCGGTGATGTCGGTGAGCGTCATGAAGACGCCGCTGGGCAGCGTCTTCGAAGCGGGTGCGACGTCGCTCCTGACGCTGACGTACCGCGTGCCCCCCTCCACGTTGAGGGCGAGCTCGCAGTGCGCTGGGACCTTCGTCCCGAGCACCAGCGCGATGTGCTCGAAGAAGTCGCGGGCCCCGCCGTTGGCGATGTGCACGGAGAAGGGCCGGTCGATCAGGCGCGACCGGTCGACGCCCAGCAGCGTCGAGCCCGTCAG
The DNA here is from genome assembly GCA_964594405.1 of uncultured Spirochaetaceae bacterium. Classification (GTDB taxonomy): domain Bacteria; phylum Myxococcota_A; class UBA9160; order UBA9160; family UBA4427; genus CAZQMY01. The sequence goes on along the minus strand of CAZQMY010000041.1, from coordinate 12,776 downwards.
GTTGATGCGCTTGATGACCCCCCGCTCGTCCAGCGTCAGGTAGCCGACGGGCGCGAGGTCGTAGAGCGCGAAGTACTCGCGGCGCGAGGCCTCGAGCTGCGTCTGTGTCCCCCGAAGCTCTTCGTTCTGGATCTCGAGCTCGGCCTGATGGACCAGCAGCTCGTGCTCCGCCTCCTGGAGATCGTTGGCGAGATTCGAGGATTCCGCGAGGCGGCGCTCGGCCTGACTGCGCAGGATCGATAGATCCGCCGAATCCGCCTCCCTTTCCCTCTGCCCCTCGCGACCGAGCCCACTCAATCCCAAACCACTCCCCCATCAGCGTGCTCCGATCCGATCGGAGAGCGCCACTTCGAAGTTGTCGATCGCCACTGAAGGCCGATCGGAGCGATCCGGGGGGAGGCAAGACCTTAGTGACGTGATTCTCCTCGGGCGCCGGGCGATCCCACGAATCTTGAGATCGATTCCGCCCGACCTCGTCGCCTCGTTCGAGGGATTCGTGATCCCCTTCTCGGAGGATACCCTGGGCGGAGACGACCTCTCGCAGCGCCCCCCCGCGATCCATGTCGAGAAGCTCTGGACACACCGCGCTTCGGCGGTACGACCACCGGCGTATGGTACGCTGTCGAAACTGGCGCGTGTCGGCCGGCGCTGAGGGGGTGAGCAGCGACGCGCGCGAAGCGGGTGGGGGTGAGGAGTGGAGAACGACTGCCAGGACCTCTATGTCGGCGTCGGCGCGTCCGCCGGTGGACTCGAAGCGCTCTCCGAGTTCTTCAGCCACATCCCGGCGGACACCCGGATGCGCTTCGTGGTCATCCAGCATCTCTCGCCGACGCAGAAGAGTCACATGGCGGAGCTGCTCGGCCGCAAGACCACGTTGCCCGTTCGTGTGGCCGCGAACGACCAGATTCCGATGCCCGGCACGGTGACCGTGATGCCGAGCGACAAGCACCTGGAGATCCGCAACGGCCGGCTCCGGCTGATCCGCCGGGTCGCGGCGACGGACTTCCTTCCGCAGCTCGCCATCGACACCTTCTTCGACTCGCTCGCCCTCGATCAGCGCGAGCGGTCGGTGGGCGTCGTGCTCTCCGGAACCGGCTCCGATGGGACGCGGGGCGTCCGCTCCATCAAGGAAGCGGGTGGGCTCGTGGCGGTGCAGGAGCCCGCCAGCGCAAAGTTCGACGGCATGCCGTGCAGCGCCATCGCGACCGGGCTGGCGGACTACGTCGAGGCGCCCGCAGCGCTCGCCGGCACACTCCACACCTATGCGATCAAGGCGCTGCCGCAGCCCGACGACTGGCTCGCCGACGAGCAGGAGGCGCACCTGGGGAGCGTCCTGGCTCTGCTCGAGCGGCACAGCGGCATCGACTTCAAGCTCTACAAGCAGTCCACGGTCCTCAGACGCATGCAACGGCGCATGGCCGTGGTGCAGGTCGAGACCCTGGCGCAGTACGAGGCGCTCGTTTCCCGGTCACCCGCCGAGCTCGACAGTCTGCGCCGGGACCTCCTGATCCACGTCACCAGCTTCTATCGTGATCCCGAAGCATGGGACGCGCTGCGGGCCCGGATTCCGGAGATGATCTCACGGGTGGGCCCCAACGAGGCGCTGCGCTGCTGGGTGACCGCCTGCTCGACGGGCGAGGAGGCCTACAGCCTCGCCATGCTCATCCAGGAGCAGATGGAGGAGGTCGGGCACCACGTCCCCTACAAGATCTTCGCCACGGACGTCGACGCGAGCGCGGTGGCGACGGCGGGGCTCGGCGTGTACGGCACCGACATCGCGGCGGACCTCCCGAGAGAGCTGCTGGGCCGCTGGTTCACGCGCCATGGAGACCACTTCCGGGTCAGTCGCGAGCTCCGCGATCGCATCGTGTTCGCGCAGCACAATCTCATCCGCGACCCCCCGTTCGCGAAGATGAACCTGATCACCTGTCGCAACATGCTGATCTACCTCCTGCCGGATGTTCAGCACAAGGCGCTCTCCGTGCTCCAGTTCTCGCTCAAGCAGGGCGGGCTGCTGATGCTGGGCCACAGCGAGTCCGTTGGCGACTCGTCGACCTTCGAGGCGGTGGATTCGCGCTGGAAGATCTTTCGCAGCACCGAGCGTTCGAGCCGTCTGCTGACCGATGGCGTCATCGCAGAGCCCCTGCACGCCGTCAACCGGGCCGTCGGATCGGCGAACATCGTCGAGTCGCCCCTCGTCGCGCAGATCCAGGCGGAGCTGATCGAGAACAGCCTGCCGGCGACGGCGGTGGTCGACGCTCAGCGTCAGCTCGTCATGAGCTACGGAGACCTCTCTCCCTATCTCCGGATTCCGTCGGGCGCGCCGACCCTCGATCTCGCGAAGCTCGCCCGGGGCGAGCTCTCCCTGGTCCTCACCACGGCCATCCGCCGCGCTCTGAAGGAGGCCGGGGAGTGCACCTTCAGCAACGTCGCCGTCGACCTCGGTGAAGAGTCGCGGCGCGTTCGTCTGCGCGCGCGGCGCGTGGAGAACGTCTCTTCGGTGCGCTCCCTCGTCGTGCTCAGCTTCGAAGCGATCGACGGGGAGGCGCGCGACGGCGAGGTCAACCTCGACGTCGCGCATCGCAATCAGGTGAGCGAGCTCGAGCAGGAGCTGCAGTTCACGCGCGAGAGCCTGCAGGCGACGGTCGAGGAGCTCGAGACGACCAACGAAGAGCTCCAGGCCTCCAACGAGGAGCTGATCTCGTCGAACGAGGAGCTCCAGAGCACCAACGAGGAGCTCCAGTCCGTCAACGAAGAGCTCCATACGATGAACGCCGAATATCAGATCAAGATCAACGAGCTGACGGTCTCGAACGACGACTTCGTCAACCTCATGAAGGCCGCACAGACCAGCGTGATCTTCCTCGACGACGATCTGAGGATTCGCCGCTTCACCGAGACCAGCGACACCGTGATCCATCTCGTCCCCGCAGACATCGGCCGTAGGATCGACGACCTCAAGTGGCGGATCCACGGCACCGAGGTCACGACCCAGGCTCGCGAGGTGCTCGTCGGTGGGCCCGCGCGGCACAGCCTCGTCTGCAACCGGCGAGGCGAGTGGTTCCGCATCGACATCCTGCCCTACGAGGCCATCGCCTCGCAGGCCAAGGGCGTCGTGATCAGCATCGCCGCGGTCTCGGACGGCATCGACATCGAGCTGGCCCAGTCTTCGCACTTCGCGGATGCAGCCGCGCTTCCGATGGTCGTGGTCGACGCCGAGGGCGCCATCGGATACGCGAACCCGCCCTTCGCCACACTGCTCGACCTCGAGCTCAAGAGCATCCAGGGTGCGCTGGTCGCGGACGTGCTGGGCGATCCGCTCGCCACACAGATCACCGCGTGTCGCAGTGACGGGTCCTCCTGGGTGGGCGAGATGGTCCTACGCACCGGGGCCGAGGCAGAAGCGACGCACGAGATCTCCATCGCGCCGATCGGCAGCGGGGTGACGGTGGCCAACGGCCTGCTCGTATGCGCGATCAAGCTGGACGCCGACCCCTAGCAGGCCGTAGAGCCCGCTGCCCTCGCCATGCACGCGTCTCTGCGCCCGCACTCTGCGTTGCGAACCCTTGCTCTCCGTCAGGAGCGCTGCGGCTTCGCGTCTTGATCGAGAGCGAGATTCGCGCACCTGGCTCGGTCCGGAGTGCGTCGGCAGCCTGTCAGTCGTCTTCGTGCCCGTCTTCGGGCTTGTCTTGGTCGAGCGCTTCGAGCGCCGCGTCCTGGGACGGGAGGGTGATCGAGAAGGTCGCGCCCTGGCCCGGGTGCCCGGCGGCGACGATCGACCCGCCGTGCCTTTGGAGGATCTTGCGGCAGATCGTGAGACCGCCGCCGGGGCCGGACCCCTCCTCATGGCCTCCGAGTCGCCTGAAGAGCTCGAAGATCGACTCGGCGTGGTCCGGATGGAAGCCCATTCCGTTGTCGGCGAACTCGATCACCCAGCTCTCCATCTCGCGTCGGGCGCGAAGAGCGATCTCGGGACGGCGTTCGCTGCGAAACTGCAGGGCGTTGGCGATGAGCTCGCCGAAGACCTGCTGGAGCTGGGCCCGGTCGCCGTAGACGCGCGGCAGTTCGGTCCAGGTGATCGAGGCCTGCGTGGCGGCGACCTCGCGCTCGTTCATGGCGAGGGCCTCCTCGGCGACCCAACCCAGATCGACGCTCTTGAACTCGCCGCCGTGGCGATCGATCCGCGAGAGCTGGAGCAGCGCGTCGATCTGCGCCTTCAGTCGCCGGACGCCGCCGCGAATGCGACCGACGTATCCGACGCCACGCTCATCGAGGAGGGAGGCGCAGCGTCGCTCGAGCACGTCCACGAAGCCGCCGATGGTCTGGAGCGGCTGCATGAGGTCATGGCTGACGACGAAGAGCAGCTGCTCGAGCTCGCGCCCGAGTCGAACGATCTCGTCCTGGAGGGCCTCGACCTCGCGCTCGCAGTCGTACGGCTCACCGAGATCGCGGACGATGGCGAGCAGGAAAGCTCCCTCGTCGGTGACCAGCTCACCGACCTCGAGCCCGACTGGCAGAGACTCACCGCGTGCGCCCAGCGCCTCGAGCGCTCCCTCGGCGCCCAGCGAGAAGCCACCATCGGGGTCCATCGCAGCGGCGATGGCGGACTCGACCGGAGACCCGGAGTTGCAACGCAACCACCGGCAGATCGACTGCCCGATGATCCCCACACCGAAGCGCTCGATCGCCCGGGCATCAGCGGCGCAGACCGAGAGCCTCTCGTCCAGAAGCAGTCTCGCGTCGGACGCCGGTCGTCGTAGGGGCTCGGAAGTCTGCTCTGTGTCGGACATCGCCATTGGCGCTCCAGCTACGACCTGGACATCTTCGTCCCCGTGGTCTCGCTCTATGATCGACCCACGCGCGCGAGGACTGGAGCGTGCGGTCTCGGTGACGCCCGGTCCTGGACCCCGCCGACCGAACAGCCGAGCCGGGGCGATCGCCGTCGCCCGTCGTCCAGGGAACGCCCCGGGCACAGCGCAGCGAACTCCCCGATCCTCTCCGGTCGAGACATGGCGCACATGACCGGGACGATTCACCAGACGCACTGGATCGTGTCGGTCCAGCGACACTTGATGCTATCCTCCGCGCGAGTGCTGGTTTGGAGATTCAATGGCTGAGTCAGACCGCCCCGGAGATCCTGCCGAGAGCGAGGAAGGGGAGGAGCTCTCGCAGGCGGACAGCGAAGTCGCGGATGGGACGTCAGGCGCCGAAGGGGATGGTTCGGCGTTTCCGATCGTCTGTCTGGGCGCATCGGCCGGCGGCCTCGATGCCCTTCGCGCCTTCTTCGCGAACGTCCCCGACGAGACGGGCGCGGCCTTCGTGGTGGTCGTACATCTCTCGCCCGACTACGAGAGCCTTCTTCCGGATCTCCTGGACCGCGTGACACAGATGACGGTCGCGGCTGTCAAGCACCGCACGCAGGTCGAGCCGAATCACGTCTACATCATCCCACCCGGCAAGACCATGCGCATCGCCGGTGGGCAGCTCCTCCTCGAGACACAGGATCGTGGCGAGGGACATCGGCTCCACCTGCCCATCGACGACTTCCTGCGTTCGCTCGCGGTGGAGAACCCGGACAACACCATCGCGGTGATCCTCTCCGGCACCGGGAGCGACGGTTCGCGCGGGATCGGCGCCATCAAGGAAGCGGGTGGCGTCGTCTTCGCACAGGCGCCGGAGAGCACCACCTTCGATGGCATGCCGCTCTCGGCGATCCAGACCGGCCTGGTGGACTCCACGGCCGAGCCCGAGGTGATCGCCGAGCAGGTGGCGGGCCTGCTCTCGGGGGCAGCGCCCCTGGTCGGCTCACCGGCGGTGCTCCCCGAGGCGGACAGCGCCGAGCTCACGCGCATGTTCGATCTGATCGGCACCCGGCGCGGACTGGATCTCCGATACCTCCGCCGGCCGATGGTGCTGCGGCGAGTGGCCCGGCGCATCGCCCTGCTGCGTCTTCCGGATCTCGATGACTACCTCGGTCGGCTCGAAGGGGATCCGGCGGAGGTGGATGCGCTCACCGAGGATCTGCTGATCGGCGTCACCAGCTTCTTCCGGGATCCCCACTGCTTCGACGACCTGCTGGCCAAGCACATCCCCCAGCTTGTCGGCAAGCTCGGGCCCGAGGATCCGTTCCGGGCCTGGGTTGCGGGCTGCTCGTCGGGGCAGGAGGCCTACTCGCTCGGGATCACGATCCTCGAGGCCATGCGTGCTTCGGGCATCGAGCGCCCGCTCTCGATCTACGCCACGGACGTGAACTCCACGTCGCTGACGCGGGCGTCCAAGGGCTACTACACCGCGAGCGAGATCGCCGACGTCCCCTCGCACCTGCTGGACCGATACTTCAAGGCGTCCAGCGATGGCTTCGAGGTGCTCCCCGCCCTGCGCGAACGCATGATCTTCTCGCCCCACAACGCTCTGACCGACCCGCCCTTCCCGCGCATCCATCTGGTCAGCTGTCGCAACCTGATGATCTACCTGGACGCCCAGGCGCAGGAGGTCCTGCTGCGCAATCTCTTCTCCGCGTTGGTGCCCGACGTGGGGATGCTCTTCCTCGGCTCGGCGGAATCTCCAGGGCCCATCGCGCCGGCGCTCCAGCTCCTCAACTCGCGAGGCCGCATCTACCGCCGCTCCGGCAGCCTCCCCAAACACGCGCAGTCATACGTGATGGACAGACCGCCGGATCTCTCCGCAGCGGACAGGATGCTGACGGCGAGCCGCAGCCCGTGGATCGGCTCGAACTCCAGCCGCACGGCGATGCTGCGCGACGTGATCCAGGCCTGGCTGCTCGGGCGCGACGAGAGCGGGGCGGTCGTGGACAGCCAGAATCACGTCGTCGAGGTCCTGGCCGACCCCAATGGATTGTTCCGACTGCCGCAGGGGATTCCCTCGACGGAGCTCAGCCGTGTCCTCGATCCGACCATCGTCGCAGCGATCTCCACTGGCCAGTACCGGATGCAGGGCGGCGAGCCGCACGCGAATGTCGTGGCGGCGGCACGCAAGGACGAGTCCAACGGGTGGATCATCCACCTGGAGAAGATCGGAGAGTCCGCGGCGGAGGGCCGATCCAACACGCTCCTCACGATTCGGCCCGACGATTCCGATGAGTCGCAGGACAAGGCATGGGCGGCGGAGCTCGTTGCTCCCGAGACCGCGAACGTCGTAGCCTCGCTGGAGCTGCAGCTCCAGCAGACGCGGGAGAGTCTCCAGGCCACCATCGAAGAGCTTCGCTCCTCTTCGGAGGAGCAGCAGGCCACCAACGAAGAGCTGATCGCCTCCAACGAAGAGCTTCAGAGCACCAACGAGGAGCTGCGCTCGGTGAACGAGGAGCTTGCCACCGTCAACGCGGAGTACCAGCTCAAACACGCTGAGCTCCTCGACACATCCGCAGAGCTGGACGCCCTGCTGGAGAGCCTCAGGGTCGCGACCCTCTGTCTCGACCGGGAGCTGAAGGTCGCCAAGTTCACGAGGACCATCACGGCCATCTTCCCGCTGCGCAGCCACGACATCGGGCGACCGATCGAGGACTTCTCCACCGAGGTCACGTCGACCGTGATCGCGTCCGCGCGTGAAGTCCTCGAGACGGCGCGGGAGACGGAGAGCGAGGTGCGCGCGGCATCCGGGCGCTGGATGCTGATGCGAACGGCGCCTCATCGGTCGCTGAGCAACGAGGACGGCATCATCGTCACCTTCATCGACATCAACCGGCTCAAGAACGCCGAGCAGGGCGCGAGGCTGATGGGCGCTCAGCTCGCCGACGCGAACAAGAAGCTGACCGAGCAGGCCGAGGAGCTGGAGGATCTCTTCTCGGTGATGGCCCACGACCTGAAGCGTCCCGTCGTCAGCCTCGATGGCCTGCTCGAGCTCTCCGAGCAGGGGATCGAGAGCGGCGATCTGGAACGCGCGCGGCGCTTCCTGAGGCAGGGCCGCCAGGCGTCAGCGAAGATCGGCCGCACGCTGCAGGACATCGCGCGCTTCACGGCGCCCGGGGAAGATGACGCGAGAAGCGAGCGCGTAGACCTGCGCACCTTCGTGCGGGAGACCCTGGAGCCCTTCGAAGAACGTGCCGAGCAGGAAGGCGTTGCACTGCAGCTGGACGTCGACGAGGGGACGTACACCTTCCAACGCGCCGTCGCGGTCGGCGTCCTGCTCAACCTCGTAGAGAATGCCTTCGTCCATGGCTGTACGAGTGAGTCGCCTCGTGTCGAGGTCAGCTGTCGACTGGACGGAGACCGGCTTCGAATCGTCGTCGCGGACAACGGTCAGGGCATCGCGCCAGAGCACCACCAGCGCGTCTTCGAGCCCTTCCGTCGACTCAAGCCCGACGAGAGCGAGGGATCCGGAATCGGGCTCGTGGCCGTCAAGCGATTCGTCCAGCGCGCAGCGGGCCGCGTATCGTTGGAGAGCCAGCTCGGCCGCGGCGCCCGATTCATCGCAGAGTTCCCGGCACGGCGCTTCGAGGACGGCTCCGAAGACGGGTCGCCCGAGTGGCGCTTGCTCGTCGTGGAGGACGACTCGCTCGACGCGAAGAAGATGCGCCTGGCCCTGGATGGGTCGGCGACGATCACGTGGGTGAAGTCGATCGAGGCCGCGAAGCTGGCAGCGATGCAGTACGACTTCCACCTCGTCCTCCTCGATCTCTCGCTTCCCGACGGTCACGGGCTCTCGCTGATCGAGGAGGTCGCACGGGAGCGGCCGGAGCTGAAGTTCCTGATCGTCAGCGGCCAGATGGAGGGCATGGATCGCGACATCGTCGCGACGGCGAACGTCGCGGGCATACTCCCCAAGGACTCGATGAACGACGAGGACCTCAGGATGGCCGTAGAGGCCGTGCTCCAGGGTGAGGACCGATGAACCGTCCGATCAGGATCCTGCTCGTCGATGACGACGACGTGTTCTGCGAGCTCGTCTACGAGGCGATCGATCTCGAGGAAGAGCTGCGCGAGTCCGTCCATCTCACTCGGTTGAGAGATGCCAGCCTCGCTCGCGAGCTGCTGCTGGGCGGAGACGCGATGGAGCCGGAGGACTGGCCCGATCTCTTGCTGCTGGACGAGCGCATGCCCCTGATGGATGGCACCGAGTTCCTGAAGGTGCTCCGAGAAGCGCCCGCAACGCGCCCCCTGCTGGTCTGCATGCTCAGCTCTTCGGATCAGGCCGACTTCGTCCGGACGGCCTACTCGCTGGGGGCGAACTTCTGCATCACCAAGCCGGTGGAGTTCGCGAAGCTGAAGTCGAAGCTGCGCGACATCGCCCGCTTCTTCTCGTCGGTCATCGAGCTGCCGATCCTCGATCCAGGGATCCGCGAACGATTCGGTCGCGGGGGATCGTGAACCAGAAACGGCTGCCCGAGCCTTCGGCCGGCGCCACGCCCACCGCGCCTCCGTTTCGCTCGACGATCACGCGCGCCACGCTGAGCCCCACGCCCGTCGACTCGTGGTCGTCACGCCGCTGCAGGGTGACGAAGAGATCGAAGACCTGCTCTCGCCTGTTCTCGGGGATGCCCGGGCCGTCGTCGATCACGTCGATCCGGAGGAGGTCGTCCAGCAGGACGCCGCGAATCGTGACCTCCCCGGGGCTCGCGTCGCCCGCGCCGTGGCTGCGGTCGCGATGGCCGCTCCACTCCAGCGCGTTCGAGATCAGGTTCTGCAGGACCTGGCGGAGCTGCGTGGGGTCGTAGCGGACATCGGGGAAGTCGCCCTCGAGCTTCACGGTCTTCGTGGGGGGAGGAGCGAGGTCGGCGAGGACGGTCTCGATGGCCTCGACGAGCTGGAGGTTCTCCGCCGAGTCCTCGTGTCGGGTGGCTCGCGAGTAGGAGAGGACGCCGTCGATCAGGTGGGTGAGTCGTGTGGCTCGACTACGCAGGAACCCGAAGTTCTCCCGCCCGTCCTCGCTGAGCCCATCGCCCACCTCGTCCTCGAGCCAGTCGACGCACGTCAGGATGCCTCGGAGCGGCGCCTTGAGGTCGTGGGAGACCACGTACGCGAACTCCGAGAGCCGCCGGTTCGATTCCTCGAGCGCCTGATTGCGCTCCTCGATCCTGTTCCGGAGCTCTCGCTCACGGGCCTCGGCGCGCTTGAGGGCGGTGACGTCGTGGTGGACGCCGAGCATCCGGATCGGGACCCCGTTCTCGTCGCGGATCGCCATCCCCCGGCACCGCACCCACACCGTCGAGCCGTCGGCGTGTCGATAGCGGACCTCCTGGTCGAAGGGATGGCGCGGATCAGCCTTGTGACGCTCGATGTTCTCGAGGGTCACCCTCAGATCTTCGGGGTCGATGATCTCCTGCCACTCGGAGAACAGGTGCTGGCGCTCGGCGGGGTCGTAGCCGAGGAGCTCCCAGAAGCCTTCACTCATCCACTCGTTCCCGGGCGACTCGAGATCCCAGTACCAGACGCCGTCGAGCACGCCCCTCTGGAAGAAGTCGAAGACCTCGTCGTTGCTTCTCAGGAGGGCGTAGAGCTCACGCCGCAGATAGTGTTCATCGTTCGCTGACACGCTCGCTGCTCTCCGGAGGTCGCTCGCAGTGGTTCCGGTCGGTATGCCGCTTCGAGACGCTCTCTTCGCCGAAGGCGCTCTTCGCGGCATTCACTTCGAGGTCTTCGTCCTCGATGGACTGCGTCCGCAAGCGGGTCATGACTCCGCCTCTCGCGCCCGGTGATGCATGCATCGAAGCCACTCTACACGAGGATCCTCGGCCGCCAAGGCCGCGCGTGGGCGTTCTGGATCCTCCGCCAGCGGGCGGGCCTCGAACGGGTTCATCGCCACCCACCGCGTCCAGACGAGCCTCGAACGTTCCAGCCCGAGCGGATTCGGAGCGAGCCACTCAAGCAGCACCCATCAGGGTGCGATGAGAGTGCATGGCGCCATGCGGTTCGCGCATCGGCCACCCCGCAGCCGCTGGAGCTCCGATGCCGCAGCCCGAGAGAGCCTCCGATTCGCGTCCGATCCGTCATGCGCACTGGCTCCTGTTGCTCGTGACGGCCCTCGCGTATGCGCCCGCGCTCTGGGGCGGCTTCGTCTGGGATGACCTCCAGCAGGTACTCGCCAACCGCCTGACGGGCTCGCTCTCGAACCTCCCTGCCATCTTCGCCACCGACGTCTGGTCGAGCGCCGGGGTCGAGGTGGAGGATCCGCCCTACTACCGCCCCCTCTTCATCAGCAGCCTGGCGGTCGATCGGGCGCTCTGGGGGGCGTCCGCATTCGGGCATCACCTCCAGGGCCTGATCTGGCATCTACTGGCCACCGTGGCCGTCTTCGCCCTGGCGGGACGCCTCCTCCTGCCGATGCAGGCCCTCGTGATGGCCTCGCTCTTTGCACTGCATCCGGTGCAGTCCGAAGCCGTGGCCTGGATCTCCGCGCGAGGCGATCCGATGGCCGCGTGCTTCGGAACGCTCGCCGTGCTCCTGCTCATGGACCGCCGGGCGAGCCCGCTGAAGGCGGGGATCGGTGGCCTGTCGCTGCTGGCCGCGCTGCTCTCCAAGGAGCTCGGACTGCTCTTCGTCGTGCTCCTCGGCGGGCTCGAGTTCGTGCGGCCTCGCGAGCGCGGCACCGCGGAGGAGGGCGCGAGTGGCGCCCTGGCGGCCCGTTGGCTGGCGGCGAGCGCGGCCGTCGCGCTCTGGCTCGGGCTGCGCTCGCTGGCGGGCGTCGGCGCCTCGCGCGCATTCGATCCGGCACGTGTGGCCGAGGTTGCGATCCGGCTGCCGGAGATCCTCGGTGTCTACGGCCGTCTGATCGTCTGGCCCGACCCGCTCACCACGGGTCGCGACCTCCTCGAGCTCGACGAGAGCGTGGGGGCGACGGTGATCGGCCTCGGCGTCCTGGTCATCGGTGCGGCGCTCGCCCTCTGGCGCGGCGGCCGGCTCGCCTTCGTGGGCCTCCTCTTCGCGAGCGCGGCCTTCATCCCCACCCTCCTCGGCCTCGGCGCGACCTACAACCTGGGCGAGCGATACCTCTACGCGCCGATGATCGGCATCGCGCTCGCCGTCGCGGCCTGCATGCCCGAACGGCCAGCGGTCCTCGGCGGGCTCGCGGCCGTCACGATCCTGATGGTGACGCTGATCGGTGTGCGTCTTCCGGACTGGGAGAGCCCGCTCAGCCTCGCGGCCTCGGAGGCCCGGGACCATCCTACGAGCACGACATTGACCGGCCACGCGACGGCGCTGCGGGCCGCGGGGCGCCGGTTGGCTGCCCTCGAGCGTTTCGAGGCGGCGCTCGAGCATCGGCCCGTCAACGTCTTCGCGTGTGCGGGTGCCGTCGAGACCGCTCTCGCGCTCGGCGACCATCATCGCGCACGCTCTGTGGTCGATCGAAGCGTGCGCGCGGGCTGTACCCTCGAAGGCCGCCTCGCGGCGCTGCACGCGCTCGTATTCGCGATCGGCGCCGACTGGGCGCTGGCCGAGCGGAGCCTCGCGGTGGCGCTCCGTGATCCGGGGGTGGACGAGCGCTTGTGGAGACCGGTTGCCATCGCACTCGCGTTCAGGCGCGGCGACCGCGAGCAGGCGAGCTGGTTGCTCTCGCGCAGTGCGCCCGTCCATCGTGTCGAGATCCTCGAGCGAGCCGAGCGGCTCGTGTGGCCCCTCTCGGAGCTCGCCGCCGCCGATTGAGGCGCTCCGCGCGTGGGCCCGACGTTCCCGGGTTCGAGCGCCGCCCTCGCGCGTCTCGGGGCTCCTTCACCGGTGATCGGCGCGGCGAGTCCGTTCAGGGACGTCGCTTCCGCTCGATGAAGTCGTTCAGCAGCCACTGCGAAATGCTGATGTTTCCAGGGAAGGTGTTGGGCATGTCGC
>CAZQMY010000040.1:0-25247 GCA_964594405.1 uncultured Spirochaetaceae bacterium | reverse complement strand
GAGCGGCTTCTAAACAATCTATTTTTCAGAATCGGGATCAAGGCCGATACTCTCTCGTGATGACGGATTCCACCACACCCGAGATCCACACCGACCCGGATGCGTGTCGGCTGCCGCCGGCCTTCCTGCTCAGCCTCCACGAGGCAGCCTGCGGGGGGCGAACGCGCGATCCTGCTGCCCTGCTCGCCCAGCTCGATGGCGCTCCCGCGGCTGAAGGCGAGTCCTGGCAGCAATCCATGCAGGCCCGTCTCGCTCCCTGGCGTTTCAGGACCAGCGAGGTCGAGCTCGACGTGCAGCGAGCCTGCGAGGCGGCCGGAGCGGGCTCGACGCTTGTCACATGGTCCGAGCAGAGCGGATGGCTCGCGATCCTGGACCGGCGCGATTCGTCCGCCCGGGTGGCTCGGCCCAACGGCGCTGCGGCCTGGGTGACGGTGGAGGACCTCGGGCAGGCGCTGGGCCATTCGAGCATCGGCGAGGTCCGGGACTGGCTGATCATCGAAGCCGGGCTCGCCGGAGCGGTCTCGCCGGGCAGCGCCCGGCTCGCGCCCTTCCGCCGGCTCATCGAGATCATCCGGCCCGAGCGCGGTGACGTGCTGACCATCGTGCTCTACTCGGCCTTCATCGGGCTGCTGACCCTCGCCATGCCCATCGCCGTCCAGCAGCTGGTGAATACGGTGGCTTTCGGTGGGCTCTTCCAGCCCGTCGTCGTGCTCGCATTCATGCTGCTGGCTGGGCTCGCCATTGCCGCCTCGATCTCCGCGGCACAGGCCTATCTGGCCGAGATCGTACAGCGCAGGGTCTTCGTGCGTGCATGTGCAGACCTCGCGATGAGGCTGCCGCGCGTCCGGCCTGGTGGCTTCGGTGGCCGCCCCCCCCATGCCCTGGTCAACCGCTTCTTCGATCTCGTCACACTTCAGAAGACCGGGGCGAAGCTGCTCCTCGATGGGAGCACCGTGCTCCTCCAGACGGCCGCCGGTCTCCTCATCCTGTCCTTCTACCATCCGTTGATGCTCGCGCTGAGCATCGTGCTGCTCGCGCTGATGGCCACCGTGGCCTTCGTGTTCGGGCGGGGCGCCACCACCAGCGCGATCCACGAGTCTTCGGCGAAGTACGACCTCGCGGAGTGGCTCGAGGAGCTGGTGCGCCACGACACGGTCTTCAGGTCCAGCGCGGGCCGCGCTCGCGCGACCGAGCGAGCCGATGCGCTGGCGTCGACCTGGGTCACCGCGCGGCACCAGCACTATCGCATCGTCTTCCGCCAGTACATCGCGGCCCTCGGCCTCCAGGTCCTGGTCAATACACTGGTCCTCGCCCTGGGCGGCTTCCTCGTGGTCGCCGGCGAGCTCACGCTCGGTCAGCTGGTGGCTTCGGAGATCATCGTCGCTGCGGTGGTGACCGCCTTCGCGCGCCTGGCGAAGCAGCTCGAGAGCTACTACGACATGCTGGCCGCGGTCGACAAGGTGGGCAGCCTGCTGGATCTGCCCATCGACTTGGGCGACGGGCGGACGGAGCCGGGCCACGATGGTCCGGCGGGTCTCGAGGGGCGGCATCTCGACCACTCGAGCGGCCGTCGGCGGCTCCTGAACGATGTGTCCCTGGCGATCCGGCCCGGCGAGCGCGTCGCGCTGCAGGGCGGGCTCGGCAGCGGAAGGAGCGTGCTCGTGGACATCCTCGCAGGCATTCGCAGCCCCGATCGCGGGTACGTGCTCCTCGACGGAGAAGATCTACGCGATCGGTCGGAGGACTCGCTTCGGGACGAGGTCATGCTGCTCCGCTCGCCCCAGATCCTGCCGACGACCGTCCGCGAGAACCTCCGCATGGGCAATCGCGCCGCGCGTTCCGAGGACCAGAGGCGGGCTCTGGCCGCAGTCGGGCTGCTCGACGATCTGCGAGATCTCCCCGACGGGTTGAACACGGCTCTCCAGCCCGGCGGCCATCCGCTGAGCCGCGGCCAGATCTATCGGCTCGAGATCGCGCGTGCGCTGCTCGCGCAGCCGAGGATGTTGATCCTGGACGAGGTCCTCTCACATCTCGACGACGATGCCCTGGAGACGGTTCTCGATTCGCTGATGGACCCTGCTGCGCCGTGGACCCTCCTGGTCGTATCCAAGGAGGCCCGCGTGATCGCGCGCTGCAATCGGGTGATCCGGCTCGAAGACGGAAGGCTCTTCGAAGAGAAGGCTGCGTCTCCCGGCCCGAAGGAGGTGGTGGTATGAGTACCCCGCAGCTCGGCCTCGAGTCCTACAGCGAGTCGGGTCGACTCTCGGCCCTGCACATGGTCGAGAGCCCGCACTCGCTTCGCACCCTGGCCCGTATCCTCGCGGTGACCTTCCTGCTCGTGCTCGTCGCGCTGATCATCGTGCCCTGGCAGCAGACCGTCCCGGCATACGGGCGCGTCGTCGCCTATGCGCCCTTCGAGCGCATGCAGACGATCGCTGCGCCGGTGGATGGACGCGTCCGCGAGATCTGGGTCGTGGAAGGCTCGAAGGTCAAGGCGGGCGACAGGCTCCTGGAGATCGTCGACAACGACCCCTCCATCCTTCAGCGCCTCGAAGCGCAGCGGACCGCTCTCGAGAGCCAGCTGATGTCGGCGCGAGAGCGGGTCGCCCTCTTCGATCGCCAGATCGAAGCCTTGCAGGATGCCCGGGACCAGGCGGTCTACGGTGCCGAGAGCCAGCTCGAGGTCGCGAAGGCCTCCGTGCGCTCCGCGCGCCACGCCGTCGAAGCGGCCGATGCGGCTGCCGACCAGGCCGAATCGAATCATCGCAGGCAGAAGGAGCTGCTCGACGAGGGGCTGGTGTCGGGACTCGACTACGAGGTGGCCGAACGCGTGCACAAGGAGGCGAAGGCGAGGCTCGCGCAGGCGATGCAGGCGCTCGAAGCGGCCGAGGGCAGCGAATCGGCCGCGCGCGCCGAGCTCGGCGTGATCCGGACCCAGGCCACTGCGGGCATCGAGTCCGCCCGCGGCAGCCGTGAGACGGCGGACGTCGAGGTGGCCGCGTTGACCGAGCGCGTCGCCAACCTCGAGACGCGAATCGCCCAGCAGGAGACGCAGCTGCTCACGGCGCCCCGTGACGGCACCGTCTTTCGTGTGCTGGCCGCGCCCGGCGCAGAGCTCGTCAAGGCGGGAGATCCGCTGGTGTCCCTGATCCCCGAGACCGACAGCCGGGCGATCGAGCTCTGGGTCGCGGGCAACGACGTGCCACTGATCGAAGAGGGCCGGCCGGTTCGGCTGCAGTTCGAGGGGTGGCCGGCCGTCCAGTTCGCGGGCTGGCCCGCGGTGGCCGTGGGAACCTTCGGCGGACGAGTGGCGCTGGTCGATCCGAGCGACGACGGCCAGGGGCGCTTCCGAATCCTCGTCGTGCCCGATCCGACGGACATGCCCTGGCCGGCTCCACGTTATCTGCGGCAGGGGGTTCGCGCGAACGGCTTCATCCTGCTCGATCAAGTGAGCCTGGGCTACGAGCTGTGGCGACAGGCGAACGGCTTCCCGCCCACCGTCGCCTTCGAAGGGGGTGGGGAGGCATCCGACGGAGCGAAGCTTTGAGCGGCATGGGTCGCGGGCCGCTGGGGGTCGTCTTGACTTCACTCGCCGCGCTCGCCTTGTCTGGGACGAGCGCGGCCCAGGCATCGGCCGGCACTGCTTCCGACGTCTCTGACCAGGTTCGTGCTGCGCTGGACGCGCTGACGTTGGAAGAGGTGCTGGACTCGGCGCGCAGCCACTTCCCCATGCTGCAGGTGATGCGCCTCGAGCGTGAGGCCCGCGCGGGCAAGGTGCTCTCGACCGACGGCGCGTTCGATCTCAAGATCGGCGCAAAGGCACACCTCCAACCGCTCTCCTTCTACGAGAACTACAGCGCGGGCGGGGGACTGGAGCAGCCGACCACGCTCTGGGGCACGCGCCTGTATGCCGACTATCGCTATGGAACGGGAAAGTTCCCCTCCTACGATGGCGGGCGGCTGACGGATCAGTCCGGTGAGGTCCGCGCCGGCGCCGAGATCCCCTTGCTCCGTGGCGGCGCCATCGACCAGGCGCGCGCCGATCGTCGAGACGCTGCGCTCACCCTCGAGCGGCTGGATCCGGAGCTCCAGCTCGAACGGGTTCAGGTGGAGCGCGACGCCGGCGTCGCTTTCTGGGATTGGCTGGCCGCCGGACGACTGATCGACATCGCGAGGGCGCTGCTCGACGCTGCGGAGGCGAGGCAGACGCAGATCGAAGGCCGCGTGAAGCGGGGCGGAGAGGCGGAGATCAACCTGGTCGACAACCAGCGACTGGTGATCGAGCGGCGGGTCCTGCTCCGCGGCGCCCAGCGCGATTTCAACCAGGCGGCGCTGCGCCTCTCGCTCTTTCTCCGCGACCCGGACGGTGCGCCGATGGTGCCCGGCCCGGATCGACTCCCGAAGGCCTTTCCAGAGGAGCGCCGGCCGGACCGTCGAGCGTTCGAGGACGATCTCGCCGATGCGCGTGAGAACCATCCCATCCTGCGCGAGTTCGACGTCCGTCGTCAGCAGCTGGAGCTGGAGGTGAAGGTCGCGCGCAACGAGATGCTGCCCAACGTCGATCTGGTGCTCGAGGGGTCGCAGGACTTCGGGGATCCGGAGCCAGGGATCGACCAGCGGGGCGTCCTGTCGTCCGCTCCGCGAAGCGATGCCGAGGTGAAGGCCTTGATCCGCTTCGAGCTGCCCGTGCAGCGACGCAAGGCGCGAGGCAGGCTGGCGGTAGCAGAGGCGCGGTTGGCTCAGCTCGAGCGGAGGGCTCAATTCCAGAAGGAGCGCGTCGTCGCCGAGGCGGCGCAGGCCATCGAGGCGCTGGAAGCCGCCTACGAGCAGACCTTCCAGGCGCGCGAGAACCTCCGCCTGGCCGAGCGACTACGCACCGCCGAAGAGCGCAAGCTGAAGCTCGGGCTCAGCAACCTGATCAACGTCAATATCCGCGAGGTGCAGGCCGCCACGGCGGCGCGACAGCTCGTTCAGGCCCAGCAGTCCTATTTCCGCGCGCTGGCCGACTACGAGGCGCGCATCGCGAGGTCGTCATGAGCCACGGCTCGGCTGAGTTAACTCAGGATGCCCTCCCGAGCCGCGGCCGCAATGGCGGCGATGGCGGGGTGGGTGATCCGGCGCTCCACGGTGATGGCGTAGAACTCTTCGCGGACGGATTCGGTGCGGCCGACCAGGTGAACACCGTGTGTGCTGCGGATGTCGTCGGAGACCACCGCTGGCGCTGCGAAGAGCCCGGTCCCGTGCTGGCCGAACACCTTCATCAACGCGGTGTCCTCGATCTCTGCGACGATCTGGGGCTTGGCGTCGATCCGATCGAGCCAGATGTCGAGGTTGTGCCGGAGGGAGGTGTTCGGCGTGGGCAGGATCATCGGCGCCCCATCGAGGCTCTCGGGAAAGCCTCGACGGTAGCGGCGCGCGAGCGCGGGCTCGCCGAAGATGCCCACGCCGCAGCCGCCGAGCGAGTGGTTGAAGGCCTTCACGCGGACGGGAGGTCCGAGCGGCGCATCGGTGAGGACCATGTCGTATTCCTGGAGGGCGAGGGCAGCGAGGAGATCGTTGGTCTTCCCCTCGTAGAGGACGAGCTCTACCGGCTCTTCGAGCTCGAGGGCCGTCGCCAGCAGCCGGTGACAGACGAGCTTGGGAACGGCGTCGGAGACGCCGACGAGCAGCTTGGCCGGTCGATTGGTGGGCCGACCGCGGAGGGCGTCCTGCATCTCCCGGCCGAGGCTGAAGATCTCGTCGGCGTAGCGGTACACGAGCCGGCCGACGTCCGTCATCGCGAGGTTCCGGCCGTCACGCACGAAGAGCTTCTCGTCGAGGGACTCCTCGAGCTTGCGGATCTGGCCGCTGAGCGTCGGTTGGGCGAGGCGCAGGACCTCGGAGGCACGCGTCACGCTGCCCTCGCGTGCGACGGTGTAGAAGTAGAGGAGGTGGTGATAGTTGAGCCATTCCATCCGGTCGCTCCGTTCATCGAGATCGACAATGTCTACACCATCCTATTCCGGAAAGCCGATAGATGGGTGGAGTCCGCCGAGCGATCCCATCCGGGGGCGGCATGAAGCTGCGAATCCGACTGGCGACTCCTGATTCCTCGTCGGAGACTCGGCGTGCCATCGAGCGTCGGCTGCGGCTCGCGCTCGGCGTGCAGAGCACGAGCATCGAGCGTGTCCAGCTATCGCTTCACGAGTCGGGGACAGAGGGTGGGGCGCTCTGTCGGGTTCGGGCACGACTGGGCGAAGGAGAAGCGCTCGTCATCGAAGAGCACGCCGAGGACGCGATCACCGCTGTCGAGACCGTTGCCTGGCGCCTGGCGCAGCGGCTTCGCAGGTCGCGCATGGCGCGCGAGGCCGACGCGGGTGTGCTGGGCCGGATCGAGCGCGGTTGACAGCCAGATGGACGGGCCCCGTCGTCGCCATTCACCGCCCTTCTGGCCCAGCCCGGCGGCTCGAGACCCAGCCCTGGATCATCGGCTACGCCTCGGGCTCGCGCCTCGACCTGAGCCACAAAGATGACATCTGGCACGACGCGAGCTCTTCGGCGGGCCGCTCGGACGTCCGAGCCGAGGCCAGGCGGCTCTGCCCGATCGGACACCGAGGTCGGACGCGGCTTCGGGATTCTGGAAGCCAGAGGCTTTCATTTTCTATTTCTCGATGGTCGCGCGATCACCGATACTTGCGGAACAAACGAGTACAGATCGGGGGGAGTTCGAATGCGCTGCGAGATTCATGGGTCCGGGATCGACATCGACCTCTGGCTTCGAGAGTTCGTCATGCGGACCTCGGCCTATGCGATCCGTCACCAGGCACTCTCGGAAGGGCGTGTGCACGTTCGCTTGAGTCATGACGGCTCTGCGGACGGCGGCGTCATCCGATGTGAGATGCGGATGGACACGAGGAGTGGTGAGATCGTCGCCTGCGCCGCAGAGGCCTACGAGGTATTCGAGGCCGTTCAGGGGGCTGCGGATCGTCTGGAGGTCGCGCTCATCCGGCGTCGGATCGGACCGGCTCAGGGCGCCGAGCCCCTCGCGGCGGCCTGAGTCTCGGGAGACCCGGACCGCCACGGAGTGCCTCGCCCTCGCTGCGTCGAAGTCGGACGGGCCGAAAGGGTGATTTCGTCGGGTGGACTCACGACGGAACAGATCGGCGATTGGCGGCACTCGGGTGAATGAACGGTGTCCATTGTGTGTCGATCACGTGAGGGTCGGCCCATCGGATGCGTGAAGCGCTAGCGTGCAGCCCGCTCAGCTGGGGGGGAGGCCACGCGGGGGGCGTCTGCAACCTGCCCCGGCGGCAGCCGACGAGAGCGTGACGTGACGAGACCAGCAGGGTTCCCCGACCGCATGCCCGCCGAGCCCGCGCAATCCATCGACCCGATCCTGGAGCCCGTCCGCGTCTCCGAGCTGCGCGTGCTCCACGTCCGCCGCGTCTATCCCCTCTTGAGCCAGACCTTCATCCGACGGACCGTGCGCGAGATGGAGCGGCTCGGGATCGACTCACCCGTGGCGGCGCTGATCCGAACGCCCGCCGAGCATCGCGAGCAGCCGGCCCACGCGCTCCTGGATCTGCCGAGTCGCCTGCCCGGCGGAAGCGCGCTGCTCGAGCGCGCGTTCGCGGCGCTGCCGGTCGATCGCTTCGACCGCCATCTCTGGCCGCTGCAGCGCCGCTGGCTGCGCGCTCAGGTCCGGGCGCTGCGTCCGGACGCGATCCTCGCCCACTTCGGAACCGACGCCTGCATGGCCGCGCCGGTCGCGCGATCGGAGGGTGTCCCGATGGCGGCGGCCTTCTACGGCTACGACGTCTCGCGACTTCCGCATGCGGATCCCGCGCTCTGGCAGGCGGTATACGCGAGGATGTGGCCCGACACGGATCGCGTCCTCGGGATCTCCAACCACGTGCTCGGCAAGCTCCGGGCGCTGGGCTGTCCGGAGGAGAAGCTCGCGCTCTGGCGGATCGGCGTCGACATCCACCGCTTCCCCTATCGCGACCCCGCCGAAGGCTGGATCGGGCCGCGCGTCGATTGCCTGCACGTCGGACGTCTCACCGCCAAGAAGGCGCCGGTGACGCTGGTGCGCAGCTTCGCGATGGCCCGCGAGCGCCTCGCGCCGCAGATCGACTTGAGGCTCACGATCGCGGGCGATGGCGAGCTGGCCGCGCCCACGCGCGCCGAGGTGGAGCGGCTGCGACTCGGCCACTGCGTGCGCATGTTGGGCGCGGTGCCGAGCACGGAGGTCCCCAAGCTCCTGCACGACGCGCACGTCTACGTCCAGCACTGTCGGACCGCACCCAATGGCGACATGGAGGGGCTGGGGCTCTCCTTCGTCGAGGCGGCGGCCACCGGGCTCCCCATCGTCTCGACGCTCCACAACGGCATCCCCGACGCCGTGCTGCACGGGCGCAGTGGGCTGCTCTCTCCAGAGGGAGACGAGGAGGCCATGGCCCGGAACCTGGCCGCCGTGGCCGCCGATCCCGGTCTGTGGAGCGAGATGGGCAGGCAGGGCCGACTTCACGTGGAGAGCGAGTTCTCGCTCGAGAGCACCGTCTGCGGATTGGTGGCCCAGCTCCGGGCGATGGTCTCCTCGTCGCGGGCGCGTATCAGCTCCTGACCAGGCTTCGATGCGCCCCCCATGATGTAGACGAGCAGTCCCGCGGCCGCGATCGGGAGGCTGCCCGCTCGATAGAGCAGCAGGAGCAGCGCGCCGCCCGAGCTGCCCGCGGCCGAGAAGAGTCGCTCGAAGGCCGCTTCTCCGACGCCGAGACCGCCCGGGGTGAGGGGCAAGGCGTTGGCGATCATCGCGAGGCCGGCAAGGCCCGCCGCGGTCACGCCCCCCTCGAAGCCCATCAGCCCCTCCGCGGCGGCGGCAAAGATGGAGAACTGGACGCCGATGCGGACCGAGGCGAGCAAGAGCACGACCAAAGGCAGGGTCGGGCGCTCGACGACCTTGACCACCGCTGCGAGTGCTCTTCGGAAGTAGCCGTCGCCGGGCGTCAGGCCGAAGGACGGAAGCGCCAGGGCGATCCCGATCAGGCCGACGACCGCGGCCATGGTGCCCCCCGCCGCCAGCATCAGCCCCTTCAGCAGCGGATCCGAGGCCATGTCGGCGTGGGCGAGCAGTGCGAGCGTCGCCGACAAGAAGAGCAGGGCGGCGCCTGCGAGGCCTCGGTCGACCGCAACCACGGTACCGAGCTCGATGCGGCGCCCCACCGCGTAGCGCATCAGGTACCAGGCCTTCGCGAAGTCGCCTCCGGTGCCACCCGGTGTCACGAGGTTGAAGAAGTGTCCGAGCATCACCAGCTGCAGCGCGCGGCCGTAGGCGAGGAAGGCCCCGGCCTGCCGAAGCAGCAGGCGCAGCTGGAGTCCCTCGAGCAGCAGCCCGAAGGCCGCCGCGGCGGAGAAGGCCAGCACCCAGATGCCGGCCCGTTCCAGGTCGATCCGGGAGAGGTCGCTCCCCCAGAGGACCCATCCTACCAGCCCGATCCCGAGCGCCAGCCGGAGCGCGATCAGCGAGATCGCGCGGACGCGTGCCTTCATGCCAGCCTCTCCTTTCCCCGCCGCGTGCGGCGGGCCCCCGGAACTCGCGGCGCGGGCGCAGTACCGCGAAGACTTCATTCTATGGGTTGCGTTCGGAGATCGCAGGCTTCCGAGCGGGAGGCATCACCGGATCGTCACGTAGACGTGGGCGCAACGAAACGTCGTCGTGCGCTCGTGGTGCAAGCGGTCACGTTCGTTCGGGGGTGCGGCTCGGCTCCGACCGGGCCTCCGGGGCTCCTGCGCTCGGGTTCGCGAGCCCGTCGATTGCGCGAATCTCTCCGGGCGGGACAGGGCGTCGATCGGCTGGATGCACGAGTCTCCATCTTGAAGAGAGTCCGCATCATGCTCGGGCGCAGCGGGTGGGCGTTGCGTCATGGGGCGCGAGGGGAGGGGCACCATGAGTCGGAGTGCACGATCGGGTCGTGGGCGGCACCTGAGGCGACTGGCCTGCGTCGGGCTCGTCGGGCTGCTGGGGTGCGCGAGCTTGAGTGTCGAGGATCTCGCGAGGATCCTCACGCCCACGGGCTCCCTCGATGAGTCGACGGTGAGCGCGGGGCTGCGCGAGGCCCTGGCCATCGGGACCGAGCGCGCGGCCACGAGCCTCGGCCAGGAGGGCGGCTTCTCGAGCAACCCCGCCCTGCGTCTGGGGTTGCCGGACGACTTCGACGCGGTGATCGGCGTGCTGCGGACGTTCGGGCAAGGCGATCGCATCGACGCCATCGAAACGGCGATGAACCGAGGTGCCGAGCGCGCAGTCGCCGCGGCGGTGCCGATCTTCGCCGAAGCGATCCAGGCCATGACCATCGCCGACGCATTCGCGATCCTGCGCGGGCCGCCCGACGCGGCGACCCGCTACTTCGAGGAGCGCACCACGGCGGCCCTCACGGCCCGATTCGAGCCTTCGGTCCGCGGCGCGCTCGAGCAGGTCGGGTTCTACGCCTCCTACAACGAAGTCGCGGGGATCTATCGATCCTTGCCGCTGCCCAACAAGCCCATTCTCCCGAGTCTCGAAGCCTACGTGACCGAGCGTACGCTTCGCGGTCTGTTCAGCACGCTGGCCGAGGAGGAGGCGCGGATCCGCGAGGAGCCGGTCGCGCGGACCAGCGCGCTCCTACGCCGGGTCTTCGGCGAGACGGTCGCGGGCCCGTCCGGTGGACCCTAGGTCGGGATCCGGAAGCCCAGCAGCCGAGCCAGCGCCACGTGTGAATCCACCACGTGTTCCGCGTCGGCCAGATCGGCCTCGTCGTCGTGGCGTGCGCGGATGCGAACGGTGCCCATGCCGAGCGCCCGGGCGCCGGCGACGTCCGTGCGCTTGAGGTCGCCTACATGCACGACATCCGCAGGCGCGATGCCCAGCGGATCCAGGGCAGCGAGGAAGGGCGCCGGATCCGGCTTCGGCCTTCCTACTTCGTCCGAGAAGGCCTGAACGCTGAGATGCTCAAGGAGGCCGTTGTGGTCGAGCAGTCTGCGAACCACACGACCTGGTGTCAGCCCGGTGTCGCAGACCAGGACACAGGGGATCCCGCTGGTGGTCAGCGTCTCGAGCAGTGCTCGTGCGCCTTCGATGGCGACCACCCGACCCGAGTGCGAGGCCTCCTCGAAGCGTCCGATCAGGTGCGTGCGCGCCGGCTCGTGGTCCGAGAGACCGAGCGCCTCGAGCCCCCAGTCGGCGACCTCCGTGGCACCGCTCGCCTCGCCCTTCTCCCACAGCGACTGATGCCGCTGCCACGCCGTCTCGAAGGCCGCCTTCGCGACCTCGAAGGGGACGTCCCGCGCAGCCTCCCGCGCAGCCTGCTGCATCGCGGCGATGCGCATCTGATGGGCCCAGGCCCAGTCGTCTTCGCTCATCAGCGTGCCCCAGCAGTCGAAGCTGACGGCGCGGGGACGCAGCATCTGCGGTGAAGCGCCAGGAGAGGGCACCGGCATCAGGCCGAGCCTACGCTCGATCTCTTCGATGTCCGGCCCGGTGGGCCCATCGCTCGAGATGCTCAGGTGCTCCACGCGATCGAGCTCGTCAGGGGGCTCGTAGTGGGCGACCAGTCGCCGATCGATCTCGCCCCAGGCTCGTATCCCACTCGCGCGATCGCGCTCGTCCAGCCTCGCGCGCCGGCGCTCCTCCGATACTTGGCATGTGACGAAGAGGAAGGGCCGATGGTGCCTTCGCGCGAGGGCGCGCAGCCCCTCGCGCTGGGCGCGGCGCGGGAAGCAGGCATCGACTACGAGCGCCTCACCTCGCGAGAGGATCGCATCGGCACGACCGAGCAGGTCCGCGTAGATCTCCTGCTCGATGGACGCGGACAGATCTCGCCGCCAACGCGCCTCGGCGCCCGCCGGCTCGTCGCCCGGGTCGCCGAGCAGCGTATCGCGCACGCGATCGGCCTCGAGCCGCGGCGCGCCGAGGCGCTCGGCGAGCGCGCGGGCGATGGTGCTCTTGCCGCTGGCGATCAGGCCGCCGACGCCGATGATCGGGGCGGTCGAGGGGCCGGCAGCTCCGGGAGCGCTCAAGCGCATTCTCCTCATGGCGGGGGGTCGGGAGGCACGAAGGATCGGGGAGTATGGCACGGCTCGACGCTGTCGACTCCCTTGCCCGGCTTGCGATGCGATTCACCTCGGCCAGAGCACCGCGGCCTGGAATGCGCCGTTGCACCCGGCGGCGCCCACCGTGATCGAGAATGCGAGCTGCGCGCTCGTGCCCAGACACTGGTCGATCGATGTCCAGTGTGGCATCGAGAACGGGTCGAGTGCCTTCTGGCGCGGGCTCACGCTCCGTGATCACGAACCTGGCGTGGCGGCGGTGCAGGTGCGGAGCAGGCGGGGCGCCACCCGGGCGCAGGCGGTTCATCAGGCGAGCCTGGGCTTCTGAGTCTGGACGGGTGGGGTGCTGGCAATGCCCGTCTCCGTCTGCGCCACCGACCCCGGCCGCTTCGATGGACGCCATCGCCGTCGTGGCGATGCACATCCTGCAGGGGTGCTCGACCGAGGCGACAGCGGCGGAATGGCGTCGCCGGCTTCAGGCGATGTGGCGCGTACCCCAGCGCGCGAAGAAGAGCCCGAGGCCGAAGAGCAGGGCGGCGCCGGGCTCGGGGATCGGGTTTGCGGGCGCGACGACGAAAGTCTGGTTGAAGCCCGTCAGCGAGGCCACACCCTCGCCGGCGATCGCACCGCCGGTGTCGAAGTTCTCGGCCTCGAGCAGCAGCTCGACGCGAAGGCTCTGCGAGCCGTCGAGATTTCCACTGGCAGAGAAGTATCCGCCGGGTCCGGGGCCGATGTCGAAGATCGAGACGCCGAGGTTGGTGGTGGCGGCCAGCAGCGACTCCGAGAGGCCAGGGTCGGAGTCCGAGACGCGGATTCCGTCGAAGCCGATGGCGGTCTCCGAGAGGCCGAAGCCCGAGCTTGCCGTGACGGTGAAGGCGATCTCCCAGCTCGCGGTCGTCCCCTCGAATCCGATCAGCGGCGTGTCGTCGAAGGTGAAGCCCGAGCTCAGCGCCGAGACCTCCACGCCCGACAGGTCGGAGAGAGCGAGGTTGCTGCTCGCGGCGAAGTCGGAGAAGGTGAGCTGGCCGTCTCCGCTCGAGAACGAACCCGCCGTCGAGACCAGGTTGCCGATCGTGATGGCCATGGCCCGGGGCGCGTAGGAGACCGTCAGTACCAACAGGGTGCAGAGCGCGAAGATCCGGCAGCTGAGCATCGAGCGTCCTCTCGAAGAAGAGCGTGTCACATGAGTCCGGATCACACGCAGCCCTGCGCGCGTCCGCCGACATCCCCGATCCTGGCAGGGGGGTGGCCAGTGACCGGTGGCGAATCAAGCAAATTCCGTTCCCGGACGCTCGAATCGCCCAACGCCTCGGAAAGATAGGGCCTCGGCGATCGCTCCACCACACTCCAGCCGATGCGGAGGGAAGCGAAACGCCGAGGAGTGGCAATCCGAGGGAGCCGCCGGGCCGAGCGCTTCGAAGAATCGTGCGGGTCTCGGCCGGATCTCTACAGCGTCGACGGAAGCGGGGGCTCGCAGTGTTTTCAGGATTCCAGGGCCGGCGAAGATCCGGACGGGTAGAACTGCGAGTACCACTTGCGGAGCCTGGCCACCGGACCATCGCTCTCGGTGAGCATCGGCCGCTCATGGTAGATCTTGTCCTCCCAGATCGGGACGTCCTGCCGCCACTGGGTCACCCACTCGCCGACCACGTACGACGCAAGCAGCTTCGGCACGCGCTTCTCGCTCCACCACTTGAATCGGACGTGCTGCGAGAGCGGCCCGATGGGCGTGTGGCTGTGCATCATCACCACGCGGCCGCGTCCGTTGAGATCGAAGTCGAAGCGCACGAAGCCGCCCGGCCCATCGATGCGGATCAGGGCCGTGGCGCCGGTCTCGGGCAGGTGCCTGCCGCGGATGATGAGCGAGGCCTCGTCGCGAAACCAGGCCACGTGCGGCTCCGCAGGATCGGTATGCCAGGAGGGCACGTGCTTGATCGCGCATCCCGGTACGGCGATGTTGGTCCAGGGGATCAGCATCCTGCCGTGGATCGTCTCGAAGTGGGCCTCGTCCACGCTGTTCTCGGCGAACTCGATCAGATGCATGTTGACCACGCCCTCGTCGTGCTCGCCACGCAGGATCAGCTCGCCGCTGTCGATCTCGGGGACTCGCTGGATCTGATAGGGAGGCTTGGGCGCAGAGCTCCGGCCAATCTCCCCGTGCCGATGGAAGATGGCCACCCAGCCGTGGACGTCGTCCACGGCCCAGGAGGCGACGCGGCGATTGGGATTGAAGCGGTCGCCCGGTCGGGCCTGCGTGACCTGACCGTCGCCGTCGAGGCGCCAGCGGTGGAAGGGGCAGACGAGCTGCCCGTCTTCGACGCAGCCCTTCGCGAGGTTCGCGCCCATGTGCGGGCACCAGCTCGAAATGGCGTGCACCCTGTTCTCGGCGCCTCGGAAGACCACCATGTCGTTGCCCGCGACCCGGACCTGGATGGGCTTGCGGCCGATGTCCTCTGCGCGGGCCACCACGTACCAGCCCTCGGGATAGGGCGGCGGATATCCCCTGAGGCGCTCTTCGTCCCAGGTGCTCTCGGGCCTTCCCGAAGTCTGCGAGCCTGTCTGCCCTTGCACGCGATGCTCCCCCTGATCGATCGCTCACGAACCGAGCCTCTCGGGCGGCGAGCGTATCTCCCAGCCCGCGCCGCGACCAGCCACGTCCTGTTGCATGGCGCGGTGTTCGCGCATCGAAGCACGAGCGTGTCGCTTTCCCGTCAGTGACCGGACTCGGGCGCCTTCATCAGGACGTAGATGGCCCAGCCGAGCGTGTTCCGGCCCCATCGCAGATAGCTGTCGCGGTCGTGCCGGCAGCGCGCGAGCACCTCCGCGACGTCCGGGTCGTCGGGATGGGCGCACGCGAATCTCTCGGCGGCGCGGGACTGGAGGCCCTCGTAGCGATCCCAGTCGTCTTCGGAAGAGGCCATCGCGTAGAGGAAGGTGAGCCCTTCATCGAGGATCGTCTGCACATTCTCGGCGTGGGTGCCGTAGACGTCGGGGGTGACGCCCGCCGCTTCGCAATACGCGGGATCGGGCGCCTGCCTCCAATAGGGCTCGCCGGAGAGGACCAGCCCACCGGGCCGGGTCCAGCTGCCCAGCGCCTTCAGCGTTGGTCCGAAGCCGCCCCAGATGAAGCTCGCACCCAGGCATGCGACCACGTCGAAGGCATCGGGATCGCCCGCGTACGTCGCGCCGTCCTGCTGCACGATGCCGATGGACTCTGCCAGGCCGGCGCGATCCACGCGCTTGCGCGCCTCGGCGACGAAGGGGGAGGAGAGATCGAGCCCCATCCCGCGACAGCCCCAGCGCCGGCAGGCGCGGATCAGGAGCTCCGCCTTTCCGCAGCCGATGTCCAGGAGGCGTGACCCGGGCGGGAGATCGAGCAGCTCGACCAGCTCGTCGAGCTTCTGGTCGTTCATCGGGTTGAGGATGTGATGGTCGATGTGCGTGATGTCGAAGTACCGGAAGATTTCCATCGATCTCTCGAGCGCACCGCCCTTCGCTTTGGCTCCGCCAGCGCAGCGAACAAGCTCGGCGCGTCAGAAGGTGCTCGTGTCTGTGGGGAGGTCGAAGAGGACCTTGCCTGCGACCTCGTAGGTGGCGGGGGCGGTCACGATATGCTGGGTCGCGGCGTGGGCGTCGCGGAAGCGGCGCTGCAGATCACTGGTCTCGAAGAGCGCTGAGCCGCCCCCGAGGTCGTAGACCGTGCGACAGACGTCGGCACCGGTGCGCGTCATGTGCGTGCAGGCCAGGCGAAGGGCGGCGCGCTCGTCGAGGGGGATCTCGCCGTCGGCCGCCTGCGAGATCGCCCACAAGCGGTCGGACTCCGCGAGCACATAGGTTCGCGCGGCTCTCCACTCGGCGACGCATCTCGCATACGCGTCCTGCACGGCCGTCCGCTGGGCCAGCGTGCGCGCGCTGCCCATCCGCTTCTTGGCGAGGGCGAGCTGGTGGAGCTCGTCCAGCGCGGCGCGCGCGTTCCCCATGGCCACGGCGCACACGCCGAGCGCCAGCAGACCGAAGACGGGGAAGCGGTAGAGCGGCCCCGGCTCGACGGGCGCATCGGCGATCAGCGAGATCGAGCGCTCCTCGGGCACGAAGACGTCGTTGACCTCGAAGTCGCCGGATCCCGTGCCCTTCAGACCCATCACGTGCCAGGTGTCGTGGAGCACGGCGTCGGACGCGGGGAAGAGCATCATGCGCGCATCGGGCATGCCCGACGGCAGCGTCCTCATCGCGTCGTCGTCGAAGATCAGGCAGCCCCCGGAGAGCCAGCTGCAGTTGGCCGAGCCCGAGCCCCACTGCCAGCGCCCGGACACCCGGAAGCCGCCGTCGGTGACGATCGCCCGGCCCATCGGCGCGAAGACGCCGCCGGTGATCACGAGCGGGTCGTCGTAGATCGGGGCGGCAGCGGCCGTCTCCATGTACGCGGCGATGAGCCCGGTGGTGGAGGCGATCATCGCGCACCAACCGGCGCTCGCGTTGGCGGCGCTGAGCATCTCGAGCACCTCGGCGAAGGCGCGCGGGTCGAGCTCGAGCCCGCCGAGGCGTCGCGGCGTGAGCAGCCTGAAGACGCCGGTCGGCGCCATCTTCCCGGCCAGGTCGGCCGGCAGGCGCCGCGCGGCCTCCATCTCTTCTGCCCGGGCCGCGAGCTCGGGCAGGAGTCCGTCCACGGCTTGCTGAAGCGCGGGTTCCATCCATCGATCCTCCTCGAGGCGGCCGAAATTGTACTCCGCGCGGGCGCATCCTCTCAGGGGTCGCTAAAGCCTCTCGAGCGGGCCCCCGCGGCCGGCGTGGGCGCGCCCGCCAGACGAATGGCAGGAGAAGGAGGATGCCCCGTGACCGCCCAACCCGACCGCAGCGCCTCTCGCCGCTACGTCTCACGAGCCTACGCGGCCATCGTCGGGGCGGCGCTGTTCACGTGGTGGCTGGGCCCGTGGTCTGCACAGGTCACGATGGCTGCGGGCCTGGCCGTCTCGGCGGCCGTGGCCTTCGGATTCATCGTCCATGCGGACAACGGATCGGTCTTCGACGCCTGGTGGAGCGTCATGCCCCCCGTGACCGCCCTCTGGATGGTCTTCGCGTTGGCCGGCCCGGAGCCGACGAGTGCGCGGCAGATCGCTGTGCTCACCGTGACCGGCTTCTGGGGCGCGCGCCTCACGCTGAACTGGTGGCGGGACTGGCCGGGTCTGCACCACGAGGACTGGCGCTTCGGTCAGCTGGCCGAGCGGTGGCCGCTTCCGATCTGGGCGGTCCGGCTCTTTGCGGTGGTGATCGCCCAGACCCTGTTCGTGATCGCCGGCCTGCTCCCCCTGCACCCGGCGATCGTGCTCGGCGGTCCGGGCTTCGGCCTGCTCGACGCCCTCGCACTGATCGTCGGGGTCGGCGCCACGGCCATCGAGCTCGCCGCGGACGAGCAGATGAAGATCTTCGCGCAGACCAAGCAGCCCGGTGATGTGATGGATCGCGGTCTCTGGCGGCTCTCTCGCCATCCCAACTACTTCGGCGAGATCGGCTTCTGGTGCTCGCTCTGGCTCTTCGCGCTGGCGGCGACGCCCTCGGCGTGGTGGACCGGGATCGGTGCCCTGGCCATCTACGTGATGTTCCGCAGCTTCAGCGTCCCGGCGCTGGACGAGCGGAGCGCCGTCCGGCGGCCTGGATTCGCCGAGTACGCCGCGCGGACGCCTGCGCTCGTGCCCTGGCCGCGGAGCGACGAGGGCTGAGCCGGCGGTGGGCGACGGGCCGCTGCGTCTACGCAGCGGCCCGATGGCCGGCGGCTCCGCGCGCCAGGTGCCGGAGCAGCTCCGCCTGGATCAGGCTGCGATGGGGCACGAGCCGGTGCGAGAGCCCGTTGAGCAGCAGCATCGTGCGCATCACCAGGGCGAAGTCGTCGGGGATCTTGCGGATGCGCGCCGATGCGATGATCTCGAAGAAGCTCTGGTCGCCGTCGCGGTCGCCGACGGCCATCAGCATCAGGGTTCGGAGGTGCTCGGCCTTCAGCTGGGCGATGTCGAAGCCGAGTCGCTCGGCAGCCTGATTGGCGGCGGCAGAGTCCCCGAGCATGGCCGAGACCATCATCTCGGCGAGCTGCGCCGCGAAGCCCTTCGGCAACGCCTTGCAGAGGCCGAAGTCGAGCAAGCCGATCCGTCCATCCGGCAGCACCAGCAGGTTGCCCGGATGGGGGTCCGCATGGAAGAAGTCCCGCTCGAAGATCATCAGGCCGTAGAGGTCGCCCACCCTTCGGGCGAGATCGGGCAGGCGGACGCCCGCCGCGCGAAGGGCGCCGATGTCCGAGATCCGGATCCCTTCCAGGTACTCGAGCACGATCACGGACCGGCCGCAGGCGTCGCGGTGCACGGCGGGGATCCTGACGCCGGGCACGTCGGCCAGCGTCTTCGCCATGCGCTCGGTGGAGGCGATCTCGCGCTCGAAGTCGAGCTCGCGCGCGATGTTCGACGTGACCTCCTCCACGAAGGTGCGAAGATCGATGTAGGGCTGCAGGGCGTGGACCATGCGGGCCACCGCGCGGATCGTGCCCAGGTCGGTGGGCATGAGGTGCCGCACTTCGGGATACTGGACCTTGACGGCCACCTCGCGTCCGTCGTGCAGGCGTGCCCGATGGACCTGTGCGAGCGAGGCGGCGCCCAGCGCGTGGTCGTCGAGCTCGGAGAAGACGGCTTCGAGGGGCTGGCCGAGGTCGGCCTCGATCAGCGGGCGCAGCTGGGCGATCGGGCGGGGCGGCACGGCGTCCTGGAAGGGACGCAGGATCTCCACGAAGGGCGCCGGAAAGACGTCCGCGCGGGCGCCCATGAACTGGGCGACCTTGTTGAAGGCCCCCGCCAGCGCGTGGGCGACATCGCGGATCTCGCACGCGGCCCGGGTGTGCGCGCGGTCCCAGGCCGCCTGATCGGCGGCGAAACGCTGCGTCCGATCGCGAAGGATCAGCAGCAGGTAGCGCGGCACGACCTTCGTGAGCGCGTAGGCGACGCGCAGGGCGCGTACCGGGCGATGGCGTCGGAGGTGTTCGTTCATGCGGGGGGCTCTTCCGTAGGGCGGGCGGCAGACGAGGTGGAGCGGGGCAGGGCGCCTGGATCGAAGGTGACGCCGCGCAGGAAGAGCTCGGCGACGGTGTTCGTGACCTGCTCGTCGTCGAAGGGCAGAAGTCTGCGAGCGCCGAGCAGCTCCTGCGAGATGAAGACGACGACGACCATGCCGATGAGCGCGCGCACGGAGAGGATCGAGGACATCTGCTCGGTGCGACCGGCGGGCATGTGCGATTCGAGGAAGCCAGCCAGCGCCTTGTTGCCCGGGACCAGCAGGCGCTCGACCACGTGCTCGGCCTCGTCGAGATGGCCGGGCAGCTCGCGCAGGGCCACCAGGAGCAGCTCGCGGTGCTCTTTGAGGAAACCCCAGGACGAGCGGACGAAGTCGCGAACGGCGACCTCGAGCGATTCGGTCCGGAGATCCTCGATCAGGCGCATCACGTTCGGGAACAGGGAGTTGCGCCGGAAGACCTCGACGAGCAGCGCCTCCTTGGACTCGAAGTAGAGATAGAACGTGCCCTTGGCGATGCCGGCCTCACGAGCGATCTGGGCCACCGAGGTCTGGTCGACGCCCTGCTTCGCCCAGAGCTGGAGGGCCACCTCGGAGAGGTCGGCGCGCCTCTGCTCGTAATAGGCGTCCCGGTCACTGGCGGCGATCTTCGGCATGGCTAGTATTATGACCGGCCGGTCGGTCATTTCAACCTCGAAACGACCGGATCGACCGAGACGCGCCCGATCCACACGATCCACGGAGGAAATCGAGATGGCAGCCCCTTCAGCTCCGATCACGCACCCATCGCGCCCCGGCCGCTCGGGCGACGCCGCAGGCCCCACGCCCTTCGACTTCTTCCGCCCCTTCCGCAGCGTCGCCGGAGGTCGCGATCCCTATCCCATGTACGCGGTGGTCCGGACGGTCCGGCCGGTCATGCACATCCCGGTGGAGGGATGGGACGGGCCGGCGACCTGGCTGCTGACGCGCCATCGCGACGTGCACGACGTCCTCCTCGATCCGCGCATGTCCGCGGATCGGGCCAGCGCGCCCATCGTGCGCGAGAACGCGGACCGCATGCCGGAGTTCCTGCGCCAATCCCAGGAGGGGCTGCGCTCGATGCTGATCATGGATCCGCCCGACCACACCCGTGTGCGAGGGCTCGTCAACAAGGCCTTTACGCCGCGGCGGATCGGAGCGCTGGGCGAGCACATCGCGCGCATCGCGGAGGACCTCGCCGATGCGGCCGCCCGGAAGCTCGAGGAGGGGGGCCAGTTCGACCTGATCCACGACTTCGCCGAGCCGATTCCCGCCGTGGTCATCGCCGAGCTGCTCGGTGTTCCGCCCGAGGATCACCGCCAGTTCAGGAGCTGGTCGGGCACGCTGATCGCGGCCACCGCGCTGGGGACGGACGCGGCCAGGGATGCCGCGCGCGACGCTGCCCGCGCGCTGCTCGGCTATCTGGGCGACACCATCGCGGCGCGTCGCCGATCCCCGGCAGACGACCTGATCAGCGCGATGATCCAGGCGCAGGACGAGCGCGATGCCCTCAGCGATCTCGAGCTGCTCGCCACCGCCAACCTGCTGCTGATCGCGGGTCACGAGACCACGACCAACCTGATCGGCAACGGGACGCTCGCGATGCTCCGCGAGCCGGACGAGTGGGCTCGCCTGTGCGGCGACCCGGGGCTGCTCGATCGGGCCGTGGAGGAGCTCCTGCGCTTCGACGGGCCGGTCCAGGCGACGACCCGGGTGGCCAGGGAGGCCCTGGAGATCGACGGCCATGCCATCGAGGCCGGCTCGATGCTGCTCACCAGCATCGGCGCCGCGAACCACGATCCGGACGTCTTCCACGCCCCCGAGCGCCTCGACCTCTCGCGCGATCCGAATCCGCACCTGGCCTTCGGCTTCGGTCCGCACTTCTGCCTGGGGGCCTCGCTCGCTCGGCTCGAGGGCAAGCTCGCCTTCGAGACCCTCACGCGCCGCTTCCCGCGACTGCGCCTCGTCGACGACGCGCCCGAGTACCGCCCGAATCCGATCCTGCGCGGCCTCGCGGCGCTGCCCGTCGCCGTCGAGTGAGCGCTGCCCGGCCGGGGTCACCCGGGAGCGTGCCGGCGGTCGCTCGGCTCCG
This sequence comes from uncultured Spirochaetaceae bacterium, assembly GCA_964594405.1. Lineage (GTDB taxonomy): Bacteria > Myxococcota_A > UBA9160 > UBA9160 > UBA4427 > CAZQMY01. The sequence goes on along the minus strand of CAZQMY010000040.1, from coordinate 4,027 downwards.
CGCGAGAGCTCGATCTCTTCGAAGCGCTCGACGGATGGGCGGACGGAGACGCGCAGATCCATTCGCGCCAGACACGTGCCCGGCCAGGAGTGTCCGCCCACCCCGAAGCCGAGGCGGGGATCGGGAAGGACGCCGAGCGCGGCGCCGCACAGCCATCCCATCACATCGATCCGGACGCCCACCCACGATCCTGCGGGTCGACTATGCTGCGATCGGCCGGGAGTTCCGCATGGACCTGCGCGGCGCGCATCGGAATCGGGAGGCGTGCGAATGGGGAATGACGATGCGAAGGCGGCGCGGCCGCGCCGGCTCGATCGCGACTTCTACGAGACGGAGCTTCGCCGGCTCCAGATCGAGCTGGGCAAGCTCCAGGAGTGGGTGCGCGATTCCGGAGCGCGGGTCGCGGTGATCTTCGAGGGGCGCGACGCGGCCGGCAAGGGCGGCGTCATCCGCCGCATCACCGACAAGCTCTCGCACCGCATCTGTCGGGTCGTCGCCCTCGGGACGCCCAGCGACCGCGAGCGCAATCAGTGGTACTTCCAGCGCTACGTCGCCGAGCTCCCGGCGAAGGGAGAGATCGTCCTCTTCGATCGCAGCTGGTACAACCGCGCCGGCGTGGAGCGCGTGATGGGCTTCTGCTCGGACGAGGAGTACGAGCAGTTCCTCCACGACTGTCCCATCTTCGAGCGCCTGCTGGTGGGCTCGGGCCTGCTGCTTCGCAAGTACTGGCTCTCCGTCAGCGACCAGGAGCAGGAGCGGCGCTTCCAGGCGCGGCTCGACGAGCCGACGAAGCGCTGGAAGCTGAGTCCCATGGATCTCGCCTCGCGCGAGCGGTGGGTGGAGTACTCGCGCGCCCGCGACGTCATGCTGGCGCGCACCCACGCGCCGAGCACGCCCTGGCACGTCCTCGAGGCGGACGACAAGCGGCGCACGCGCCTCGGCTGCATCCGGCATCTCCTCGACTCGATCCCCTACGACCACGTCGATCTCGAGCCGGTCGTGCTGGGCCCGAGGCCGCCCAGCGAAGCCTACGAGCGGCCGCCCCTTCCTGCCGACGTGCTGATCCCCGACTACTACGGGACGCCCGACTGAGCCTCGACGCGGCGCCCCGTCAATCCCCTGCGCGAGCAGGGCCCAGGATCCGCCGCAGTGCCGCATCGAGGCTCGACGCCGGCGAATCCGGCAGCCCCTCGGCCCGCCAGCCGATGTGCTGATCGGGTCGTACGAGCAATGCGCCGTCCGGACCGACTTCGCAGTCCGCCCGCCAGGCATCGTCCGGAGCGGTTGCGTCGATGCCGAGACGAATGTGCGCGAAGGGGAGGTGGGTGGCGTGTCGGGCCGCTTCGGCCCAGCGCGTGTGCGCGCCGAGGCTGATGAGGGTGAAACGGCCGAGGTCGATGAGATCGAGGGTCGAGCGCCGTTCGCCTCTGGATTCCACCCAGGCGTGCGGGAGCCGAGCGCCCGGGCGCGCGCTCGGCCTGTACGTGCGTGGCGAGATCGGATCGGGCAGGGTGTCGTCGTCGAGCGCCAGGGCGCCGGCCGCGTAGCCGTAGCCCAGCTGCAGGCCGAGCATGTCGAAGTGCTCGGCCTGTGCCTCGATGGCCTCGGCGACGGAGCGGCGCCCCTCTTCGCTGCTCAGCGTTCGGGCGATGCGGGTGCGGGTCGGCTCTTCGTCGGTGCCGAGGGCTCGGGGCAGCAACGCGAGCTTCATGGCGTTCTTGACGCTCTGCTGCGCATTCTCGCGGGCGATGGGCAATCGCTCGATGGCATAGCTCTCGAGCAGCGAGGCAGGCGCCCATCCTGCCTCGACGGCCGCGAGCTTCCAGGCGAGGTTGTGCGCGTCCTGGAAGCCGGTGTTCAGACCCATGCCTCCGGTGGGGGGGAAGCGGTGCGCCGAGTCGCCCGCCAGCAGGATTCGCCCGTTGCGCATCTCGCTGGCGACCTGCGCGCTCATGTGCCAGCTGCCGCGATGCAGGATCTCGAGCTCGGTCTCTTCGCCGAGGGCCCGGATCACGAGCGCGCGGCAGCGCGCATCGTCATAGCCGCTCAGCTCTTCCTGGTCGGGGTCGAAGTCGTGCATGTAGACCCACTCGCGATCGATGTCATGCGCGACGAAGACGCCGCCCACCTCCGGGTCGATCACGAAGTGCAGGGCACCGGGGCGTTCGCGCACCATCTCGCGCAGATTCGCGGCAAAGTGGATCATCAGGAAGCTCTGCAGGCGCTGCGGCCCTTCCATCTCGATGCCCAGCGAGCTGCGCACGCGGCTCCTCGCCCCGTCTGTACCGATCACGTAGGCGCTGCGCACCTCGTGCAGCGCGCCGCTCTGCAGGTCGCGCACCTGCGACGTCACTCCCGCGCCGTCCTGCACGCTCTGCTCCCACTGCCAGCCGTAGCGGAGCTCGGTTTCGGCGAGCTTGCCGATCGCATCGACGAGGATGGGCTCGAAGCGGTGCTGCGAGAGGTTGCGAAGGGGCGTCGGGGTGAAGCGCAGGCACTCATCACCCTGTCGCTCGAAGGGGAGATGGCCGATCTCCCGGTCGGCGAGCCGCGTCACGAAGCGCACGTGCCCGCCGTCCTCGGGCGACTTGCAGGCCGCGCCGATGGCTTCCATGTCCAGACCGGCCTGTCGGCAGATCTCGAAGCTCCTCGCGTTGACCACGTGAGCGGCGGGCGCGGTCTGGGGGCCGCTTCGCCGCTCGATCAGGAGCGAGCGCTGCCCGAGCCGCTCGAGCAGGATGGCCGCGATCATGCCCACCGGGCCGGCGCCCACGATCAGGAAGGGGACTTCGAAGCGCGCCATGTCGACTCCTCAGATCACGCCGGCGTAGCTGCCGCCGTCCAGCTGGAGGTTCTGTCCCGAGATGAACCCGGCCTGCGCGCTGCACAGGAAGGCGCAGGCATCCCCGAGCTCCTCGGGGCGGCCCAGCCGTCCGGCGGCGATGGAGGCCACCATCTCGTCGTAGGCCTGCTCGAGCGAGACGCCGGCGAGCTTCGAGCGGAGCTCCGCCATGTGGTGCTGTCGGTCGGTGTCGATGCGCTCGGGCAGCAGGTTGTTGATCGTGACGTTCGCGCGGACGACCTCTCGCGAGAGGGCCTTGCTCATGGATGTGAGCCCGGCCCGCGCGCCGGTGGAAAGGCCCATCGGCGCGATGGGCGTCTTGACCATGGCGGAGGTGATGTTCACGATCCGGCCGAAGCGACGCTCCACCATCCCGTCCAGCACCGCGCGAATCATGGCGAGCGGCGCGAGCATGTTGGCGTCGAGCGCGGCGATCCACGTGTCGCGATCCCACAGGGCGAACCGGCCGGGGGGCGGCCCACCGTTGTTGTTGATCAGGATGTCGGGATCGGGGCAGGCCTCGAGCAGGGCGGCCTGGACCGAAGCGTCCGCGATGTCGCCGGCGACCGAGCCCACCTCGACGTCGTTCGCCGCCGAGATGGCCTGGACTGTGCTCGAGAGTGCCGATTCGTCACGCCCGTTCAGGACGACGTGGACGCCCTCTCGCGCGAGGGACTCGGCGCACGCCCGTCCGAGCCCGCGACTCGACGCGCAGACGATGGCTCGCCTTCCGCGGATGCCCAGGTCCACGCCTAGCGACCCTCCGCTTTGCGCGCTTCGCTGATGCGATCGAGGTCCAACGGAAAGGCAAACTCCGGCGGCGGCTGCGGCGGCCCCCAGCTGGAGAACTCCCCGAGCTCCCAATCTGTCCGGGGCTGCCAGGCGTCGTCATCCCGGATGTCGTCCATGTCGGTGAAGAACTCCATCATCGTGCCGCAGGGATCGTTCACGTACCAGAAGACGTTCGATCCGATGGTGTGTCGGCCGAGGCCGACGACGTGTCGCTCCATGTTCGGCTGCAGATAGCGACGGGCAGCGGCGCCGACCGCGTCGATGTCGTCGAACTCGAAGGCGTAGTGATTGAGGTAGGGGACCGGCGCCGGCTGGATCAGCAGGTTGTGGTGGTCCGTGGAGCAGCGCATGAAGGTGAGCAGGCCAGCGACCTGGTCGGAGAGGCGGAAGCCC
>CAZQMY010000039.1:0-25583 GCA_964594405.1 uncultured Spirochaetaceae bacterium | reverse complement strand
CGTGGGGTTGGCGAGCTCGCGAGCATGGAAGGTGAGGCGGTCTTTCCGATGAGTGTGATGCTGCGCCTCGCGCAACGAGGCGAAGGGGTCGCGCTGGCGGATCTCTACAACGACTACGTCTCGAACTCGCACTGCACATTCGACACGCAGCGAGTCCCGCTCTCCGATCGACAAGCCTGGCTCGAGAGCCATCAAGAGACCGGCCCGCATCGCCTCCACGTCGCCGTCGAGCACGACCAGGTCGTTGGCTGCGCGGGCATCACGCTTTCCAACGACGCGTCCCTCGCGCTCCACGAGAGATTCGGGTTCAGGCGGGCCGGTCGAATTGCGGAAGTCCCTCGCAAGGCGGGCCGCTTCAGGCAGACCGGTGAGCCGTTCTGCGGAAGCACGGATCCATACAGCGCCGGCAACGGCTCTCTCATGCGACTCGCACCGGTCGTCCTCTTCCATCACCCCGACCGGCAGGCATGTGTACACTACGCGGCCGAGAGCTCGCGAACCACACACGGCGCCCTCGAGGCCGTAGATGCGTGCAGGACCTTCGCGCACATTCTGTCGTGTGCGCTCGATGGTGGCGCGAAATCGGATGTGCTCTCGGCGGCGAAGGCATCCAGCACTTCCGAGCGCCTCAATGGGGTCGCCGACGGCCTCTATGCTGGCCGCCCTGCCAACGAGATTCGTGGGGCGCGGTACGTAGTCGACTCCATCGAGGCGGCGATGTGGTGCTTCGACCGGACGGATCGCTTCCGCTCCGCAGTCCTCACCGCGGCGAATCTTGGAGACGACGCCGATACGACCGCCGCGATCTACGGTCAGGTCGCTGGGGCCTTCTATGGAGCAGGGGCGATTCCGGAACGCTGGCGAGACCTCCTGGCCATGCGCGCCGAGATCGAGGACCTTGCCGACGCGCTTCGATCGAGCAGCCTGTGACTCGCCCCGCGAATCCGTCGCCGAACGCCTCCTCTCAGCCGGATTGGGTAGCCTCTGGGCTTCGACCCTCTTGGGCATCGGCATGACCCGGCGGCTGTGCGTGGGCGCCGAGCGGTTCGATGCCGGCTGGCGGCACGGCTCCCCATGCAGATCTGGTGGCGAGGTGGCGCGTACTTCGTTCTGGTGTTCTCGGTCGGCTTCGTGCTCGGCGCTGTCCGCGTTCTCTTCGTTGCTCCCGTCATCGGTGAGGCGACGGCGGAGATTCTCGAGGCGCCCCTCATGGTCTTCGCCTCGTTCGTTGCAGCGCGCTTCGTCGTCCGGCGCTTCCCGGCGATCGAGCGATCTGCGTACGTGTACTCGGGCCTCTTCGCACTGGGCCTCCTGCTCGTCTTCGAGTTCACCGTCGTTCTGCGAGTCCGAGGGATGACCATCGCCGAGTACTCCGACTCGCGCGATCCCTGGGCGGTCGCCGTCTACGTGCTCTCGCTCGCCCTCTTTGCGGCGATGCCGCGCGCGGTCGCACGCCGCTCGGCTGGCGCGTCGGAGTAGCGAGCGCACGCATTCGAGCTGCTGCAGATTCCTTCACACACCTCGGACCGATCGGCCACGCCGGGATCCGGCGACTCCGGCGGCGCGGCGGTGCGCGGAACATCCGTCGGTGGTGCTGCGCATCTCCGCTGCGGTGCGCCGTCGGACCCTTCCGCCTCGGCCCTGGATGCAGTCAGGCGCCTTCAGCCGGCACCCGGAAGATCCGATCCACTCCGAGTGCATGCGAGCAGCCCCCTTACCGTCCGTCACGTCCATCACCGTCTGAGGGAGGGCGTCCAGAGCGCCGTCCTCGTGGTGATCCTGATCTTCGTGCTCTCCGTCGCTCCGATGGGGGGTCTTGGGCATCCCGCAGCCGACTGGATTCTCACGGCGGCCGTGGTCGGGGCGATCGCCTACGGCCTGCTCTGGCACATCGCCATGCTCCGCGCCGACCCACGGCTGCTGGAGGCCACGCCCGAGCACCTGCACTTCTTCGGCAACGAGTCGGTCCACACCCAGCCCCCGACACTCTTCGTGTGGTCCGAAGTCGCCGAGATCGTGCTCTCGTGGCCGGATGCCGATTCGGACTATGGCTCGATGCGAGTGACGAGTCGTGCCGGCCTCAGTCGTGAGGCCACGATCGACCAGCTCGACCTCTCCCGCTCCGAGCTCGAGGAGCTGATACGGCAATACGGGGTGCCGCTGATCGTCCACGAGTAGGCGCTTCGCCTTCTCGGAATCGCGAGCGGAGAGCCCATCGCCCGACACCACTGTGCAGCCGAGCCTGCAGCGCTCGCTTCGGCCGGCGCCGGAGTGGCCGGCCGTGACGCGACGATGTCGCCGCCAGTGGTGGGGCGCCCGCGTGCCGACGAGCGGATGGGGTCACTCCGCGCGGCCTCGCCGGTGGCAGCTCCCGCTTCTCCTCCGAGCCGTGGCCTCCCGAGTTCGTTCGCCGAATCTACTCGGCGAGCTTCGCGGAGGATCGCAGTATCTCCGATCCGCGAGTGATCGGGTCGATTCTCGCGTCGCTGGGGCGGTCTTCAACGCTCGTCGCCGAGGCCCAGCTGCCCGAGACCAAGGTTCGGCTTCGCTCTCGCACCGAGCAGGCCGCCTCCCTGGGCATCTTCGGAGCGCCGACCTTCGTGGTCGACGGCGAGCTCTTCTGGGGCAACGACCGGCTCGAGTCGGCGCTCTCCCGGGCGCGGTCGGCAGATCGGTCGCCGGAGCCCTGACGAGCCGCCGACTCCGGCGCGCGAACCCCAGCCCCCATCTCGGAGCGATCACGCAGATCCATGGCTTCCTCACCATCCCTGAGCTCGATCGCGATCGTCCCGGATCCCTCCCTCGCTACGGCCGGCTGTGAAGTGATTGCCTATGGCCGGTCTCGCGGTGATCACTGAGGCCTCTGTCCATCCGTGAGTGGTAGGATCTCTTCTCCGAAAGGTGCTCAAGAGCTGCGAGCAGGCCGCCGTATGCTGCTGAACGCCGATCCGATGGACGGCGAAAGTGGAGCTGCATCGATTCGACGAGCGGACCGCTCTCGTTCCATACGGAGAGATCACGCTCGGGGCTGCGCTCGACGAGCTCCGAGCAGCCGCCGAGCGCGCAGCCATCCGCTACGAGAGTGTCGAGGAGTCCATGGCGCAGACTTCCTTCACGCTCTCTCGCGATCGGAGGGACTTCCTCCAGGTCAACTGCGACGGCCCGGACGACATCTGGTTCCTCAGCGACCGGCTCGTTCCTCCCGCTTCGCTGCTCGCACGGCTCTTCAACATCAAGACGACGCTTGCCTTTCGCTGTGACGTCGGCGGAGCAGAGCGCGTGCTGCGCGACTACATCGGGCGTAGTCGAGAAGCGTTCGAGTCCCGCTATGCCTCCGCCTACGTACACCGCAACGCTCTGCCGGTCGATCTCGAGCCGCCACCCGCTTGATTGCGCACGCCTGGTGTCGCGCTGCGCTCGCAGGCATCCGTTGCTGGCATCCGGACCCGTCGGCCTCTCGGAATCGACCCTCTCCGAGCATGGTCATGGCTCGGCCGCGGCGTGTCTCCTCGATGCGAGTCGAGATTCCATCTCGAAGGATGCGCTTCGGGCTGGCGCTAGAAGACGATCTCCATGCGGAGTCCCGCCGAGTCCCGGGGTGGCCTTCGGGGAAGGGTCTCGGCGCTGCCGTCGGCGATTCGATGCGCCGTCCACAGGGCCGCGATCGCATCGACGATGTCATCGTCGGCCAGGTCCTTCTTCAGATGCTCGCCGCGGGCCGACGCCAAGACGCCTCTGCCGAGCCAGCCTTCGACCAGGCGGACCCGCTCGGCAAGACCTTGCGGCGTCCTCTTCGGCCACTGCATCGGCATCCGCTCGTTCCAGGCCCAGAAGGAGACCTCCGGATGGACCTCGCGGATCGCTCGCCTGAGCGACTTCCTCGAGCGCAGCGCCTCATCGACGTCGCGAACCTTGGCGTAGATCCCCCACGCCTGGGCGGCGACTCGTCGTCCATCCCTGGCCGCGGTGATCCGGCTCGCCTCCTCGCGGCTGCCGGCTCGCACCGCGGGCCGGATCGGCGCGGGGAAGACGCTGCTTCGGCGCGAGCCGAGCCGGCGACGGGCCTCGCGATCGCAGCATCGCGGACCGGCGTCGGGCAATCCGATCGGAATGTCCACGGCCACGACCTTCGGCCGCGGCACGCGAGCCAGCAGTGCGTCCACCGTCTCGAAGACATCGAAGTGGAGCTGGCCCGAGGATGTCTCTCGACATGCCCGGAACCAGCCTCGCCTGCATCCATCGACGCCCGCGACCCAGACCACCTTCAAGGGTTAGCACGTCGTGGCGGGCGGCAGCCCGCTCCGGCGCCCGGCCGCGAGGAGGGCGCTCTTCGGGTCGCGCCGCAGCGTTTGCGACGACCGATCGGAGCCGTGGGCGAGGATGGGACGGGCGATGTCGCTCGGCACCATCCACCGGCATCCTCGCTCGCTCGTCCGGCCAGGTGGCGTCGATGTCGTTCGGAGGCCGGCGCATGGGCATATCACCGACGAACGCCCGCTCGCCGTGCGCTGGCCCGCGACCGCGTCAGTCCGATGGTCGCCCGAACTCTGCGGCCCTCTCCGTCAAGACGCGTTCGAGCTCCCGGGGCTTCGCGATGGTGTCGAGGTCCTCGAGCAGGAAGGTCAGCAGGTAGTTGTTGCTGAACCCGAAGCGTTCGTTCAGCTCCCTGAGCTTCGCGTATGCTCGATCGGAGAGTGCGGCGCTGAACCGCTTCGGCAGCGGATAGCTCTTTCGTTTCTTCGCGGCCATCGAAACCTCCTCGCGACTCGAAGCCCACAAGCTACGCACTCCTCCATCCTCCAACAAGGTCGAGGAGCTCGGACAGGCCTGGCTCACGCGGTGCGTGGCCGCTTCGGGCATCGACCTTCGAGACGTGTGCGACGCGGGAGGCGCCTGATCCGAGCCGCCGGCAGCTGCGATCCCATCGAGCGACGGCGTGGCTGCCTTCCGGCACTGCCGGTGGGCCCCGTCGCCCACGCGACGGGGCTGCTGGCTCTGCTCCTGTCCGCGTGGGACCGGTGCCAGGTGGCGCGCTTCGTCTCCCGCATCCGGAGCCGATGGCCCGCTCCGATCGGCACCTCGGTCGTCAGGCTGCTCCGCGTGCGAGCTAGACTCCCGACCGGAAGTCTGGTCGGAGACGTCAGGGGGCGAGTCGAGTGGAGATCCGCACCAAGCGAATCTACGAAGAGGCCCGGTCCAAGGACGGTATACGGATCCTGATCGACAGGCTCTGGCCGCGCGGGATCTCGAAAGAGGCCGCTGCGATCGACTTCTGGGCAAAGGACGTGGCGCCGTCGAGCGAGCTGAGACGGTGGTACCGCCACGATCACGCGAAGTGGTCCGAGTTCCGCGCACGCTACTTCGGCGAGCTCGACGCGAACCCCGAGGGCGTGGAGGCGTTGATCTCCCGAATCGCCGGTGGGACCGCAACCCTCCTCTTCAGCTCGAAGGAGATGGTGCTGAACAACGCGAACGCCCTCCGCGAGTATCTCGAGCGCCTCGAGTAGGGTGCGGCTCGGCGAGTCGCCGAGGGGCGTGGCCGGGGCGTCGGGAGGCATCGCCTGGGCCGTCGTCCCGTGCCCGGACGTGGCGGAGTCAGGGCACGGGCGTTGCCGTCCCTCGACGGCCCCGCGGAAGCTGAAGCCGTGGCATTCTTCTCGTAGACACGCGCCGCTGACCGCCGCAGGCCCAGCGCGCTCCAGTCCGATCCCCGCGATCGGTCGAAGCGGCCTGGCCTCGTGCGCGTCTGGATCGTCCTGCTCTCGAGCTTCCGAGCCCGCGCTCTCCCGGGCCGCTCTGCCTTCGTCCCCGAGCGTCTGGTAGCCTCTGCCCATCGACGTTCCGAGCCATGCGTCGAGCCGGGTGCGCAGCCCTGGCCACCTCGCGTCGCGATGGGCTCGGGCAGTCCTGGAGGCACGTCTGGTGGACGACTACCCGCATCTCTACGCCGTCACCGCCAACGCGGAAGCCGAAGGCGAGGTGACCATCGGGAGCGAGGGGCTCGCGGACCTCGCGACCGCGCCGCCTGCGCAGTTCGGCGGTCCCGGAGACCGTTGGTCTCCCGAGACGCTGCTCGTCGGAGCGGTCGCCGATTGCTTCATCCTGACCTTCAGAGCGATCGCACGTGCGTCCAAGCTCCCCTGGGTCTCGCTCGAGTGCCGGGCGGAGGGAAGGCTCGATCGGATCGACAAGGTCACATGTTTCACGGAGATCCACGTGCGTGCTTGGCTGCGCGTGCCTGCGGGCAGCGATCCGGCGAAGGCGCGACGCATCCTGGAACGATCGGAGAGCTCCTGCCTGATCACGCAATCCCTGAAGGCGCCGAGTCGACTGGAGGCCCGGGTCGAGGTCGCGCCCTAGATCCTCATTGCCCCCACATCGATGCGCGGGAGGGCTGAGCCGAATGGACTTCGTCGCCTGGCTGAATCGACGCGTCGCCCCGCTGATCACCGCGATGGGCGTGACGCCCAGAAGTGTCACTCTGGAGGTGAAGGGGCGGACCTCGGGCAGGCCGATCCGTCTATCGATGTCCCCCGCCGAGCTCGACGGTCGCCAATATCTGGTCTCGCTGGCGGGCGAGCGGGCCTGGGTGAAGAACGTCCGGGCATCGGACGGGAAGGCGTTCATCCTTCACGGGGGACGTCGACCGGTGCAGCTCCGCGAGATCCCGGTCCAGGAGAGAGCCCCCGTCCTGCTCTCCTACGTCCAGTCGCGCGCCTTCACCCGCTCACCGAAGCGGGCGGCGCGCCTCTACTTCGGCCTCGATTCTCCAACGCTGCAGGACATGGAGCGTCAGGCCGCGAAGTTTCCGGTCTTCGTCATCGAGGAGGGCGCCGCGCTGGTCCAGGACTGACGCGGGCCGTTTCGTCGGGCGGGACACAGCTGCTCATCCCCATTCGCTCCCCTGGGTTCAGCGATGTCGGGATCGTCATGTCGGGATCGATCAGCGGGGACCTCTCGGCTCGGGCCGTCGCCGACACGTCTCGCACGGAGTGCGCCTCCAGTCCGAGCGGCTCGGTCTGACGCAAGCGGGCCCATCGGGTCGGGTCACCCGAGTCCAGCTGCCTGCTGCCGGTCGAGCTGCGTCAGCTCGCGGGACGGCGCCGGCCGCCAGCCGCGTTCGGACGACGGGTGCACGCTCCACGTCGAGCGTGGCGGCGTGCCCGGGCGGCGATCGACGGGTCGATGTGTCTGCGTCGATGCATCTCGAGGCCGCTGGTGGCAGGGCCACTGCCGCTCCGGGCGAAGCATCGGATCGACGTCGGCTGGCCGACAGAGCATCGATCTGAAGGACACTCCTGCCGCCCGCTCGCGGCTGACCGAGCCGCAGACTCCGGCGAGATCGCGCGGTCGAGAGGCTGCCGTAGGAGATATGGGATCTCGTGGCCGACTCCGGGCACACGGGTCTCGCGCCGGTCGAGCCGTGCGCTCCTTCTTCCATCATCTCGCCTTCATCCGGCTTCCATCGGGTGGCCGCGGTGTGCTGCGGTCGGGTCTGCATCCACTCCATGATTCGCTTGACTGAGGTCGAGCCGGGCAAGATGATTGAGCTCCGACCCTCGTCTGTTGGGTCGGCTGGCCGTCATGGGGCGACTCTCCTGGGAGATGCGTCATGCGGCGTAGCGAGCGTCGACGAAATCCCACGAGAGCAGGAGGGGGAACGCGATGGGGTCGGTGACGGGCGGCGAGCTCATTGCGCAGATGCTGGCCGCGGAGGCTGTGGACACGGTCTTCGGCATCGTGGACGGCTCCTATGTCGAGCTGAATCTCGCGCTTCCACGGCACGGCATCCGCCTCGTCTCCCCGCGTCACGAGAGCAGCGCGGCCCACATGGCGGGCGCCTACGCGCGCACGACGGGCCGGCTCGGCGTATGCATCGCGAGCAACGGCCCCGGCGCGGCGAACGTCCTCCCGGGCATCGCCGTGGAGAACGGCGAGGGCAATCGCGTGCTCGTGCTCACCAGCTGGCGCCGATCGCCGATCGTCGGACCGGACCGCGGCGGCACGTATCAGTACTTCGACCAGGTGGCGGTCGCGAAGCCCATGAGCAAGTGGGCGGGCGCGGCGCGCAGCTTCGATCGCATTCCGGAGGTGATGCATCGCGCCTTCCGTACGGCGTGGCGAGGCCGGCCGGGCGTCGTCTTCGTCACCGTGCCCGAGGACGTGTTGAACGGGCGCTTCGAGGATGCGCCCGCGGTGCGTGAGCCCGCGAGCTACCGACGGACGACGCCCCTCGAAGCGTCCCGAGACCATGTACGTGAGGCGGCCGAGCGCCTGGCGGGCGCCGAGCGGCCGCTGATCCACGTCGGAAGCGGCGTCGTGCATGCGGGTGCCGGAGAGCTCGCGCAGGCGCTCGCACGGAAGCTCGCGGCGCCGATGACGGCGAGCTGGGGAGGGCGCGCCGCGCTCGATGGCCGCCTCGATCACACGGTTCCACTGCTGCCGCCACTGATCGACGAGATCCGCGGCGGCGCCGACGTCGTGCTCGGTCTCGGGACCCGCTTCGGCGAGACCGACTGGTGGGGCAAGCCGCGCTACTGGGGCTCGCCCGAGCAGCAGGATGTCATCCAGGTGGACTGCGACGAGGAGATCCTCGGGCTCAACAAGCCACTGACGCTCGCCGTGCAGGCCGACGTCGCCAGCTTCGCGGAGGCGCTGCTCGAGGAGCTCGATCAGCGCCCGCTCGCCTCGCGGTTGCCCGAGCGGGCGGCTCGTCTGGAGGCCTGGGCCGAGCAGAAACGAGGCGTCCAGGCCTTCCTGCGGTCGCTGGCAGGTGATCCCGAGAGGTCGCCCATGCACCCCGCGAATGTGCCGCTCGCCTGCCGGGAGTTCTTCCCCGACGACGCCATCCTGGTGATCGATGGAGGGAACACGGCGGTCTGGACCAATCTGCTGCACGAGAATCGAAGCGCCGGATGCGTTGTCTCCACATTCAAGTTCGGCATGCTGGGCGCCGGCCCAGGTCAGGCGCTGGGCGCGAAGGTCGCCCATCCCGATCGGCCCGTCTACTGCATCATCGGCGACGGCGCTTTCGGCATGCATCCGCAGGAGATCGAGACCGCGGTGCGCAACGAGCTCGCCGTGATCTTCCTCGTGCTCGCGGATCGGCAGTGGGGAATGGTCAAGATGAGCCAGAGCATGTCCATCGATTCGGACAAGATGGCGCGTGAACGCATCCTGCCCTCCGGCACCAATCTCAATACGGACCTCGGCGAGATCCGATACGACGATCTGGCACGCAGCATGGGCGCATACGGCGAGCGGGTCTCGCGCGCGGTGGATCTGGTCCCTGCGCTCGAGCGCGCGGTCTCCAGCGCCGGGCCCGCGGTGCTCCACGTCGACGTCGACCCGGTGGAACACCTCTGGTCGCCTGGACTCGATGTATTCAAGGCGATGCACCAGGAGCCGGAGCCGTGAGCACGCCCGCGCCCGAGCCGTCCCGCGATCCGGCCGTGCGGTGCGTGCTCGTGACCGGTGCTTCCGGGCTGGTGGGCCGCCAGGTCGTACGCCGGCTGGCCGAGGGCTCCGAGCGTGTGGTGGCACTCGATCTGCGTGAGCCGCCGCCCGAGGCGTGCCTCGAGGGCGTGGTCTACGAGACCGGCGACATCCGGGATCCCGAGCTGGCCAAGTCCATGGAGGCGCATGGGGTCGACACGGGCGTGCACCTCGCCGCCATCGTTGCACCGTGTCCGGAGAGCTCGCGCGAGGCCGAGTATGCGGGCGACGTGCTCGGCACCGAGAACGTGCTCGCCGCCTGGCTGGCGTCCGGCGTCCGGCGTCTGGTCTATACGAGCAGCGGCGCGGCCTACGGCTATCACGCCGACAATCCGCGCCCCCTGCGAGAGGATGATCCCCTGCGTGGCAATCCGGAGTTCGCCTACGCGCATCACAAGCGACTGGCCGAGGAGGCGCTGGCGCGAGCCCGCCTCGAGCACCCGGAGCTCTCCCAGCTCGTGCTGCGACCCGGGACGATCCTGGGCGCCACGGTGGCCAGCCCGATCTCTGCGCTCTTCGAGCGACCGGTGGTCGTGGGCGTGCGCGGCGCCGATACGCCTTTCGTGCTGGTCTGGGATGAGGACGTCGCCGACTGCATCGTACGCGCGATTCGCAGCGATCGCGTGGGTGTCTTCAATCTCTGCGGCGACGGCGCTGTGCCGCTGCGCGAGATCGCGCGTCGACTCGGCAAGCCCTATCTGCCGCTCCCGGGCGGGCTCCTGGCCGGCGCACTCTGGGGGCTGCAGCGACTCGGCCTCTCGGCGCGAGGGCCCGAGCAGGTCGACTTCCTGCGCTACCGGCCGGTCCTCTCGAACGCGCGGCTCAAGCGCGAGCTCGGCTTCACGCCGCGCTATACGAGCGACGCCTGTTTCGAGCGCTACCGCGCCGCCCGCTTCCCGGGTGCGCAGAGCGCGCCGCTGCGCGGCCGCGTAGCGCTCGTCACAGGGGCGGCGTCCGGCATCGGCCTCGCGCTCTCGCGCCGCCTCGCGCGGGCGGGTGCTCGCGTGACGATGCTCGACCTCGACGAAGCGGCGCTCGTGCGGGCCGCCGAGGCGCTTCGGCGCGAAGGGCACGATGCTGAGGGGCGGGTGTGCGACGTGACGGATGGGGCAGCGGTCGACGCGGCCGTCGATGCGGTGAGGAGCGACTTCGGTGGCCTCGACCTCCTCGTGGTCAACGCTGGTATCACGCACATCGGGCGCGTGGCAGAGACCGACGTGGATGTCTTCCGTCGCGTGCTCGAGGTGAACTTCTTCGGTGCGGTGAACGTCGCCAAGGCGGCGCTGCCCGACCTCGTGGCGTCGCGTGGCCAGATCGTCGTCATGGGAAGTGTGGCCGCACAGGTCCCGCTCGCCACGAGGTCGGGCTACGCGGCCAGCAAGCACGCCCTCCATGGCTTCTTCCGCTCGCTCCGCGCGGAGCACGAGGCCGACGGTGTGGGCGTGCTGCTCGTCGATCCCTCCTTCGTCGACACGGCGATCGGCCAGCATGCCCTGGGGCCCGATGGCTCGGCTGCAGCTGTGGATGCGCGCACCGGCGTCGACGCCCACCCTCTCGCACCGGACGATGTCGCGGAGGCGGTCCTGCGTGGTGTCGTGCGCCGCCGGAGCCATCTCTTCGTGCCCTTGCGTGCCGGTCTCTTCGTCTGGCTCGCCCGCCTCGCGCCCCGCTGGTTCGAGCGGCGAATGGCGCGGCGGATGGATCATGACCTGGCGCCCACCCGACGACCGACTCCGAGGCGCTGAATCACCCAGGAGGCGGCCACCATGGTCCTGCTCCTCAAGAACCTACTCTTCACGTTCCTGCTTCCCGGGACCGTCGCGGTCTATCTCCCGCTCTCGATCGCATCTGCCGAGCCAACCGCATCCGCTCCCCGGCTCGCCCTCTCTGGCGCCATGTTCCTGGTCGGCCTCGCCCTCTACGCCTGGTGCGTCTGGGACTTCGCGAGGTTCGGAAGGGGGACGCCGGCGCCCATCGATGCACCGAGGCGGCTCGTCGTGCGCGGTCTCTATCGCCATACGCGAAACCCGATGTACGTCGGCGTGCTGACGGTCGTGCTCGCCTGGGCCGTCTACTACGGGGACGTGACACTCGCGCTCTACGCCGCCATGGTCGCGACCTGCTTCCACCTCTTCGTGGTGTACTACGAGGAGCCGCATCTCGCGGGAGAGTTCGGCGCGCAGTACGAGCGCTATTGCTCCCGCGTTCCGCGCTGGCTGCCTTGGTATTCGGCGTCCGGAGTGTAGTCTGGAGAGGCAGGGATCCGTTCGTCTGGTGCGTGTCGTCTTCCGGTGGAGTTCTGCACGCTTCTCCCCGTGTCTGGGGATCTGCCCGGGTGGTATCCTTGTCGGAAAGCTTCACGGCTTCGGCGAGTACGGTCGGTCCTGAGAGTCGACCTCGCAACGCCGACCGGAGGAGGTGCACGACATGCGAATCCTCTTCATCGTGCTGGCGCTGGCGACGAGCCTCGGGTGCGCGGCCACATCGAGCGGGCCCGCAAGGCCGGAGTCGACCCGCACTGCGTGCACGGACATCGGTTGGTTCTTCTACGTGATCGGCGAGTACGAGGCGAACGGCGCGACCCAGAACGAGCAGTACCTCTGGGCGAATCGGGCCTTCGAGCGGGCCGACTCGAGGCACGCCGCGCTGCGGATCATCCAGTATGTCTACGCGGACGAGCGAGCACCGCTCGATCTCGGCGTCGACGTGGCGCGCAACTGCCGGATCGAGGGCGAGGACGCGACCTCCCGTCCCACCGAGAGCTGACGGCCAGTCGGCACTTCGGGCTCGCTCCGATCCCGCCGCGCCGCGTGGTGCTCGGCGCTTCGCCGATCATTGACGGCATGCCGTCGATGATATGCTTCGAGGCGCCCCCCGCTTCGAGCCGGCCGGGGCGATTCCGGAGGGGTAGAACGCGTGCATGCCACTCGAAGCTTCGCAGCGCCGCTGTTCTTCGCGCTCTTCCTGTCGTGCGGGGGGCCCGTGCTCGCGATCCCCGGCGGCCGGCTGGAGGGCACGGAGGTGAGCGGGGTCGTAGACGACTGGTCCTTCGTGACGGATCGCTACGTCGATCTCGAGACCAGGCCCGACGATCCCTATTCGGTCGAGCTGAACTACATCGTGAAGGACGGGATGCTCTACATCGATCCCGCCGAGGGGCGCCGCTGGCTCGATCACATCCGGGCTGATCCCCGCGTGCGTGTGCGCTTCGGAGACCAGATCTATCTGCTCGAGGCCGTGCTGGTCGGTGGCCCGGGCGAGGTCGCCGGCTTCGACGACGATCGCTTCGTCTATCGCCTGGACCCGCGCAAGTGAGCGCGTGCGAGTGCACCGACGTTCGCGGGGGGGGGGCCGGAGTGCCGATGGTCACATCGGGGCGTGGGCGTGACCGCGCGCGAGTGGACGGACTGATGGGCTCCGATCGGCGTCGCGCCGAAGTGGTGGTACGATCATGAAGCAATACGATCCGGCCGAGGGCTTCGATGCCGCCTCTGCGCTCCGGCACGACGAGCGCGGTGACGAGGTGGCCGCCGTGGAGTTCCTCGCGGCTCGGGCTGGTGAGGGGCCCGTGCTCGAGCTGGCCATCGGGACCGGTCGCATCGCCCTTCCGCTGGCCGCTCGTGGGCTCCGGGTCGATGGCATCGACATCTCTCCGGCGATGGTGGATCGCCTCCGGGAGAAGCCCGGCGGCGACGCGCTCGACGTCCGGATCGGCGACTTCGCGGACGTCGATGTCGACGGTCGTTATCCATTGATCTTCGTGGTCTGGAACTCGTTCTTCAATCTCCTCGGCCAGGAAGAGCAGGTGCGCTGCTTCGCGAACGTCGCGGCGCACCTCGCCGAGGGCGGGCTCTTCGTGATCGAGGCCTTCGTTCCGTCCTTCCTCCATCGCCTGTCCGGCGGTCAGGAGGTGTCGGTGGAGTCTCTCGAGCTCGATGAGGTGCGGATCGGCGCGCTGCGACACGACGCGGCGACGCAGACACTCGCCCAGAGCCATGTCTCGATCTCGGAGACGGGGATCCGCCTCGAGCCCGTCGCGCAGCGTTACGCGTGGCCGAGCGAGCTGGACCTGATGGCGCGCCTTGCAGGGCTCGGGCTGGCGGAGCGGTGGGGATCCTGGGAGGGCGGGCCCTATCAGTCGTCCAGCGAGCTGCACGTCTCCGTGTACGGGCGCTGAGCGCGTCGGCGATCCGTGCGACGCCGACGCAACCCCATGTTGCTCGTGCGCCCGGCCGATCGATGTCATGCTGGTGGCTCCTTCGAGCGAAAGTCCGAGGTGTGCATGGGGTTGGAGCAGCTGCACGACGACCTCTGGGTAGCCACGATGCCCCTGCGATTCCTGGGAATCGAGTTGGGAGCGCGGATGACGGTGGTGCGGCTTCCCGATGGGGCGCT
The DNA here is from genome assembly GCA_964594405.1 of uncultured Spirochaetaceae bacterium. Lineage (GTDB taxonomy): Bacteria > Myxococcota_A > UBA9160 > UBA9160 > UBA4427 > CAZQMY01. Next base: position 11,693 of record CAZQMY010000039.1, on the reverse strand, counting down.
CCTCCTCCATTCGCCCATCCGAGCGGACGCCCCGCTGGTTCGCGAGGTGGAGGCGCTCGGCGCGATCGCGCACCTCGTCGCCCCCAATCGCATGCACCATCTCTTCATCGCCGAGTGGAAGCAGGCCCTTCGCGCCGCGACCATCCACGCGGCTCCGGGGCTCGACCGGAAGAGGCCCGATCTGGAGATCGATGGGATGCTCGGTGAGGAGGCCGATCCCGCCTGGGCATCGGTCCTCGATCAGGTCGTCATGCGAGGCGCGCCCTTCCTCAGCGAGGTGGTCTTCTTCCACCGGCCGAGCGCGACGCTGATCCTCACCGATCTGGCCTTCAACATCGGATCGTCCGCGCCCGGTCTGACGCAGGCCTTCTTCCGGCTCGCGGGGACGCACGGGCGCCTGGCCCCGCCCGCCCTGGAGCAGCTCCTCGTGCGGGATCGGGCGGCCTTCGCGGCAGCCCGCGAGGAAGTCCTCGCCTGGCCCTTCGAGAGAATCATCGTGGCGCACGGCGAAGTCTGCGAGCGAGGGGGGCGCGAGCAGCTCCGCGAGGGCTACGACTGGCTGCTCGGCGATCGCCGAAGAGCCTGATTCCGACGTGGTCCGGTGTTGCGCTGCCGCGGACACGCAGCATCCTCTCGGCCCGGCCGTGGGGAGGGCGAGCGGGCCGAGATGACCTGCCGAGCGCCGCGAATCGAAGAGGCTGGCGCGATGGCCGAAGCGCACGTGGCTTCTGCGAAGTGCTGGGCTGGAGGCACGACGGAGCACGCAAGCTCCAGGCGATGGGTGCATGCCCGCCGCTGCCCCACCTGCGCTACCGCCTCGAGATCGGTGGTCACGGTGGTCACGGTGGTCAGGGAGCCAGTCGACCACCGGTCGGCCGCCACTCGTAGCGGACGTCGGGCTCGCTCTCCGGTGACGGACTGACGCCGAAGCGGACGGCGATGAAGCCGTGCCTCTCGTAGAACGCCCGCGCGCGTGCGTTGCGCTGATGCGTGTACAGGCCGAGCCCCTCCGGATGCAGCGCCCTCGCCCGGGCGAGGAGTGCGCTGCCGACGCCGCGCCCCTGGAAGACGGGGTCGACGAAGAGCTGATCGATCTCACCTCCAGCGATCGCCATCAGGCCGAGGGGCCGACCACCCCCGTTGGCGATCCAGACTGCATATCCGGTGAAGACCACGTCACGGAAGTACGTGAGGTCGTCTTCGGCACTGTGGCCGAGGCGCTCCTCGAGCCACGGCTGTGCGTCCCAGCGCGAGCGCCGCCATACGTCCACGACGGCGTCGAGCGCCTCACCTCGCATGCGGGCAATGTCGAGCTCCATGATCGTCCTCGGCGACTCACTCTCGCGCCGAGTCCGGCCGGGAGGGCGCGGCTCAGCCGGCGGCGGCGACGATCAGCGCGATGGTCTCGTCATCCACACCCGCCTCCTCGAGAATGGCGAGGGTATCGGCCCCTAGGCTCGGGGCCGGGGCCGTGCCGGGCATATGGTTACGCGACATCTTCAGAGGGGGCGCGACTGTCTTGAAGCGTCCGAGCTCGGGGTGGTCCACGGTGGGGAAGCTGCCGTTGGCCTCGGCCTGCGGGCACTTCACGGCCTCGGCGCCGCTCAGCACCGGCGCCCAGATCAGGCGGTGTGCGGAGCGGCGCTCGCTCCACTCGTCGCGGCTGCGCTTGGCGAAGAGGGTGTCGAGCTGCGAGATCAGCTCGGCGGAGTTGCGGAAGCGCGACACCGCGTCGGTGAAGCGCTCGTCCTCCGCGAGGCCCGGCTCTCCGATGGCCTCGGTGAAGGTCTTCCAGTATCGGTCCGACTCGATCATGACCAGGAAGAGCCAGCGGCCGTCACCACACTCGTAGTGGTTCCAGAGCGGGTTGCGGGCCTGGCGGCGATCGTGGCGCGGTGGCGACTCGCCGGTGACGAGCGTGACGGCCGCGTCGTTGCCCTCGATGTAGAAGCCGATGTGCTGCAGGCTGACGTCGATCACCTGTCCCTGGCCGTCTTGATCGCGGGTCCGCAGGGCGGCCAGGATGCCGACGGCGAGCGACAGGCTGGCCGAGTGATCGCCCATCCCGGGGCGCTGGAAGGCCGGGGGCGCATCCGGCTCGTGGAGCTGATCCATCAGCCCGCTGCGCGCCCAGAAGCTCGAGTAGTCGAAGGCGGGCGCGTTGGCCTCGGGGCCGAGCGGCCCGTAGCCCGAGAGTCGCGCGATGATCAGCTCGGGGCGCTCGGCGAGCAGCGTCTCGGGATCGATGCCGTACTTCGCCTGCCGCTCCGGCAGCAGATTGGTGAGGACGACGTCGGCCTGGCGGACCAGTGTTCCCAGGACGTCGACGGCCTGGGGCAGGGCGAGGTCGAGGACCAGCGACCGCTTGCCGCGGTTGTCCATGTGGAAATGCGGCGCCCCGGCGAAGTCGCTGTCGTAGCCCGCGAAACGAGGCTGGCTATGGCGATAGACTTCGCCCCACGGCACCTCCACCTTGATGACGTCAGCGCCGAGGTCGGCCAGCAGGGCGCCACAGGCGGGCGCGGCAACGTAGCTCGCGATCTCGACGACGCGGATTCCTTCGAGGGGGCTGGGCATGGTTCGAGGCTGCCACCGCGGAGCCCGAAGTGCAAGCACGGATCGCCGACCGCCAGTCGCCCCCGGCGGTGGCCAGGTTCTGGCTGGGGGCCCCTGCGATCCGTCACCCCCCGACTTCGGAGTCCCCATGACCCAGGTGCGAATCGCGCCCGTCGACGCAGCAGACGTCTCGCTCCTCTTCACCATCGATCGTCGCGAGCGGATCGAGCAGATGTACTCGGCAAGGGGCGGTCGGCTCGTGCTGCGAGGCGAAGTCCACGACATGAAGGGCTGGCCGGAGGGCGAGGCCGAGCTCTACGCGCCGATGCTCGAGCAGGCCCTCCGCGAGGGCGGCCTGGGTCTTGGCGCCTTCGACGGGGACCGGCTGATCGGCGCGTTCGTGCTGGCTGGGGTGTTCATGGGGGATCCAGCGGATCAGCTGCAGCTGAAGTTCCTCCACGTGGGACGCGATGCGCGCCGCAAGGGTCTCGGATGCCGGCTCTGGGGGCTCGCCGTCGACGAGGCGATGGCGCGTGGCGCGCGTCGCCTCTACGTGTCGGCCACGCCGAGCCGGCCGACCGTCGAGTTCTATCTCCATCGCGGCTGTCACCTCGCGCCGGACCCGGACCCGGCGCTCTTCGATCTCGAGCCCGAGGACATCCACCTCGAGTACCTGCTGCCGACGACGAGCGACGCGCGCTGATCGGGAGGGGCATCGGCCCGGGTGGGCACGCGCTGCCTGTGCGCGCTGCGCGGCGACTGCGTGTCCGCTGCGTACGGGGTCCGATCGACGAGCCCACGGGATCACTCGGGGCGATTGCTGCGTTCCATGGAGGCACCGATCCGATATCCTCTCGGGATCGCGCTACGGATCAGCCCATGCCCAGCTCCCCCATCGGCCAAGTCATTGCGCTGCCTGCCCCGAGCCTCTTCCGGGTGCTCGAGCCCGCGCCCTTCGAGCGACTGCTCGCCGCGGATGCGCGCCTGCCCGATCCCGCGGAGCTGGTGCGTGCGCTCCCGGGGCACCATCGCTTCGGCGCACGGGCCCGCCGGGTGGAAGATGGCATCGAGCTGCGTTGCCCCATCCCCGGCCTGGTGCTGCATGCGGCCGTCGGGCGCGATCCGAAGGGCAGCGTGCTCTCCGGGACGCTCGACCTCCTTCCCGGCTTTCGATTGCTGCTGGCAGCGCTCTTCGTCTGCCTCGCGGCGCTCGCCATCGCGCTCCCGCTCAAGGTGCTGATCCTGATGACCACCGGGGCCGCGAGCGCGGCGACCCTGGCCGTCAGCGTCCTCGTCTCGCTGGTCTGCCTCGGCTCGGGGGCGCTGATGGCCGCGGCCCAGGCGGCCGGTCGACGCAGCTCGGAGTACGAGCTGCTCGATGCCCTGGCGTCGGCGGAGCGCCCTCGTCCCGGGCCTTCGGAGGCGTGATCCGCCTCACCAGGCCCAGCGATGGGGAGATCGTCGACCATCTCGCTGCTGCCGACGGCGAGCTCACCTACGCGGAGGTCGGCGCGACGCTGCCCATCGAAGCGCCCATCGCCCGGGCCCGGCTCTCGGGCTACGACGTCGACCACCACCGGGTCGTGCTCGGCGAGGGCGCCGTGTGCTTCGAGCGCGCCACGCGCGCCCTGGCCTGCTGGCGCCACTTCGACGTGCCCTGGGTGGGGCTCCACGGGGCCGAGAGCCACGTCGAGCCAGGCCAGATCGTCGGCGTCCGGGTCCGTGTGGCGGGCCTGTGGATGGTCAATCCCTGCCGCGTGCTCAGCGTGGACCTCGCCTGCTCGGACGAACACTCGGCCTGGTTCAACTACGGCACGCTCGCCGGGCACGCGGAGCGGGGCGAGGAGCGTTTCGTGGTGCGATTCGATGACGCCTCGGGTCGCGTGGAGTACGAGATCGCCGCCTTCTCGCGTCCGGCGCTGTGGCTGACGCGCCTCGGCTATCCCCTGGCGCGGCTCATGCAGCGGCGATTCGCTCGCGGTTCCGCGCTGGCCATGCTTCGGGCGGTCGACGGGATCTCGGGGCCGGCGCGTTCGGCGGCGTGATGCCATCATGTGGACGATCCTCTCGTTTCGAAGCGTTCAGTGGGGGCCCGGTCGATGGACGTCGAGCAGTTCGCCGAGCAGCTGACGATCCTCCGCTATCTCATCTTCGCGGCCGGAGCCTTCCTGCTCGTCTACTCGATCAAGCGGGCTCGCGCGAAGGGCCCGGAGTCACAATCGAGACTCGGCAGCAAGACCCTCGTCTATCTCGTCGTCGTCGCCGTGGCGATCGGCTTCCTGATCTTCTCGACGACGGGCAGGTTCTGAGGGAGCGCTGGCCCGATCCGACAACCGAGCCTGGGCGCCGCACCAGCGAATGCGCGTCGCCCGTCTCACGTCACCTCTCGGGCCTGCGTGATAGCATCGGAGCCCGCGCTCGTGCGCGCTTCCCGAGGAGAGCACATGTCGCAGAGTGAATCCCCCCTGATCGTCGAGCGGCGGGGCGCCGTCGAGACCATCGTGATCAACGACGCGCCGCGCAATCGGATGAGCCTCGCCTTCATGGACGCCCTCGAAGAAGAGGTGGCCCGCATCGCCGAGGATCGCGGCGTTCGCGCAGTCGTGATTCGTGGTGCGGGCAGCGAGAACTTCTCGGTGGGCATGGATCTGAAGCAGCTGCCCCAGGGCGTGGAGAAGCTCGGCAGCATCGACGCGGTCTTCGATCAGCGCCTGCGTATCCTCCGTGCCATCGAGACATTGCCCAAGCCGGTCATCGCCGTGCTCTACGGCTACTGCCTCGGCGGCGGACTCGAGCTTCCCCTCGCCTGCCACTTTCGACTGGCGGCGAGCGAAGGCGCGAAGATCGGTCTGCCCGAGATGGACCTCGGAAGCGTCCCCGCATGGGGTGGCTCGGCGCGTCTGACCCGCTGCGTGGGGCGCGACCCCGCCCTCGACCTGATCCTGCGCGCCAAGAAGATCTCGGGGCCCGCGGCCCTCCGGATCGGGCTCGTGAACGAAGTGCATCCCATCGGCGAGCTCTTCGACGCCGCGCAGGCCCTCGCCGAGGAGCTCGCGGCGATGCCTGCCATCGCGGTGGCGGGTGTGCTCGAGGCCATCGTCCTGGCGGGCGAGGGGTCGCTCGCGGAGGGGCTCGCGGCCGAGCGCAAGGCGGTGCTCGCCACCATGGGCACGCCCGATCAGCGCGAGGGGATGCGGGCCTTCCTCGAAAAGAGGAAGCCTGTCTTCAATCGAGACGCATAGGGGGGCCGAGCGCCCTGCTCGGCGCCCGACGCGAGTCCGCTCGAACATGGCCGAATCACGTGGGCGCCGCCCGATCCCTACGCTCTGCCGCCACCGCGCCTCGCGCCGGATGTCGGACGCCGTCCCGAGACGGGTTCCGGCGCCATGCCTCCGAGGGCCTCTGCCCTCGGTCCAGACCCCTGCGATCGGGCAGAGCGGGCTTCGGGTCGGCGCCTCGCGAGAACGCCCGAGTTTCGAAGCGCCCCTCATGGTCTAGTCTGATACGCGATACGCTTGCGTCTCAAGCGCATCCGGCAGACTGCCGATGGTTGGTGAGTCGCTCCCCGCATCTGCTCCAATCCAAGCCGTCGAAGACGGTCGGGAGGTCGCCTGATGTGGATCCTGCCGCTCTACCTGCTCGCCTTCGTGATCGCGATCATCGTGGTGAGCTACGGACTCGCCGTCGCCCGGGTGCTGGGTGTTCGCCTGCGCGCTGAGCGCGCCGTGCGCGTCTTCGAGAGCGAACGAGCACCCGACGAGATCGTGAGCGGCCTCCAGGCCCACGCGGCCGCGCTCGATGCCCTCGGCTTCGAGCAGATCGGTGCGCTCAGCGAGGCGGACCCGCTCGAGGGCGTCGACCAGCCCCTCTGGTCGCTCCTCTACCGCTCGAGCGATCGGCGCACGCTGGCTCGCGTCTCCTTCGCGGACTCGCCGACCCGCGCACAGCCGGTGGACGTGAGCTTCATGTCCTTCGTCTGCGCCGATGCGGGGCCGGCTGGTCGGGAGACGCTCTTCGAGACGGTCGCCTGGCGCGCGCATCGACTGAGCCGTGGTCTGCCCGGGCATGCGCTCGAAGACGCGCAGACGCTCTCGTGGACGCAGCAGTGGCAGCACCACCAGAGGAGACTCGCGGAGGCCGATGGCCGCGTCCTCTCCATCGAGGGGCGCGAGGATTTCGCCAGCCGTCTCCGCGCCTTTCGGGAGCGCACGCTCGGCTTCGAGCTCGCCGAGGGGCGCGTGCGCGAGTGCCGCGACGGGTCGCTCCGCCATGGACTCGGCGCCGCGGTGTCACTCGTGGTCCGGGCCAACCGCGGAGAGGGCGCGCGGTTGCGGGCGCTGGCAGCCGCCGGTCGGCAGCAGGACGACGAGCGGGATCTGCTTCCCGACTTGATGGCCCATCGAAGGCGCGCTGCGATCGAGCGGAGCAGGCGCGCGGGAAGTCGACTGCAGAAGTCGCTGCTCTTCGTCGGGAGCATGCTGCTCTTCCTGCTCGCCTTCGGTATCGCATTCTCGATCGAGACCGTGCTGATGGTGATCGTCGTGCTGATCATCCACGAGCTCGGGCATGCCCTGGCGATGCGCGCCTTCGGCTACCGCGATCTACAGGTCCTCTTCATCCCCTTCATCGGAGCCGTGGCCAGCGGCAAGAAGGAAGACGTGGCGCCATGGCAGGAGGTGGTGGTGCTCCTCGCCGGGCCGATCCCCGGCATCCTCATCGGAACGTGGCTTCGGGTCAGCGGCCTCGCGACCGGGAACGAGCTGCTCTACACGTTCGCCAACATCATGATCCTGCTCAACTACCTCAACCTGCTGCCCTTCGTCCCGCTCGATGGTGGCCGGGTGATGAGCATCGTCTTCTTCGATCGCTTCCCGACCGTGCAGTTCGCCTTCAGCACGGCCTCGAGTGTGGCCATCGGCGCGGCGGGGATCTACCTGGGCGAGTACATCCTCGCCGGCGTGGGAGTCGTGCTGCTCCTGGGGGCGCCCAGGCAGCTGGCGCAGGCGCGCACCTTCGTGCGCATGCGGGGGCTGCTCACCCGGGCAGGGCGGGCCGCCGCCGACCCCCTTCGGCTCGTGTACGCCGAGCTCCAGAGCCGGCGCTTCGATCGCTGGAACGGCGAGACGCGCTATCAGTTCGTCAACCACGTGATGGAGCGCCTCGGGCGCGACCTCGCGGGTTGGCGCCTGGTCACGGCGAGTATCGCAACCTACGTGGCGATCGTCGCCCTTCCGCTGGACGCCCTGCTGGACGACCTCAGCGCCCGGAATGCGCGCATGCGTCTCGAGCTGGACCAGCGAGAGGTGGCGGCCGCGCTCGCCGATCCACGAGGCGAGACGAGTGCGACGTCGAAGGGCACCGAGCTGGCCTGGCTCTTGTCCGCGCCGCGCCTCGGCGATCCGGCCGACGCGCGCTGAGGCGCTCTCAGAAGCGGACGTAGAGGCCGCCGAAGGCGTTGCCCTGGATCGGTGCGCTGATCTCGTCCAGCGTCAGGTAGCAGCCGTTGGTGCCGCAGAAGAAGCTGGTCTCGCCCGTGACGATGGTGGCCATCATGCCACCCTGCACCCGGAAGCCGAAGTGATCCCCGATCGGGATCTTGAAGCCCCCGTAGAAGCCCGTGGAGAAGAACCAGCGCGTGCTGGCGTTCATATCACGCGGAGTGAAGTGGGTCGTGCCGACCGTGAGCCCGAAGAGCGGGAAGAGATGCCTGGTCATCTGCCCGTCGATCTCCCAGCCGACCTGCAGATAGCCGATGTCGACGCCGAGTGTTTCCTCGTCCAGGCTGGGGTCCCTGGGCTTGTAGACCAGGTTCGAGCGGGTCTGGTAGTAGCTCAGGACGATGAGCCTGCCCTCGGCCTTGCGGGGCCGGAGCCCGATGATGCCGCCGTAGGCGGGCCCCGAGTCGAACTCGAGCCGGGCGTCGAAGGCATCGCCGCCGCTCGACACGAAGCCCTCGATGTCGAGATCGAAGGAGCCACCGAAGCCGCCACCGCCGATCGCGGTGAACTCCCAGGAAGGCGTGAACGCCTGCTCTGCGGCCGCAGGTAGCGTCGACAGGCAGCCGGCAAGCAAGACGAACGCCCACCCTGCGAACACAAGGTGGGCGTGGCTGCGACGAGCGAGCGGAGCGAATGAACGAATCACAACGAGGTACCAGCGATGGACGACGCCGCGAGCTCGACGCTGGCGCCCATCGCCAGAACCCGAGACCGGGGCTTAGTGGGGAAGGCTGCTCTTCTGCGCGCGCCTTCGATGAGCCAGCAGGCCGAGGCCGACACCCATGAGCAGGGCGGTCGACGGCTCCGGATTCGCGGTGACTACGGTGGTGCGGACGTCCCAGTTCTCGATGGACGAGAACGCACCGCCGTTCATGCTCGACCAGAACATGCCCCCGGCGATGCGGTCATCACCGATGAAGCCGGGAATCGCCGCCTCGATGGTGAAGTCGCCGATGGTGCCCTGGAGGAACTCGAAGCCCGGGATCAGGCCGATGGGCCCCGACACGACCCCGATGAAGTAGGTGGAGTTCTCGGCCAGCGTGACGTTCAACGGGTTGAACGTGTAGACCTGCGGCGTGGGCGCCGCTGCGTCGAAGGCCGAGCTCGCCCAGAGCAGGTTGCTCGCATCCGGTGCGCCGCCGGCATCGGTACCGTAGACGACCGCGGTCAAGCTGTTGACCGGCGTGCCCCCTACGCTTCCCAGTGACAGCGAGAAAGAGTAAAGCAACTCACCCGTAGGTCCGAAGTGGGTGAACGTCCCTCCCGCCGTATCGGACCCGTTGTATCCCGCGAAGCTCTGGGAATCGACCGGCCCACCCGACGCATCGATCACGATGGCATTGGCGGTAGAGAGACTCAGGAAAGACAACAGAACGCTAGACACAACAACACAACACAGCACAGCCCGATTCATGGCAGCACCCCTCCCAGTTGGCGGCAGAATCGCATGAATCGCCTCTGCCAGTCAACCAAGAAGTTTGCGCCCGGGCATCTAAGGATCGGCCCTGGCGCCACTTCGCCCCCCAGGGCGGGAAGTGCGGGTGGCTTCGCCCTCGCTACTCCTTGATCACCTGGGACGTGACTGTGAGCGGGACCCGGGTGTCGCCTGGCAGCATGCCCCCGAGCAGCAACATGTAGTGGTCGTAGCTGAGTCGGAGATTGATGGGGGTGCCCTGAGCGCTGCAGAGATTCGAGACGGTGACGTTGGTGGGCAACACGAGCATGCCGAGCTGATTGGCGTTGGTCATGACGTAGCGGTCGATCTCGCCCTTCACGGCACCGGCCCGGCAGTCGGTGCGCGCCAGCGAGGCGATCCGGCCGGCCTCTCGGGCCGCGCCGACCAGCACCTGATAGCGGGAGAAGATCAGCCCGAACTCGAGCGTGCCCAGCAGGACGAGCATCACCACGGGCAGCGCGATCGCCGTCTCGATCATCGAAGTGCCGCCGCGCCGGCGGCGCGCTCGCGCCGATCGGCTCTCGGGGGCGCCTGCAGGGCGAGCCCATTTTCCGATCCGCACAGCATGAGACCAGATCATCACAGCGGTCCTCCAGCGAAGAGCCACAAGACAGTAGCGGGTGCGATGGCGGCGCCGGCCGGAAGCGGCATGACCGCGGAGCTGTCTGCCGCGGGCGCCTCGTAGCCGCGCTCATCGGCGCGCCCCAGGAGCCGCCGCGCCATCCGGCCCCAGCGGCGGAGGAAGTCGCCCAGATCCCCGTTCATCGACAGGACCAGCACCGCCGCGCCACCCATGATGAGCAGCGTCCAGGCCACGATCTGCAGCGTCGTCCAGGCCGACCAGAGCGCGCCCAGCGCCATGAAGGCCTTGATGTCGCCGGCGCCCATGAGGCGGAAGGCGAAGAAGGGCAGGAGCACCGCGAAGGGCACCAGCAGGCCCCTGAAGGCTGGCCACACCGCCTCGGCACCGCCACCCAGCCAGATGCTGGCGCCGAGGCCGATCAGCATGGCGGGCACCGTCATCGCATTCGGAATCCGGCGCGCCTCCACGTCGGTATAGGTGACGAAGACCAGGAAGAGCGCCCCGAGCCAGAAGCCGGGCAGCAGCTCGACCCTCGCCTCGGGTGCCGCCTGGTGGGCCCAGGCGAGCAGAGCGCCGTTGGCCGCGGCCCAGACCATTGCGACCGCCGGGCCCTGTCCGCGCGTGCGCGCGAGTCCGAGCGGAGTGGGCTCGATGGTGGGCGCATCTTCGGTCGCTTCGTGGGCAGCTTGAGAGCTCATCTTGGGGGGCCGGGGCTTTGGGTGCAGCAGAGTCGACGATCTTCGCCAGATGCTACTGCACCAGCGATACGCTCAGAAAGCTGTTCACCTGTCGGAGGATGTTGTTGACCTCGCCCTGCGAGGGGAAGATCAGCGCCTGCTCGATATAGCCACGTCGCAGGTTCCGGACGTAGGCCGAGGGGCTGATGAATTGGTTGAAGGGACCGGCGCACGAGCCGGCCGCGCTTCCGCCCACGAGGATTGGCGCGATCGCGATTCCCGCGTCGTGGGCGGCGTCCGCGGCCGCGTAGGCCTGATCCTGAGTGCCGCCGAAGAAGGGCGTCCGCCAATCCCCGAAGCGGATTCCGGGCACTCGGCAGGGGCCATCCGAGGTCATCAGGATGATCAGGCGCTCGCCACCCACGCTGCAGCCCTCCTCGAAGTTCTCGAACATCTCGATCGCCTCGTAGATGGCCAGGTGGTCGCCCTTGCCGCCGCAGCTTCCCACGTCGCCACCGGGGATCCGGCGACTGCTGAGCGGGAAGCCCACGGAGCAGAAGGGACCCGATGCGGCCAGGACCTGCGTGAAGAGGGTCAGGTTGGCGCGGTCGGCCGGTAGGGCATTGAAGTCCGGCGGGATCGGTCCGCCCCAGGGCCCGCCGTTCTGGGCCCACTCGCGCATGGTCACGGCCTCGCCGGCATAGACGAGCATGCCGACCTTGTCGCCCGGGCGAGAGAAGAAGTTCATGAAGTTGAGGAATCCGTTCACCGCCGCCATCTGTTCGTTCTGGTCGAAGAGCATGCTGTTGGAGACGTCGAGCGCGAAGACGAGCTCGCGACATCCCGTGGAGGCGATCGCGGAGGTGGCCAGCTCCTGCGCGCTCTGGCCGCTCAAGCCGGGGATGGCGAGCTGGATGGGGCCG
>CAZQMY010000038.1:0-25660 GCA_964594405.1 uncultured Spirochaetaceae bacterium | reverse complement strand
CCCGGGGGCCGAGCGCGAGCGTAGCTTCGACCGCTTCTTCACCACCAATGAGGTGGGGATCGGCACAGGCCTCGGCCTGCCCATCTGCCACGAGATCGTACGCGCTCACGGCGGCCGCATCTGGGTGGAGGATCGACCGGGCGGGGGCAGCATCTTCCGGGTCGAGCTCTCGGCGGAGGCCGGGGAGGCGGGCTGAGCGCGCTCAGTCCGAGTATCCCAGCGCCTTCAGCTGCTCACGGGTCCGCTCCTCGACGATCGGGGCCGGCGTGGGCTGCTGCTGCCAGTAGGCGTCCATCACCCGCTCCATCTCCCGCACGCGACCGGGGTCGCTGGCTGCCAGGTCGCGCGACTCGTCGGGATCCCGATCGAGATCGTAGAGCTCGTGGTGCCGGCCCTCGGGCAGGGGCGTGATGATCAGCTTGTAGCGGCCATCGAAGAAGGCGCGCAGCTTGCCCTCGGGACCCGGCGGCGCGCAGCGCATGCCCGGCGCCCAGCGGATGGCCCGACGCGACTCGGGACAGTTCTCGCTCTCCGAGAAGACGGGACGTGGGCGGTCGGCCGAGTCGCCTCGGAGGAGTGGCGAGAGACTCGCCCCGTCCATTCCCGCCACGAAGGCGTCGACGTCTTCTCCCCGGACGCCCGTGAGGTCGATGATGGTCGCCGCGAGATCGATCAGCCTGACGCTCTCGCCGATGCGCGCCCCCGCCGGCACGGTCCCGGGCAGGCGCATCACGAGCGGCACCCGGATCTGCTCGTGGTAGAGCCACTCGCCGTGATCCATGTGCGCGTGCTCGCCGAGGCTCTCACCGTGGTCCGACGTCACGATGACCAGCGTATCGTCCCACGCGCCCGACCCGCGCAGCCGGGAGGTGACGCGATCGAAGGCGTGATCCACGGTGGCGATCTCGCCGTCGTACGCGGCCACGGTCCGATTGATGTCCGAAACGCGCCCCCACCACGCGCGCAGGTTGGTCACCGGGGCGGGGTCGAGCCCCTCCGTGAAGCGGGTGTCGAAGGGCTCTGGCGGGTCGTAGTAGGCGTGCGGATCGTAGTAGTGGAGCCAGACGAAGAAGGGCGCCTCGCGCGGCTGCTCGAGCCAGGTGAGGAGCGCATCCGTGACGTGATCGGCGCGGCGCTGCCACTTCTCCACATTCCGCCGGCTGCCCTCGGGCAGGCGGTCCGCGGCGGCCCCACCGACGAAGTCGCTGTGATCGAAGCCGCGCCCGAGAAAGCCCTCGTTCACCAGCCCGGCGCGGCTCACGAAGGCCGCCGTGACGTAGCCGTGCTCACGCATCAGCTGCGGAAGCGTCGAGAAGCCGACGTCGAGCCCCCGCGCGGAGTGGCGGACGCCGTGGCGAAGCGGGTGCATCCCGGTCAGCAGGCTCGCCATGCTCGGATCGGTGAGCGGCGTCGGGCTGAAGCAGCGCTCGAAGACTGTCGCCTCGGGGATCCAGCCCGCCATCCTCGGCATGGTGCTTCGCTCGTAGCCGTAGAAGGGCAGGTGGTCTGCGCGCAGCGTATCGACGGTGACGAGCAGGACGTTGGGCGGCGAGGCCCGTCCGCAGCCCAGGGCCAGCGCGGATCCGAAGAGCAGCAGCACGAGCCGGCGCGAGCCCGAGAGCGTATGCTTCACCCCGCAGCGGCGCTCGAGAACGGATCGATCGTGCGGCTGCATCGCGCGAGGATATCACGGCGCCCCTCGGCGGGGGTTGCCGTCCCCACGCGCGAGATCCTGGAACCGTCGGAAGCCAAGTCGATGTCGCTCGAACCACGCGCCCACGAACACCGGATCGCAGTGCCGGGGCGCGGAGACGCGTGGGTCTACGAGATCCCCGGCCCCTCGCCGGACGCGCCGACGCTGCTCCTGATCCACGGCCTCGGCGTGACGGCGCACCTGACCTGGCGCCCCAGCTATGCCGCCCTCGCACAGCGATTCCGGGTCGTGACCCTCGACCTGCCGGGCCATGGCCGGGGGCTGCGCGCTTCACCCTTCCGGCTCGAGGACTGCGCGGACGACGCGGTCCGTGTCGCCGACGCCCTGGGCGTCGAGCGCCCGGTCGTCGTCGGCTACAGCCTCGGTGGCACCGTGGCGAAGCTGGTATGGCGACGACACCCGGGGCGCATCTCCGGCATCGTCCTCGCGGCGACGGCCGCGGAGTTCGCCCGCAGCCGCCGGGCCCGCGTGCTGCGCAACCTGCTGCCGGTCGTGCGCGGGCTGGTGCGCGTCTACCCCGACTCGGCGCGCGAGCGGCTCATCGAACGCGCCATCGACCGACTCCACGGTTTCGAGGCGCCCGATCGCGTGGCCGAGGAGTTCGCCGGGCATGACATGCCGACCCTCCTCCAGGCGGTCCACGCGGCGAGCCGCTTCTCGTCCAGGTCCTGGCTCGGGTCCATCGACGTCCCCGTCGCAGTCCTGATCACCGCCCAGGACGATCGCATCCCGCCCAGGCTGCAGCGGGAGATGGCGGCCGCCATCCCCAGCGCGTCGATCTTCGAGGTGATGGGTACGCATACCGCCTGCATTTCACGCCCCGAGACCTTCGTCCCCAGCCTCGTGGAGGCCTGCCACGATGTCTGGCGGCGCGCGACCGCCACGGCGACCGCCCCCTGAGCGTGGACGCCGCGGCAAGGTCCGACGTAGACTTCGACGCGCCGAGCGCGGCGCGTGACGGGCCGGACGGCTGGAGGGGGTGGATGCGAGCGCGGAAGACCGGGTGCGGGAAAGCAGACCGAGGGCAGCGGATCATCCACCCGGCAGCTTCCGTGCTGCCCATGCTGGCGATCCTCGTACACCTGATCGGGTGCATCGGGCCCGATCGTCACGACGCCGTGCCTTCCGACCAGACGGCGAAGGCCGAGATCCCCGGCGTTCCGGGCGCGCGCTACTACATCCCCGACGGAGTCGAGCGCTGGATCGAGGACACCCTCGAGTCGGCCAGGCGCGCCGCGGCGGCGGATGCCGCGGCGGGGCTTTCGGCCGAAGATTCCGAGCGGCACTACCTCGCGGTCTCGGGCGGTGGCGACAAGGGTGCCTTCGGTGCGGGGCTCCTCTGCGGCTGGACCGACGCGGGAACGCGTCCCGAGTTCGCCGTCGTCACCGGCATCAGCACCGGCGCGCTGATCTCGCCCTTCGCCTTCCTCGGGTCGGACTACGACGACGTGCTGCGCGAGGTCTACACCAACATCGGCCCCGACGACATCCTCGATCGACGCTTCCTGCTGACGGCGGCGCTCTTCAACGACGCCATGGCGGACAGCGATCCGCTGCGCGGCCTGATCGAGCGCCATGTCACCGCCGGGCTGCTCGAGAGGATCGCGGCCGAGTACGAGCGCGGCCGCTGGCTGCTCGTCGTCACCACCGATCTGGACTCCCGGCGGCCCGTCGTCTGGAACATGGGGCAGATCGCGCACACCGGCTCGCCGGAGGCCCTCATCCTCTTCCAGCAGGTGCTGCTCGCGTCGGCCTCGATCCCCGGCGCCTTTCCGCCGGTGATGCTCGACGTCGAGGTCGAAGGTGAGCGATACCAGGAGATGCACGTCGACGGCGGAGCCGTGGCCCAGACCTTCCTCTTCCCTCCGACCTACGCCACCACCTTGATGAGCCACCACCGTCTCGCCGAGCGGGACCGCTTCGTGTACGTGATCCGAAACGCGCGCATGGATCCGAAGTGGGCCGCGGTCGAGCGGCGCACGCTCTCGATTCTGGGACGCTCGACGTCGACGATGATCCAGTCCCAGGGCTACGGTGATCTGATTCGCATCCACCGGGTCGCCGAGATGATCGACGCCGACTTCAACCTCGCCATCATCCCGCCCGACTTCGACTTCGAGCATCGCGAAGAGTTCGATACCGCCTACATGCGGGCGCTCTTCGACCGCGCCTACGAGATGGCGATCAAGGGCTATCCCTGGATGAAGCAGCCGCCGGGCTTCGCGGTGGCCGAGCCCGAGCCATCGCCCGGCGCACAGCGCAAGGCCGCAGGGCAACGCTGAGGCCGGAGCCGTCGCGTGCCAGCAGAACGCGTGCCCGCAGAAGATGGGAAGCGGGACCCGCGCGAGGGGCGATGCCTTCGTGATCCGCGTCACCCCCGGCCTCGAAGTTTCCGAAGTGGGCCGACCGGAACGACTTCAGGCGATCGCCGCAGCGGCCGACCAGTCTCATCCGAGGCGCTCGAGCGATCCTGTCGTGTTGGGCGGCCTTGGCCGGAAGGAAGGGGGCAGATGGGGCTCTTCAGCCATCACATTCCCTACGATCGCAAGCGGCTGCTCGCCGAGGCCGAGCGGGCGCGCATCAAGGGACGCGCCAGGCGCGCCGTGCGCTTCTATCGCCGGGTGCTCGCCAAGGAGCCCCACGATGCCGAGCTCAACGCCAAGGTGGCTCCGCTGCTCGCGACGATCGGCTCTGACTTCGACGCGTGGCAGAGCTATCAGCGCGCGGCGAAGGCCGCGCTGAAGCACGACCAGGCGAAGCTCGCCCTCGACCTCTACCGCAACGCGACGGCCCACCTGCCGCGCGAGCGCGAGGCCTGGGCGGCCGTCGCCCGCATGGAGCGCCACGCGGGACGGAACGCCGCCGCCCTGGAGGCCCTGCTCGAGGGTCGGCAGCGCATGAAGGGCGCGAGGCGGCGACCCGAGGCCATCTGGCTGTTGCGTGAGGCGCGCGCCATCGACGCCTGGAACACCGACATCGTGCTCGATCTCGCCCGACAGCTGGCGAAGAACGGCCAGGCGGACGAAGCCCTCTCGCTGCTCGACGAGGCGGTCGAACGCAAGAAAGGCGACGGTCTGCGACGGACACGCGCCCTGATCTTCCGCTTCGACCCGACTTTCGGAAACCTCTGGCGCTGGCTGCGGGCGCGCAGGTAGGCGGGGGGCCACGGGCGCCGGAGCCGGCGCGACAAGCTGATTGCGCTCGGGCCCTTTCATCCCCAGAACGCGCACGCCCCGCCCGACGCGGGTGCGCAATGGGCGAACTCTCGAGATCAGCGCTGGAACTCTCGCCCCTCGAGCGGCACTTCTTCTCTGGGCCGTCTCATGCCAGGAGCCGGGCCCGCTTCGCAGTCCGCCGAACCAGAGGCACGAATCGCCGATCCGCCGGACTCGTGATAGGCTGCGGTGGCGATGCGATCTGCAGAACGGACTCAGCTCACCGGAACGATCGTGGCGGCGCTCCTGCTGCTGGCCGCGCTCACCGGTCCTGCGGTCTCCCTCGGACACTGCCTCGATCACTTCGAGGACCAGGGCACCACCGCCGCCCACGCGGGCCCGGATCAGCCGCCCGCCGAGCCTGGCGGCGAGCCGGGCTCACAGTGCGACCTCTGCAGCGTGCTCGCGAGCGCGAACACCGCGATCGCTGAAGCGCACGCCACGCATCCCATCATCGTGGCGTCCGATCCCATGCGGCTGCACGCCCCGCCCCGGGCGAGCCTCTTCGTCGATCCCGCGCACGCCCCGGAATCCCCTCGAGCTCCGCCTCTCGTCTGATCGTCGAGCGATCCGAGCCGCCACGATTCCCGTCGCCCCATCGCCGCACTGATCCGCGGCCCGACCGACGCGTGGCTTCGTGAGTTCCCACTCGAGGGGAATGCTTCATGGAAGAGAAGAAGCTCTGGGCGCCGGCTCCTGCGCCGGACGCCAGCGCGTGGCATACCAGCTACACGCGCTTCGAAGAACAGATCAAGCCGCACCTGACGGCCGTCCGTGCCACGGCTCGAAGGATCCTCGGCGACGACGACGCAGCGGCCGACGCGGTCCAGGAGGCGTTGATCTCGCTGTGGCACATGGGGCCCGTGCCGGCGCACCTGCGCCGCTGGCTCCTGCGCACGGTCGTCCACCGGAGCCTCCACGCCCGGCGCACCCGGATGCGGCGAGCCCACTGGGAGGATCGCGGCGGCGATCCCGCCGTCTCGTGCGTGCTCTGCGATCCCGAACGCCAGCTCGAGGTGCGCGAGCTCCTCGAGATGCTCGACGACACGCTCGGGGACCTGCCGCCCGAGCAGCTGGAGGCACTCGAGCTCTGTGACGTCCAGGGGCTCGAGTATCAGCAGATCGCCGACCGCCTCGGCATTCCGGTCGGGACGGTCCGGTCGAGGATCAACCGCGCTCGCGCTCGTATGCGAGCGTCGACCGACGCCTTCATGGCCGGCCAGGCATGAGGCCGAGCCGACGACGGAAGCTGCGCCGCCGATGACGGATTCGCTCGCCAGCGGACTCGGGGCGCTGCTCCTGACGGCGTCCGCGGTGGCGGGGATCTGGCTGCTGCGCCGCGAGCTCTGGAGCCGCCGAGCCCGACGCCGGCTCGGCTCTGCCGCCGACGACGGCGGTCGCCCCGAAGACGGTCTGTCTTCGGCCACGCCGATGATGCTCGAAGCCCGGATCTGGCCCTCCCTCTGCGTCGCGCTCGCCGTCGCGCTGGCCTGCCTCCCCTTCTCCCTGGCCTGGCCGCTCTGGTCGGGGATCGCGCTGGTCGTGGGCTCCCTCGCGCACGTGGCCTTCGCTTCGGTGGCCAAGAAGCGCGCGCTGAACCTCGAGGAGGGACTCGCCGAGGCCATCGCGTTGGCGGGATCCGCGGTGCGCGCAGGGGCCAGCCCGGTGGATGCGATCGAGCGGGCCTCCCGCGAGGTCCGGCAGCCCGCGCAGGGCATCCTCCTCGACCTGGCCGGGCGGCTGCGCCTGGGCGACGACGGGGCGGCCACCTTCGAGGCCCTCGGCCGACGCGTGCCGCTCGAGACCTATCGCCTCTTCGCCCTCACGCTCTCGGTGCAGTGGCGAAGCGGCGGAAGCCTCGACCGCACCCTCGCCTCTGTGGCCCGCGCGGTGCGCGACCGCGTCGAGCTCGATCGGCGCATCGACTCGCAGGCCGCCCCTACCCGCGCCTCGGTCTTCGCCTTCGCGCTCGCCACCGTCGGCATCGCGTACCTGATGTGGCAGAACGATCCCATCAACGTCCGAAACTTCCTGGCCGCGTCGACGGGCAGTGGGCTCGTCGGTGCCTCGCTCTGGCTCCAGGCCTTCGGCATCCTCTGGATGTGGCGACTCTCCCAGCTCCGCATCTGAACCAAGGACGACCCCGATCATGAACCCCGCGATCGCGCTGCCCGCCGCCTTCGTGATGGCCGCCTGCACGGTGGCGATCGGGATCACCCTCAATCGTCGGGCGCGCAGTCGGGCGCGACTCTGGGAGGCGGAAGACCCGGGCGAGACCGAGCGGCGGATCGGGCCCCTCGACCGCTGGCTCTCGCTCGCCGGCTTCCGCGGTGCGGCCGCGACGCTGAGATTCACGGGCGCCTGCGCGCTGTGCCTCGTCTGCGGTGCGCTGCTCGCCCTGCTGCTGAGCGAGAGCACACTGATCCTCTCGCTCGCCTTCCAGTTCTCGGCCATCCCCGTCATCGGGTCGACCCTTGGCCAGATCGTATCGCTGCTCCCCTGGGTCGCAGCGCTCTTCCTGACGGCGCTCCCGGTGCTCCTCGTGCGGTCGGCGCGCGAGCGACGCGTGGCCGCCATCGAGCGCGACCTCCCGCCGATCCTCGACATGCTCGCCACCCTCGCCGAAGGAGGGCTCGGCTTCGATGCTGCGCTCGATCGGATCGTGCGCTCGCAGCCCCCCGGCCGGCCGATCGTCGACGAGCTTCGGCTCTATCAGGCCGAGCTGCTGGGCGGCGGGGCCAGGGCGGAGTGCCTGCGCCGGCTCGCCCGCCGCATCTCGGTGCCCTCCGTCACGACCACCGTGGCGGCGCTCGTGCAGGCCGAGGAGATGGGCTCAGGGCTCGCCGACATCCTTCGGCCGCTGGCGGAGGATCTCCGGATGCGGCGACGCGAGAACGCGCTGGCTCGCGCCGAGGCGCTGCCCGAGAAGCTCGTCTTCCCGCTGGTGATCGGCTTCCTGCCCGGGCTCCTGGTCTGGACGCTCGGGCCCTCGTTCCATCAGCTGATGAATACCGTCGACTCGATCATGCGCGGCCAGTAGCCCGGCGCGCCCGGGCCCGGTGCAGTCCGCTCAAGAGCACTCCGCCGAGCGTGAGCATGGCCAGCGAGGAAGGCTCCGGCACTTCGGACATGCCCAGCGGACCTTGGGAGTCGCACTCGGGGTCGCGCTCGGCGTAGAGGTTCGCCGCGCCGAAGTCGACGGCGCGGTGATCGATGAAGCCGTCGCCGTCGTTGTCGATGCCGTCGTCGCACTCGTAGAGGGTCGACTTCTCGGAGTCGTCCTCCGCGTTGTCACAGCCGGGGTCGCCGCCATCGAAATCGATGAACCCATCGCGATCGTTGTCGATGCCGTCGCTGCAGAGCGTGAAGGTCAGCTCATTCTTGATCTGTGTCCGTGCGACGACCTCGGCGTCGGCCGGGATCGACTGCGTCCCGAAGGTGACGTAGACGGGCGCACCCTCGGCGAAGCCGGGCACGGTGATGTCGAACTTGGCCATGTAGACGCCGTACGTGGGCAGTCCTCCCGCGGCCTTGCGCAGCTCGAAGTCGATATGGTCGTGCACCGTTCCTGACACGGGGTCGAGGTCGTCGATCAGGATCCCGGAGACCTCGGCCGTCCCACCATCGGCGACGGCGATGCTCCCCAGCTCGTCGATCCTCAGGAACTCGTCCGTGGGCACCGGGCTCCAGTCGACGTCTCCCGGATCGAGTCCGTTGCCATCGTCGTCCACGGCGTCCCAGTAGAGCAGGTTGCGCGCTGGCCCACCGCCGGTGGGCACCTCGGTCAGGAAGTCGATGAAGAGATTGCGGGAGGGCGGCATGGGGCCGATGAGGGGCGCGTCGGTACAGGGGCTACCGACGGCCGTGAAGCCGGGGTCGTCCTGGCTGAAGCTACCGTCCAGACGCGTGTGGAAGCTGTAGACGGGGTAGAGCGTGACGAAGGGCCCGTAGTTCCTGGCGCCGGTGACGAGCTGCGAGTACTCGACGGTCTGCGAATGATCGAACGTCTGAGTACCACAATCCTCGCCGCTGATCAGAAGCCTGGCCGGCAGGATGTCGCAGTGGCTCGCGGTGCAGTCCTGCTCCTCCAGTCCCTGCGCGACGCCCGCGCTGAAGGGAAGCCACAGCAATACGATCCAGATCCATCGTGCGGTCATTGGGTCCCACCCCCCCTGTCGTTTCGTGTTCTGTCCAGATTCAGTCTCTGTCCGAATTCGTCGCCGAAGACGCCGAACGCGGGGGACGTCTCTGCCGTCCCCCGCGCCGGGTTGGTTCCTATGGCCAAGCCATCCGAGTCAGCAGACTCAGCTCCTTCGGCCGCGCACGCCGAGACCGGCGAGCCCCATCCCGAGCAGCAGCGCGGTGCTCGGCTCAGGGATGAAGGAGGTGACGCTGTCGATCGCCGCCTCGTGCTTCACCTCATCCTCGATTCCGAAGTCGAAGACGATGCTCCAGACGTTGGAGGGATCGAGGCCGTCCACGTTCGTGATGCCGAAGATCGCGTAGAAGCCGAGCGCGGGGTCGTCGAGAACGGTCTCGCCCCTGAGGAAGTAGTCGGGGTGAGAGTCCGTGAAGCCGCTCCCGTCCGGCGAGTCCAGAAGGACGCCCGGGAGCGTATCCGTGTCTCCCATGGCGCCGCCGCTGCCCGCGTTGCCGATGAGCTCCATGAACTCGTTGTTGGGAACGCCGCTCCAGCTCACGGCCCCGTTTCCGTCCCAGTAGAGGATGCTCGCACCGGGCACCGGCGAGTTGGGCGCCAGGATGATGTCGATGCTGTGGCCGGCACCGGGGTCCAGGTTGTCGCCGGCGGGCAGCAGGTTCGTATCGGCGTCCGCGACGGACAGGAAGCCGGGGGCATCCGCACTGCCGAACAGGCCCGGGGAGGTCCCGTTCTCTTCCAGCTCCGCTTCGAAGACCTTCTGGAACGTGCCGCTCGCGTCGCAGGGGGGAGCGGTGAGGCCGAGGTAGCAGCCGGCGTCGATGGCGCCCACTACGGCCTTGCCATCATTCTGGAAGACCAGGGCGTCCACGCCCTCGCCCGCCTGCGCACCCGTCGCCACCGTGACCGTGAGCGCGGCGCCCATGAGCCCGAGCCCTGCCTTCCTTCCCAGAGTTGTCAGCATCTCTAGCTTCCCAGCGACATCCATCAGTCTTCGCCCTCTCATCGCCGATCCATCGTCAAGCGCCAGGCCCTGGAGGAATCGGCAGTTCACAGTTCGGCGGGCACCGCACCCGCTCGTCAGTCGTCAATGTGCCGACACGGGCGATGGAGTTCCCCGGATCTCGCGGAATCGCAGTCATCCGTGTGAATCGCCATGGCGGCGGACTGAGCGCTTGCATTGGTGCGGGCAGGAGGGATAGCATCGGCGGGATGGGCCGAATCAGGGTGAAGATGATGGACCCCGACTCGCCTCGCACACTGCTGCGAGGGCGCGTGCTGACGTGCATGATCGGCCTGGCCTTCCTGGGCGTTCCGGCATGCCTCGCGGTCCACGTCGCCTTCACTGCGTGTGCCGGCGGCGAGCATGCCAGCGCAGAGGTCTCCGCACCCTGCGAGCTCTGTGAGCAGGATGCGGCGCAGTGGGGCGCGAACCCCCTGCCGTCACCGTGCACGTTCGCGATCACGCACGTCGTCACCCTCGAGCTGACACGCGCCGAGAGCCCTGCCGACGCTCGCGACACCGCCGCCGACCCGGCAGCGCCACGCGCTCCCCCGCCGCTGGCCTAGCCGAAGACACACGCGGGGTACGGCGGCGCGGCCGGTGGATCGACTCGGAAGGGTCCTGCTGCGCATTCGGCCCGTGCATCGACGTGGACCTCGTCGGTCCACCTCCGCGGCCCCCTGTCCCGGCGACTCTGGCGTGCAAGACATCCCCCGTCCGGCTCTCCGGACGACTCGGTTTCGCGTCTGCGTCGGGCCGCATCCAGCGGCCGGCAGGTGCAGGCTCCGACTGCCAAGGCAGGTCGAATCATGAGCAATACCAACGACTGGGCACTCGTCCTGGCCATACTCGTCGTGATCGCGTTCCAGGCCCTCGGCCCGGCAGTCGCCCGGGCCGACTCCACGGCGCGCGCCATCCATCCCGGCATGTACTCGCGGCTGCTGCTGAGCCGGGACGTCGAGCGGATATCCGTCGGCAACCCACGAGTCCTGCAGGTCGACGTCCTGAGCAGCCGGGAAGTGCTCGCTCTGGGCAAGACGATCGGCGCAACCAACGTTCTGCTCTGGTACACGGACGGCAGCACCGACGAGATGCGCTGGACGGTCAGCCGGGACCTCTCGCTCCTCGAAGACGTGCTGCGCGACATCCACCCCGATATCCGGGTAGAGTCCGCCCCCTATCGGGACGCGATCATCCTGCGCGGCACCGTCCCCAATGTGCGATACGCGCGGCTCGCCGAGGCGGCCGCTTCCAACTACGTGCGCGCCAACAGGGCCCGACCGGGTGAGCGCGGATCGCTTCTCCTGCCCGGTGACGGCAGTGCGGGGCCGGGCTCCGGCGGCGAGGTGCTCGACTCGGCGGCGCTCCAGGGCATCGGAGGCCGACAATCCGCCCCCATCTCGCGAGGTGCATCCATCATCAACCTCATCCAGGTCGGGGAGCTGCCCGCGACCCTCGAACAACGGATCCTCGACGCGGCCCGCCGCCTGGGTGGCGAGAAGATGACGGTGCGACGGATCGTGCGCGGCCAGATTCCCGATGACGAAGTCGACACCTTCGTGATCGAGGGCGAGGTCGACTGCCAGGTGGACCTCTCGCGAATCCTGATCGCCGTGTCGACGCTCGTCACCGGGGGGGAGTCTCGTGGGATCAGCGTGCTCACCGACGAGGCTGGCGCCCTGGCGGGGGGCGGGGGGATCACCGGTGGAGGTGGTGGCGGCTCGAGGTCCGGCGGGGGTGGAGGCGGAGGCAGTGGCCGAACGACGGGCTCATCGGGGCTGAGGAGCAATCGGATCGCCTCGAACATCGCGCGCGCCACGGCGCTCTCGATGGCCGACGGCCGCATCCTCGCGTTCGTGGAGGTTCGCGATCTGCCGCAGGTCCGCGTGCAGGTCCGCGTCTTCGAGGTGAATCGGACCAAGCTCAAGGACTGGCTGCCGCAGATCAACACGGCAAAGGTCGACCAGTCCCAGACCAATCAGCCCCCGCTCCTGCCCGGCGCTGGTCCCGACTCCCCCGATCTGTCACCGGACTACGGGGGAACCAGCTATCAGATGGCCACGCGACTGCTGGCAGGAGCGGCCACCAGCCAGTGGCAGGTCGTCGCCGGCGACTTCGCCATCGACATCTTCATGTCCTTCCTGGAGAGCGAGGGCGTCGCCCGCAGCCTCGCCAGGCCCACCCTGGTGGTCCTCTCGGGTGAGTCTGCGGTCTTCAACGTCGGTGGCTCGATTCCCGTCGACCGGACCTTCACCACGTCTGCGGGCAACCAGAACTTCAACGACGTCTTCTTCCAGGACTTCGGCATCACGCTCTCCGTTCGGCCCATGGTCGGGGACGACGACGTGATCACCCTCGACGTGAATCCGGACATCTCGTTCCCCGACCCGGGCCTGACGCAGGCGCTGGACGAGACCACATCGGGTGGCGTCAGCACCGCCGCCTTCGAGACGCGGACCCTCAGCACCACCACACGCCTGGCAGATGGCGCTACCCTGGCGATCGGGGGCCTCCTCCAGCAGCAGCAGTCGGTGGACTCTTCCTATACGCCCAAGATCCACGAGATCCCCGGGGCGGGCTGGATGGCCAAGAGCCTCAGTCGCAGCGGTGACGAGACCGAGGTGGTGATCATGCTCAGCCCTCGGATCATGCGTGAGCCGATCCCGGGCGCCAACCTCAGGGCCTACCCGGAGGCCGCCGAGCTGCTCCCATCACAGGCGGAGGCGCAGCCGGAAGAGGCAACTTCGTCATGATGCGGAGGCTGCGGGAACTCCCATGGGTCGAGCGGCACGGTGTTGGTGGTTTCGTGCGTCGACGGTCGACAGCGACCTTCGAAGTGCCGATCATTGTCGGCGAAAGCAAGGGCAGGAGAGGCTCGATTCGAGCCGATCTCCGAGCCAAGCAAAGGAGTCTGTAATGCGAAGGACGGAAATCTCGAAGCGAACGCGCCGTGAGGGCGGCGCAGCACTCGCTGAGTACGGATTGATCGTGGCGGGCGTCACGATGGTGAGCCTGGTGGCCGTGTCGGTCTTCGGCTCGAAGGTCGGTGGTCTGATCGGCACGTCGGCGACCATGCTCCCCGGCGCGTACACGGACCAGAATGCGCCGGTGCAGGTGGGGCAGATGATGGAGACGCGCACCGTCGATGCGAACGGCGACGGGGTGAAGGAGATCGTCCTGGACATGGCCCGGATCGCGGACGAAGGCGGAGGCCTGGTGGGCAATGAGCCCGCCGTTCCGCGACTCGGCCAGTCCATGGGCCTGGACGCCCACGACACCTCCCACCTCTATCAGCTCGGTACGAACCAGAACCTCTTCCACGGCAACTAGCGGGGACGGGCATTCTTGAGGGCCGCGCGATCGCGCGTACGATCGGATCGAGCAGCATCAGCACGCCGCCAGTCGGGCGGCGTGCTGGTGGAGTTCAGTATCGCGGTCATGGCGCTCTGGCTGATCGCAGCGGCGACCCTCGACCTCGGCCGTGCATTCGCTGCAGCACACGTCCTCCAGAGCGCCGCTCGCAGCGCGGCCCGCGAGCTCGCCTTGCAGGATGACCTGCCCTGGAACGCGGGCTTCGAGCTCGCGCTCAGCACCATCTACGACCCCGACTATCTGGTCATCGACGTCGATTGCCTCGAGAACAACGGGCTCCAGCCGAGGCAGCTGCTGGCGGGGGAGGGCCGCAGGCTCAATCAGCTGCTCATCCCCCTGATGATCAACGAGCAGGTCTCGATCGGAGGGCAGGACTGGCGCCTGCTTCGCTACCCGGGCGCGCTGCTCGAGCGCACGGGCGCGTCCACCGGCAAGCCGTGCACGACGCCGTACATCGTCGGCGTCCCGCACGTGGACGACACACAGTCGAGGATCACCCTGCACCCCGTCGTCGAAGAGCTCGAGCCCGGCACCTTCGGCCTCGACGGCACAGGCGGCGCCGTCCCGCCGGGCACCGCCGGCGTGCGCCTCAACTATCCCTTCCAGGCCGTGGGCCTCTCATCGTGGCGGATCGAGGAGGGCGTCAGTCGCGCCGACTCCGTCGGCCGGACGAGCAGCTACGCGCTCGACGGCCTGGGGACGGTGAAGGGCACCACACTGGACGAGCTCGAGGGGCGCGACTCCAGCGGTGGACTGGCCGCGTATGCGAGGGCGGGGGGAAGTCGGCTGATTCCAGTCTATGGGGGCAGCCTCGGTCTTGGTGAGCAGTACATGCTGGGACGCGCCGTGCGACCCTTCCGGCGGCTGATCAGCGCGCAGGCGGCGGCGCCCCGACAGGTCGTCCAGTGAGTCCAGTGGCGAGACGATCGCAACGACGAAGCCGCGGCCTCCCGGCCGCGAACCTACTGCTGCCGGGCCTGCTGATCGTGACGGCCCTGGCGGGCCTCTGGCTGCTGGCCGCTTCTGCGGGCTGGTTCGACTCCGAGCCCACTGTGCGGAAGAGCGCGCCGCCGGGCACGGTGGCCGCGCCGGTGGCGGCCGTGCGCATCCCGGCCTACACGCGTATCGGCCTCGAGCACCTGATCGACCCGGCGACCGGGGACCTCCGCGCCCTCTTCCTGCCCGACGACTCGATCCTGCAGGGCACCATCATCGATGTCAAGCAGCTGATCGGTCGCGTCGTCGCCACCGACAAGCGGCCGGGCCAGCTCTTCTCCGAGGTGGACCTCTTCCCGCCCGGCACTCGAGAGGGCATCGTGGCGGGCATTCCCGCCGGCAAGCGAGCGCTGCGTATCGACGC
Source organism: uncultured Spirochaetaceae bacterium (assembly GCA_964594405.1). Taxonomy (GTDB): domain Bacteria; phylum Myxococcota_A; class UBA9160; order UBA9160; family UBA4427; genus CAZQMY01. The sequence goes on along the minus strand of CAZQMY010000038.1, from coordinate 10,837 downwards.
CAGCAAGGTGAACGGCATCGTGGGGCTCGCCCGAGGCGATCGATTCGACCTCGTGGCCACCGTCGATCTGCGCCGCGACGGCAGCAATCGCGTTGCGGTGGAGGGCCTGCCCTCGAACGAGCTCGGGACGCTGGCGTCGCAGGTGCGATCATCGACAGTCGTGCTGGACGGTGCCGTCGTACAGCCTCTCGAGACGCGCTCGATCGCCGGCAAGAAGGAGCAGCTCGTCGAGGAGATGGTGATCGCGGTGCATCCCGACGAGGTCCAGCAGCTCACCTCCGCCCTGCACGCCGGCGCGCGCGTGGACTGCGTTCCCCGATCGGGCCGCCCCATCGATCCGGTCGCCGGCGCGACCACGCAACCGGACGAGGGCCGACGGCGCGGCCTGCAGGCGGTGGAGACCATCTCCGGCGGCAAGCGACGCGTGGTCGCGGTGCCCTCGAGGCCCCCGGGCAGATCGAGCGCCCCGCCGGTCGCCGCCGCACCGCGAGGCGACGCCGTCGACGACAGCGGAGGTGGCTGATCGTGCTCGCCTTCGTCGCCCTGCTCGCCTTCGCCCTGCTCGGGATGGCGGCGCTCACCATCGACCTCGGCTTCGCCGCCATGCAGCAGCTCCGGATCGAGTCGGCGGCGGAGAGCGCCGCCCTGATCGCGCACCACACCGAAGCGCGCATCCGCTTCGGCGTCGAGCGCGGCGCCATCCTCCCCGAGGTCCTGGACTGCGCGGAGACGCGGGAGGACTGCATCGTCGAGCTCTCCCGGGCCGCGGCCGAGCCCACGATCCGAAGCGTTCTCGGCGAGCCCGAGGAGACAGACGAGGAGGCCCGCTCGCCGGACGAGGTCGATCTCGGCCCCAGCGAGCTCGATCCCGGACCGGGCTTCGGCAACCTGCTCGAGTCGTGCGGTGAGCACTGCTGGGAGGCGTGGGTGGAGCAGGCCGTCCCCCTCCTCTTCGGCCAGGCCTCCATGTTGGGCTTCGAAGGCGGGACGCTGGGCGAGATGCTCGAAGCTCGCTCCAAGGGCAGCCTCCTGGTCGACGACGGTGGTGGCCCCCGGGCGGGCGCCCTGCGCACCGCCGGCGTGCCGATCGACGCCCTCGTGCGCGTCGAGTCCCGTCCGGCGCTGCGCATCGGGCTCGCACAGCCGGCCGTCGCGCTTCCTGGACGTGGGCCCTTCGCGCTGAACGTGGTGTCGTGGGCCGCGGACTTCCAGGTCGATGTCCCGGTGCGGCTCGACGCGGATGCGACCGAGATCTCGCTCCGCGGCACGACCACCGCCATCGGGAGGAGGATCGGCGGCGCGATGGAGGGGCTCGAAGCGGGGCGCGTGCTCGCTCTGCCCTCGACCCCTCTGCCACTGGGAGCCCCCGGCGACGACTTCTACGCCTACATCCCCCTGCTCGATGGCCCAGTCGTGATCGGCTTCGGGTTCGCACGCATCGAAGTCATCAACGATTCGGCGATGCAGGTGAGTCGCGTCGACATGCGCGTCGCCCCGGGCAACGCGAGCGCGGCGCTGCGCCACCTGGTCGACCCGGAGATCCTCGCACGAGTCGAAGATCTGCTCGCTGCGCAGTCGACGCACTCCGGTGTACTCCTGCAGGCGGCGGTCCTGAGATGATCGGAAGCAAGGCCGGCAACGCTTCGCGCATGCTCCAGGTGCTGGTCGTGGGTCGGGGCGACGAGTGCGGCGACGAGATCGATGCGGCCCTCGAGGCGGCCACGAACGTCCGCTACACCGTGCGCCACGCCACCGCGCTGGACTCGGCCGTCAACGCGGCGCGGGCCCGGCTGCCCGACATGGTCTGCGTCGACCTCGCCTGGGAGCCAGGCGAGCTGCGCGCGTTCGTCTCCTCGGTGCGCGCGCTCGCTCCACACGTCCCCTTCGTCGGCATCCACAGCCCGGCCGCTTCCGCGACCGCGGCGGCGAAGGACTCTCTCGTCGAGGCCGTGCGCTCGGGCTTCCTCGACGTGATCGAGCGCCCGGTCTCCAGCACCGACCTCCGCCGCGTGATGCCACAGGTCCTGGACGCCGCGCACTCCCGCACCGCCGAGGGCCGAGTGATCGTCTTCCACAGCACCAAGGGCGGCGTGGGCAAGTCGACCCTCTCCGTCAACGTCGCCTGCGAGCTCGCGCGGCGACGGCCCGATCGCGTGCTCCTGGTCGACGCCTCGCTGCAGCTCGGCGTCTGCGCCATCGCCCTCGACCTGAATCCGAGGACGACCCTCGCCGACGCGGCCCGCGAGCAGAGCCGACTGGACGAGACGCTGCTTCGCGAGCTCTCCGCGAAGCACGAGTGCAGCCTGCGCGTGCTCGCCTCGCCGCACGATCCCATCGATGCCGCGGACGTCGACGAAGAAGCGCTGGCGCGCGTGATCGCCATTGGCCGCCGGGCCTTCGACTTCGTGGTGGTCGATACGCTCCCGACCATGGACGGCACGATGCTCACCGTCCTCGACCTCGCCGACCACATCTACCTCGTCAATCAAGGCACCGTCCCCGACGTGATCGGGGCAGCCCGGCTGCTCCGCACCCTCGACGAGCTGGAGATCGGGCCCGAGCGTCGCTCCGTGGTCCTGAACCACAACCTGCCGAGATTCGGCGGCGCGCTCACCGCGGCCGAGGTGGGAGACCGCCTCGATCAGGACGTCGACTACGAGATCCCCCACGACAAGAAGGTGCTGACAGGGCTCAACCTCGGCTCGCCCCGCATCCTGCACGCTACGACGCGCTTCGGATGGGGCCGGGCCATGCGCACGCTGGTCGATGACGTCGAGGCGCTGCGCGGCACTGCGAGCGTGAAGACGGAGGCCCCGATGGAGACGGAGGCGGTCGAGATCGCAGGCGATGCCTTGAGGAGCGAGGCGTGAGCACATCCAACGACGCCGACGCCCTCCGCCGAAGGCTGCGCAGCCCGAGGCAGGGCGAGATCCGCCAGTGGAAGCGCTCGCCGAGCTCGGGGGCGTCCAGCATGGACACGCCGCAGCCACAGCGGATGACCCGGCGCGACAGCTCACTCGCGCTCAAGGGAGAGCTCCAGGCCCGCGTACTCGAGGAGATCTCGAGCAGGGGACTCGTCGACGCCGAGGACGACGACATCGCCGCCGCCATCGAGGACTTCGTCCGCCCCCTGCTCGAGGAGGAGGCGCTCGCCCTCAACGAGGTGGAGCGAAGCCGCCTCGCGCAGGAGCTCATCGAGGAGACCCTCGGTGTCGGCCCCCTCGCGCCCCTGATGGCCGACCCCGCCGTCACCGACGTCCTCGTCAACGCGCACGACGCTGTGTACGTGGAGCGCTTCGGCCGAATCGAGGCGACCGAGGTCCGCTTTCGGAACGACGAGCACCTGCTGCGCGTCATCGAGCGCATGGCCGCGCGCGTCGGACGCCGCATCGACGCCGCGTCGCCGATGGCCGATCTGCGCCTGCCCGACGGCAGCCGCGTCAACGCGACCATCCCGCCCGCCACGCCCGATGGCCCCACACTCTCCATCCGCCGCTTCGGTCGCCGCCGGATCCGCGCGACGGAGCTGGAGGGCCTGGGCACCTGCTCCGAGCCCATGCGAGCCTTCCTCGCCGCCGCCGTGCACTATCGCAAGAATGTCTTGATTTCGGGCGGCACCGGCGCCGGAAAGTCCACCCTGCTCGGCGCGCTGGCCGAGTACATCCCCGAGAACGAGCGCGTCGTCACCATCGAAGACACCCTCGAGCTGATCCTCGATCACGCCAACCGCGTCCGCCTCGAAGCGCGCCCCGCCAACGTCGAGGGCAGCGGTCAGATCACCGCGCGCGCGCTCGTCATCAACAGCCTGCGCATGCGCCCGGATCGCGTCATCGTCGGCGAGGTACGCGGGGGTGAGGCCCTGGACATGCTGCAGGCCATGAACACCGGCCACGACGGCAGCCTCAGCACGATCCACGCCAACTCGCCACGAGACGCCCTCTCGCGCGTCGAGACCATGGTCCACATGGCGGCCATCGAGCTTCCCTCTCGTGCGATTCGCGAGCAGATCGTCTCCGCACTCGACATCATCGTCCACGTCGAGCGCTACGAGGACGGCGTCCGCCGGATCTCCCGGATCACCGAGATCACCGGCATGGAGGGCGAGACGCCGCTCCTCCAGGACATCTTTCTCTTCGAACGCCGCGGCCTCGAGCAGGGCCAGGTCGCGGGTGACTTCGTCGCCACCGGGATCGTGCCCGCCTGCGTCCCCGAGCTGCGCAAGCGAGGTGCAGACATCCCTGCGGATTGGTTCGTCGGTCGCGGCGTCGGAAATCGATGATGCTGCGACGCATCGCACTCATCCTGATGGCCACGGCCGTTCTCCTCACGTCGGGCTGCGCTTCGAACGACACCGACGGCCCGGGGAGGGATGATCCGTCCGTGCGCGTCCAGAAGCTGCTGCAACAGTGGCAGGCGGTTCGCGACAAGGGGGGCTCGTGCGCGAGTGGGGGCCGCCGCTCCCCCTACGTCGACTGTGGCCGCATCCAGGCCGAGATCGAGCGGCTGGTCGTCGATTTCCCCACGCATCCCGACGTGCTGCTCGCGAACGCGGTGATCGCATTCGAGACTAATCAGAGCGAGAAGGCCCAGGACTACCTCGATGCCCTCATTCGTCAGCCCGAGACGATGCCCGGCGTCGTGGTGCTGCGAAGTCGGCTCGCGCTGAGGGACGGAAACCTGCCCTACGCGCGACGACTGCTCTCCGAGCAGATCCAGCTCTCGCCCGACTCGGCCGAGCTGCGAGAGGCGCTCGCCGCCGCCGAGTACCTGGCGGGCGAGTTCGACGAAGCTCGGCGACAGCTGCGCGTGGCGGAGCGACTGGGGGCGCCCGCATGGCGGGTGGCGTTCAACCGCGGGCTGCTCGCCGAGGCCGAGGGGGACTCGCAAGGGGCGATGGAGTACTACCGCGCCACGATCGAGGCCAATCCCGAATTCGAGGCCGCCCGATCGCGGCTGGTCGGGCTCGAGAGCGAAGGGGAGTGGTGAGGGCGGCGCTCTGGGGCAGCGACCGCCTTTGCCTGCACGAGGATCGGTGACCGTCTCGACGGGCGAGCGCTCGCCGTAGGCCCCTCCTGCGACGAGGGAGAGCGGGTCGCCCGGGCGCTCGATCCATGGATGAGGCCCGGCTCGACCAGCGGGTCGAGGCCCCGGCTTTCCTGGTGCCGGATCGCAGCGTCCGTGCTTCAGCACGACTGGCGCCTCTTCATCGAGGATCAGTCCTCCCTGGGGCTGCCCTTGCTGGCGGATGGCCTTGCAGCGTTCTCGAGAGCGGGGCCGCGACGCGCAGCCTCCGCCGCGATCGGTGTCGGAGGCGCGCTCACGCTCTCCCTGGCCGTCGGGACTGCGGGCAGCATTCGCGATCGCCGCGCACGCAAGGCCTCATGAGGCACATGCTCGGCATCCGGGGCAGATGCTAGGCTCGACCCGATGCTCGAACGGATCGAACCGAGGACGCTGCTCTGGTGGCTGATCGTCGCCGGGATCGTCTACGTGATCTTTCCTTTCGACCTGATCCCGGATCTCTTCGGGATCCCCGGGCGCTTCGACGATCTGGCGGCCATCGTCGCGCTCGCCTGGTACTACCGCAAGCACCTGCGACGCTATGTGGCCTCGAAGCGCGAGGCGGAGGCGCGGCGGGGGCGCACCAACGACGCGGGCCCGAAGCCCGCGGATCCGCCGCGGCCCGAGGCGTTCGACGCGTACGCGGTCCTCGGGATCGCGCGCCCCGCGAGCCGTCAGGAGATCCGCGCCGCCTACCTCGCGCGCATGAAGGAGTACCACCCGGACAAGGTGGCGCACCTCGGCGAGGATCTGCGCGAGCTCGCGGAGGCGAAGACGCGGGAGATCCAGCGGGCCTACAAGGCGCTGGGGGGATGAGAGGGGCTCGCGTGACGGGCTCGTCCTGACGAGCGGGCCACGGCGAGCCCGCGTGTCCTGAGCCGAACCTTCGTCACGCCCGGCTGCTCCCCTCCCACCACCGCGCTGCCGACCGCTTGGCCATCACCGAAGCGCGACCGGTCATCGGCGAACACACTACCCTGGTCGCGCCCGGCGGCAGCGGGCGGGAGATGAGATGGACATCCTGACGACGCTCGAGCCCTGGGCGAGGTGGATCACCTTCGCGCCGATCGTCGCTTGCTCGGTGATCGGGCTGGCGGGTGGGATCGGAACGGCGCTGCAGACGACCATCGCCGGCATCGCGGTCGGCATCCTGGCGCTCGTCTTCCACAGAGTCTTCACCTCGCGGATCGATCGACGGATCGGCGAGATCGAGGAGCTGGGTCTGTCGGCGGTGGACCTGGTCACGGAGGACGATCGATGAACCTTCGGCCGAGACGCACCCTCGATGCGAGCATCGACCTGACGCCGCTGATCGACATCCTCTTCATCGTGCTGCTCTTCCTGGTGCTGACGACCACCTTTCGCGCGCCGACCCGGCTGCGCGTCGACCTGCCCGAAGCGACCACGGGCGTGCGGCCGCACCCACGGCCCGCTGGCGACCTCCGGGTCACGGTGACAGAAGAAGGGCAGCTCCATGTGGCCGAGCGGGCCGTCACGCTGGAGGAGCTCGCGGCGTTCTTCTCTGTGCGCCCGTCGCCGGAAGAGGTGGTCCTGCTGCTCTCCGCCGACGATGGAGCGGATCATGGACGAGTGGTCGCGGTCATGGATCTCGCTCGAAGGAGCGGGATCCCGCGCATCGACATCGAGACGCTGCACGCGCCCACAGCCCCCTGAGCGGTGCCGCCGCGCGCCCTCAGCGCCCGGCGATGCGCACGCCCTCGCCGATCCCCTCGCCGGGATAGACGACGATCTCGTCGCTCGCCTCGACCCCCGCCCTGATCTCGGCCTCGGTGGCGGTGCGATGACCGATCTCTACGCGCTGCATCACTGCGCGACCCTCCCGTCGCACGAACACCGCCCAATCCTGGCCGTCGCGGAAGAGCGCCGTCAGCGGAACCTTCAGCACGCTCTCCCCTTCCCACAGCACGATCGCGACGTCCACCTGATAGCCGTGACCGAGGCGTGACCAGTCCTCCACCGGACTCGTGATGTCGAGCACGACGTTGCCCCGCTGCTCCTCGCTGCCGAGCGCCGAGACCTTGGTGAAGCCAAAGGGCTCCACGCGGCGCACGCGGGCATCGAGGCGGCGCTCGCCGCCCCAGTTTTCGATGAAGGCCTTCTGGCCGGCCTCGATCCGAACCGCGTCCATGGAGAGCAGGTCGACCACGATCTCGAGCTGCGAGGGATTGCCGATCTCGACCAGGTCCGAGCCCGCCGGCACGACGCCTTCCGACTCACGCAGCACGCGCAGGATGCGGCCGTCGACGGGCGACGTGAGGTGGACGCAGCCGCAGCTCTCGCGTCTGGACTGCAGCTCTTCGGGCGAGAGCAGCTGGGCCCGCACGCGCTCGAGCTCGAACTTGCGGACCTGCAGCGTCGCCTGCGAGACGGCGAGTGCGGCCACCCGCGCCTTCAGCGTCGTCTCGTCGGCCTCGAGGTCGCGCAGCGAGAGCGTGCCATCGCGGGCGAGCTCCCGTGACCGCTCGACCTCGGAGCGCGCGAAGGCGAGCTCTGCCTCGGCCTTCTCGAACTCGGCGGCCGCGAGGGTGGCCGCCGACTCGGCTGCGGAGAGCTGCGCCCGGGCCTCGGCCTCGCTACGCGGATCGAGCAATGCCGCGTCGGTCGGCTCGATCTCGGCCACGATGGTCTCGCCCCGCACGACGGCGTCACCGGGCTCGAGCTCGATGCGCTTGAGGCGTCCCGCGATCGGCGCCGAGAGCACGAAGACGTCGACCACGCGGGTCTCGCCCTCGTCGCGCACGGTGAGCTGCATGGGCCCCGCCTCGACGGTGGCGAGGTCGACCGCCAGAGCGCGCGGCCAGAACGCGGCCGCGAGACCCGCGACGAGGAGCATCGCCACAGCGGACCAGATCAAGAGTCGCTTGCTCTGTGCAGACAACCTCTACTCCCGTGTCTTGAGGACCGATATCAGGTCGAGGCGGTCGACGCGACGCTTCATCGCCACGCCCGAGAGGGCGCTGGCGGCGATCAGGACGAGGCCGGCGGCGCCGTAGGTCGACGGTTCGGCAACGAGCGGCATGCGCATCAGCTCGGTCTGGAAGCCGCTGGCGTTCACGAACATCGCCGTCAGGGCGTAGCCCGCGAGGCAGCCCAGGGGAAGGGCGAGCACGACGAGCAGCGCGGTCTCGCCGACCAGGATGTAGAGCGCGTCGCGCCGCGAGAAGCCGAGCACACGCAGGGTCGCCAGCTCGCGGCCGCGCTCGGAGAGCGCGATGCGCTGGGTGTTGTAGGTCACGCCGAAGGCCAGTGCGAAGGAGAAGGCCGTGAAGAAGCCGACGAAGATCATCATCGATCGTGCGATGGTCTCGTGGAAGTTCGAGATGGCGACCGACTTGAGCGCCACCGTCGAGATGCTCGGCAGCCCCTTCAACGCCCGGAGGAGATCGCCCTGCATCCCCTCGTCGATCACCGCGTTCACGTATCCGGTGACGGGACGGTCTCCCAGCATACGGTTCAGCGCCTCGAGGTCCACGTAGGCGAGCATGCCGATGTACGAGCTGAAGATCTCGGAGACGGTCAGCGCCACCTGCGGACGCCGGCCCTCCAGCATGTCGACGCGCACGGCGTCGCCGACGCCCACATCGAGCTTGTCGGCGAGCGCTCGGCTCAGTACCAGGCCTTCGCGGGGCAGGGGAATCGGTCCACGATCGACGTCGTAGATGCGCGTCAGGCGCGCATCGGCGGCGAGGCCCTGCACGGCACCCCGATGCGCGCGATGCCTCGAGACCAGATCGGCGGCGACGACCCGCATCGGCTCGGCCGCGAGCACGCCGGGCAGGCGCTCCACCTCGTGGAGGACGGGCGTCGCCCGCGGGTCCGTGAATCCGAGGGCGAGATCCTCGCGCATGGCTTCTCCGAAGTGCGTCCGGGCCAGCTCCGCGACGGCATCGGTGAAGTAGAAGGAGAGGACCATCAGCCCCATGGCGCCGGCGAGGCTGAGCGTCGTGACGGCCGCGCGAAGGGGCCAGCGGGCGAGCTGTCTGAAGATGATCCGGGTCGGCTCGTCCACCCATCGGCGCAGGGCGACGGAGGCGCCACGCCGGCGCTGGAAGAGGGGCGGCGCGGGCGGCCGCATGGCCACCACCGGGGGGAGCGACGCGGCGCTGCGCACGGCCCGGGCGGTGGCGACCAGGCCGATGCCGAGGCTGAAGAGCGCGCCGATCACGAACGACGCGGGGCCGGGGCGGTAGATCAGGATCGCGAAGTTCAGGTTCTCAGCATACAGGCCGGTGCTGATCCGACCGAGCACGGCACCGATCACCCAGCCCAGCAGGATGCCGAGGGAGACCATCACGATGACGAGCTTGGTGTAGTGCCACCCGACCTCGAAGCTGCTGTAGCCGAAGGCCTTGAGCAGACCGATCTCGCTGCGCTCGGTCGAGATCAGCCGGCTGAGCACCATGTTGGTCAGGAACGCGGCGACGACCAGGAAGATGGTCGGCAGCAGTCGCGCGGTGGCGCGGTTCTGCTCGAGCTCGTTCATGACGAACCAGTGGGAGATGTGATCCTTGCGGTCGTAGGCGCCGACGCTGCCGTAGGGGGCGAGCAGGGCGTCGAGGGCCTGGATCGTGCCCCGGGTGTCGGTGCCGCGGAGCACGGTCACCACGAGATCGTTGAAGGCGCCGTCGTAGTCGTAGGCGGCCTCGAGCGACCTGCGCCCCATCCAGACGATGCCATAGCGCTGCTTGTCGGGGATCAGTGCGAAGGGGCTGATCACGTAGACGAACTCGGGCGACATGCCGGTGCCGACGATGCGCAGCTCGCGACGGGTGTCGTCCACGATGGCCACCAGCGAGTCGCCGGGCCCGAGGCCGTGGGCGTTCGCGAACGATTCGTTGATGACGACCTCGTCGGGCCGTCCCCGGGCCGGGAGCCGACCCCTGCGCAGGGCGATACGATTGAGCACCGGCTGCCGGCCCTCGGGCAACGAGACCAGCCGACCCATCAGCGGCTCGGGGAAGCCCTCGACGTCGAGGATGGCCTGCATGACGATGCGCAGCTCGACGCTCTGGACACCCGGGAGCTCGCTGATGCGCTCCTCGAGGTGCAGCGGAGCGCGCTTGATCGTGCCGAAGACGTGCCCGAAGCGATAGCGGTCGTAGTAGGCCTCAGCGCTCTCGCTCAGGGCCTCGACGGCCGAGAGCGACATGACGAGCAGCGCCACCCCCGACGCGATGACGAGTGCGATCGAGAGCACCTGTCCCTTGAGCCGCCAGAGGTCGCGCGCGAGCTTGCGGTCGAGGGCACGCATGGGCGCCTACCAGTCGAGCTCGTGGGCGGGGCGGCGGTCCGCGTTCTCGTCGATGCCCGCGACACGCCCGTCCGCCAGCCGGATCACCCGGTCCGCCATGGCGGAGGTCACCTGGTTGTGGGTGATGATCGCCGTGGTGGTGCCGAGCTCACGGTTCACCCGCTCGATCGCCTCGAGGACCACGATGCCGGTCTTGCTGTCGAGTGCGCCGGTCGGCTCGTCGCAGAGCAGGATGCGCGGCTTCTTCGCGATGGCCCTGGCGATCGCCACGCGCTGCTGCTCGCCCCCGGAGAGCTGGGAGGGGTAGTGGTGCGTTCGCTCGCCGAGGCCGACCGCGTGCAACAGCTCGGCGGCCCGCGCGGCCGCCCCGCGCGCCCCCGACAGCTCCAGCGGAAGCAGCACGTTCTCGTGCGCGGTCAGGTTGCCCAGCAGCTGGAACGACTGGAACACGAAGCCGACCTTGTCCCGCCGCAGCAGCGCCAGCGCATCCTCCGACAGCCGGTC
>CAZQMY010000037.1:0-26066 GCA_964594405.1 uncultured Spirochaetaceae bacterium | reverse complement strand
GTAGGGGAAGAAGTTCTCGCGGAAGCGCCGGACGATCACCTCGCTCTTGGCGGCCCCTTCGAGGAAGCGGGCCGCCGAGGCCCGGCCCTCGCGCTCGCGCTCGTCGTTGCTCGAGAAGACGACCCAGGTCACCTCGATCGCCGGATTCTCCTCGATGGCGCGCAGGATGGTGCCGCCGGCGCCGATCTCGATGTCATCGCTGTGGGCGCCGATGCAGAGGAGCCTCTGCACGCTGCCCAGCGAGAGGTCGATCATCCGCGCTGCTTCCTCCAGACCTGCCAGGGCGCCTCTTCGCGCTCGTACATGGCGTCGAGGTTCATCTTGTCCTTGAAGGTCTCCATCGCCATCCAGAAGCCGGGATACTTGTGGCCGTGGAGGCGGTTGTCCTTGATGAGCCTCGCGAAGGGCGCGAGCACCAGCTCGTCGCCCTGCTCCATGTAGTCGAAGATCTCGGGCCGCAGCACGAAGTAGCCGCCATTGATCCAGAGCTCGGCGTCGCGTACGTCCTGGATCGAGCTGACCTTGCCTTCGTCGCTCATCTGGACGAAGTGGAAGCTATGGCTCGGCTTGACGCAGAGGAAGGCCGCGACGTCGTTGGTGTTCTGCTTCATCCGGTCGACCAGGGAGTCGAGGGGAAAGTCGGTGAGCGTGTCGCTGTAGTTGGCGAGGAACATCTCCTCGTCCTGAACGTGCTCCTGGACGGCCTTGAGGCGCTCGCCAATGTTCGAGGAGTAGCCCGTGTCCACGAATGTGATCCGCCAATCGTGGATGTCCGTGGACATCATGTCGAGCTTCTGACCACCCTGACTCAGCACGAAGTCATTGGAGACCGCCTCGTTGTAGTTCAGGAAGTAGTTCTTGATGAAGTCGGCCTTGTAGCCCAGGCAGAGGATGAAGTCCTTGTGCCCGAAGTGGGCGTAGTACTTCATCACGTGCCAGATGAGGGGCCGATAGCCGATGGGAACCATGGGCTTCGGCACGCTCTCGGAGTAGTCCCTGAGCCGGGTACCGAGGCCTCCGCAGAAGAGTACGACTTTCATGTTGTCGCTCCGTTCGGATCTCGCGGTGATTGACGACGCGCGCCAGCCGGGGCCGGCGAACGCCTAGAAGATCTCGAGCTCTGGGATCGGCACGACCAGCTGGGCGCCCCACTCGCGAGTGTAGGCCAGCTGCTCGGCGATCTCCTTCTTGAGGTTCCAGGGCAGGATGACGATGTAGTCCGGCTTCACTTCGTCGATCTTCTCCGGGGCGAAGATCGGGATGTGCGTCCCCGGCGCGAAGCGCCCGTGCTTGTAGGGATTGCGATCCACCAGGAAGTCGAGGAAGTCGGTGCGGATGCCGCAGTAGTTGAGCAGGGTGTTGCCCTTGCCCGGGGCGCCGTAGCCCACCACGGTCTTGCCCTCGCGGCGGGCCTCGATGAGGAAGTCGAGCAGCGCGCGCTTGGTCTCCTCGACCTTCTCGCGATAGCCCGTGTAGCCCTCGAGCGTGTCGAAGCCCGCCTCCACCTCGCGCCGCTCCAGGTCCTTCAGGCGATCGGAGCCGGGCTTGCTCGTATCGTCCTCGTGCCTGGCGTAGATGCGAAGCGATCCGCCGTGCGAGGGGAGCTCCTCGACGTCGTAGATCTCGAGCCCGTGACGACGGAAGGCGAACTGGGTGGAGATCAGCGAGAAGTACGAGAAGTGCTCGTGGTAGATGGTGTCGAACTGGTTCTCCCGCATCAGGCAGAGCAGGTGCGGGAATTCGATGGTGATGGTGCCCTCCGGCTTGAGCAGCACCTTCATGCCCCCGATGAAGTCGTTCAGATCGGGCACCTGGGCGAGGACGTTGTTGCCGAGGATCAGGTCGGCCTGCTTGCCCTCGCTCACCAGGTCCTGGGCGCAGGACACGCCGAAGAACTCCACCAGCGAGGGCACGCCCTTCTCCTCCGCCACCTTGGCGACGTTGGCGGCGGGCTCGATGCCGAGGCAGGGGATTCCGGCCTTCACGAAGTTCTGCAGCAGGTAGCCATCGTTGCTCGCCAGCTCCACCACGAAGCTCTGATCGTTCAGGCGAAGCAGATCCGTGACGTGGTCACAGTACTTGCGGGCGTGGGCGAGCCAGGAGTCGGAGTAGGAGGAGAAGTACGCGTACTCCGTGAAGATGTCCTCCGGCGTCACGTACTCCTTGAGCTGCACGAGGAAGCAGTCCTCGCAGACATAGCAGTAGAGCGGGAAGAAGGGCTCCATCTGATCGATCTCGTCGGCGGCGAGGAAGCTCTCGCAGAGCGGGTGCATTCCGAGATCGACGAACATGTGCGTGTTGAGGGATCCGCATGCGCGGCAGGCGGCGTTCGAGCCGAGGGTGGTCGAGGTCATGGGTGCTCCGAATCTGGGGAAGGCTTGGACCGCTGCCGGGACTAGCCGGTCCAGCGCAGGTCGAGGTCCAGGCGCTTCTCCTCCTGAAGCTCGCCGATGTGCTTGATGCGCATGTAGCGCGAGCTGTTCATCACCTCGAGGGTGAGGTCGTTCTTCTGGTAGAGCGCATAGAGCTGCTCCACGGCGCGGCGAACGTTCCACTGCGGGACGGCCTCCGGGAACAGGCTCGCGAACTTGCCGAAGTCGGCGCGGTAGCAGCGCGTATCCGGCCCGGCGCCCTCTTCGATGCGGATCTTGCTGCCCGGAACGATCTCGGCCACGATCTCGGCCACCTGCAGCATTCGGTAGTTCTCCGCGGTGGCGCCGATGTTCAGCGCTTCGTTGTGGACCTTCTCGACGGGCGCCTCGAGGACGGCGAGGAAGGCGCGCGAGATGTCCTCGATATGGACCAGCGGACGCCAGGGCGTCCCGTCGCTCTTGAGCAGCACCTCACCGGTGGTCATGGCGTAGCCCGTGAGGTTGTTGACCACGAGGTCCGCACGCAGCCGCGGCGAGGCCCCGTACGCGGTGGCGTTGCGCATGTAGGTCGGGCAGAAGTTGTCGTCCGCCAGCTGACTGACGTCGCGCTCGACCATCACCTTGGACTCGCCATAGGGCGTGACCGGGTTGAAGGAGGCGTTCTCGTCGAGGATGTCGTCCTCGCTGGCGGCACCGTAGACGCTGCAGGAGGAGGAGTAGACGTAGCGCAGGACGCCCGCCTCCTTGGCGGCCCGGGCCAGCTTCACCGAGGCCTCGTGGTTGATCTCGTAGGTGGAGCGGGGGTTCAGATTGCCGACGGGATCGTTCGAGATGGCTGCGAGGTGGATCACTGCATCGAAGCCGTCGAGGTCCGCCGCCGTGACGTCTCGGAGGTCCTTGCGGAGGGCCGGGATCTCCACCTCGGGCACGCCCATATCGAAGGTGCAGCCCGCGAAGAGGAAGCTGTCGAGGCCGACCACTTCGTGTCCGGCTGCCTGCAGGATCGGCGTCATCACCGTCCCGATGTATCCGTCGTGCCCAGTCAGGAGAACCCGCACCTGTTGTTCCTTTCGTCGTCGCGTCGCGTCGTCGATTCATGATCGATCGGGCGAGAGTCCAACCGCTCGTGCGATCGTCGTTGTCTTGAGGGCCCCGCCGCGGAGGCCTGCTTCGCCCCGGAGCGCGGAAGTCGGCCCCCGGTGATGGCAGATGGTGTCCGCAAGTGAGTACCCACAGTACTCCCCGACGTGACGCCGGATACGCGTCCCTGCCGACGATATGCAAGGGTCCGGGCTTTCCGGTGAAGCTTTCGCGCAATCCTGCCGAATTTGTCGAGCCGAAGCCCGCCCTGTCGTCCGCTTGGACTATCGGGCCACGATCGTCGATTCTTGACGGGTTGGAGTGTGCCTCATCCGCCCTCGAAGCCCTCGCCCAGCACGAAGGCCCGCACCCTGGCCAGGAGCTCCGGAGAGGCGCGATCCGGAATCGCCCGCGCGGCCGACAGGTCGTCCAGCGCATCGAGGGCCTCCCAGAGCGCATCGACGTCGTAGACGGCGGTGACGCGCCCCGACTCGGCGAAGCGCCGCGCGGTCGCCGTCTGGTGGTCGTTCCGGGTCTCGCGCAGGCGAGCCAGGCGCGGCATCACGAGCACGGGCTTTCCGTATTGAAGGGCGGAGAGGATGGTCCCCATGCCCGCGTGGGCAACGACGACGCTGCATGCTTCCAATCGCGCACGAAACGCGTCGGGCTCGAGGAAGTCGGAGCACTCGATGTGCGCCGGTCGGTGGTCCGTCGGACCGATCTGGGCGAAGACGTCGCTTCGGCCGCGCTCGCCGGCCCAGCGATCCACGACCTCGATCAGACGATCGAAGGGCATCTGCGCTCCGACGGTGACGAAGATCAAAGCACCGCCCCGGCGTACTCGGGTCCGCCCTCTCGGGCGAGGTGCGGCCACTGCGTGAGCCAGAGCGAAGCGAAGCGGCGCACCTTCCTCCCGGTCATGCTCATCTCGTCGACGTTGGCGATGCTGTCGAGCCAGATCGTCCGCATGCCCAGGAGTCGTCCGAGGATCACGGCGAAGCCTCCCGGCAACGCGCCGGTGGTGAAGATCACGTCGGGCCGCTCGCGCAGCAGCAGCCAGAGCACCTGGAGCAGGAGCTTTGCCAGGGAGAGCCGCGACCAGCGGGTGGCGTCGGTCACCACGTGATGCCGCGCCCCGGGCAGGTCGCTGAAATAGGCCGCGTCCACAGTCGCGAAGACGACCTCGGCGCCCTCGAAGGCGGGGACGACCCGGCGCAGCTGAACCCAGTGACCGCCTCCACTCGCGATGGCGAGCACCCTGGGCACACGCCTCTGCCGACTCATTCCAGCCACCCCCTGATGCGCCGGAGCAGCCGTCTTCCGCCCCGGCGCGGCGGAAGCTAACAGATCCAAAATCACCCAGGAACCATTCGGCCATTGCCTCTTGCCGCTAAGATCGAGCGGATGATCTTCAGCGCCTCGGAAGACGCGGATGCGGCCCGGCGCGCGCCGTGGCAGGAGCCGCTGACATGGGCGGCCACCGCGATCGCACTCAGCCCTACGCTCGTCGAACTCGCGAGGCATCTGCTCGAACAGGCCTGGACACGCTACAGCCTGACCTTCGCAGCGCTGATCGCCTGGCGCGCTCTGCAGGTGCGCGGCGAGCGCGAGCGGCGGGGACCAGGCGCTGCGCTGGTGGTGGGCGCCCTCGCCGTTCAGATCGGCGGGCTGCTCGCCTCGCATCCGCCCATCGGTCGGCTGGCGCTGCCCCTCGCGGTGGCGGGGCTGCTGGCCATGCACGGCCGCGCGGCCGGTCCGGCGCTGCTCCTCCCGGTCTTCCTCGTTCCGCTCCCACGCAGCGCCGCCTGGACCATGGGCGCTGCCGAGACCATGCACGCCGTGCTCGACGCCGCACTCGAGCCCTTGGCGCTGGCCGGCGCCACCATCGCACACTCCGGCAGCAGCGTCAGCGTCGATGACGCCACGCTCTCCCTGACACCGGGCTACGCCGGAGGACTGGCTTGCGTACAGGGCATCGGATTCGCCCTCGCTCTCTCGATCGGACGCGGCTTCTCCGCCATGCGGACGGCCGGCGCCGTCTGCGCCGCGCTGCTCGTTGCCGCTCCGCTGCAGCTCGTGCTCCTGCTCGGAGCGGTCCGCCTCCTGGCCGCGGGTCACGCCGGGATCGCCCAGGGACTGCTCGACTACGCATTCCCGGTAGTGGGGCTGACGCTCTGCCTGCGCTTCGGCCGGCCGGCACGCTTCACCTCCGAAGGGTCAGCCGCCGCGGATGGTCGATGAGAGCGACGCCCGGCGCGCACCCGCAGGCTCTGGCTCCGGCACCCGCCGCTTCCGCCGGTCCCGCTCGCCTTCGCCGGCGTGGTCCACCTCCGCCGAGGCAGACCGTTTGCGCCGCCGCGGCGCCCGACGCCGGCTGACCTCGTAGTGGGCCGAGATCATGGCGATGCTCATGGAGAAGACCGCCGTCAGCTGCCCGAAATAGGAGACGCTGAGGAAGGCCATGCAGTGGGCGAAGAGCGAGGCGCCGAGCCCCCATCCGATGGCCATCGTGTAGTCGATCCGACGCCGCGGCACGCCCTTGCGCCGCTTCGCCGCCCGCGCGGAGAGCCCGATGGCCCGAAAGGCGAAGACCAGCACGCAGTTGAAGGCGATCAACGTGGCCATCCCGCCGTTCACCGCCTCGAGCACCCATTGATTCGTGATGTCCTGCAGGCCCCAGCCCCAGTGCGCGGTCGACTTCGTGCCCCGGAGCGCCCACTCCGTGACCCGATTCATACAGGCGTCGATCAGCAGGTAGCGATGATACCCACCGCCCCCGGTGACCTGCGCCGCACGAACCAGCAGATGCCAGATGGGCTTCTCCATCGCGAAGTGCAGCAGGCTGCCCAGACCGAAGGCGACCTTCCAGATCAGGTTGATTGTGGTGGCGGACGACCCACATGCACATGGCCCCGATGCCGCCCGCCCAGGCGACGAGTGCGCCGCTCGAGTTGGCCCCGAAGACGCCCAGAGTGCTTCCCATCAGCCCGAAGAGCACCAGCGGCAGGTTCTTGCGCGTGGCCAGATAGAGGCCCACGAGGAGCGGGACGACGTGGGCGTGGTAGCTCCCGCCCATGATCACGTGGGAGAAGGGCCCCATGGCCCGAACCCGGCCGTCGTTCGACGACACGTAAACGTGTGGCCGACTCCCGAAGATGTGGAAGAGGTTGTCGCCGAATCGCAGCTCGAGAAACATCATGATGCCCACGATGCCCGCGATCCATGCGTAGTCCTTGAAGATCTGCTCGAGCTGGCGGGGATTGTTGAGGATCACGCGCACCATGAAGTACGCGCCGACGATGTCGATGCTGCGCCCCGCCTTGAAGACGAGCGCGCCCACCGAGAGCTTCTGCAGGAAGTAGAAGATCGCACCGACGACGTTCCAGATGAGGAAGGCCTTGTCGACCTCGTTCATCTTGAATCCCCGGTGCTCGTTGTTCATCAGGATGCGCACCCAGGCGACCATGATGATCAGGCGGATCATGCTGAAGTCGAGTCCACCGATCACGACGCGCTGCACGAGCGGAATCGTCGACACCACCAGCATGAAGGGCAGCAGCGCGCGCTTGCGGGGCAGGACGATCGTCAGGACCGCCAGCACGAAGGTGAAGATCGCGGTGGCGGGCTCGAGGACGGTGGCGTCGTAGTCGCCGCCGATCTCGACTTCGCGAATGCTATCTTTGCGCACCCGCTCGCCCTTCGAGCTCTGGCACGACCTTCAGCTCCGGCTGCGGCCGATAGGGTCTGAGGGAGTCGAGATGGTCGCGGGCGCTCCTCGAGATCGGCTTGCGGCTGTCCCGGATGCGGGGCACGAGCCTCACCAGGTCCAGAAGGCCCTTCAAGTAGAAGCCGAGGTAGCCGTAGCGGATGGAGCGGCCGAGCCAGAGGATCAGCCGTGGCAGGGTGTATCGGACCGCGGTCAGGGGCGGCAGACGCCTGAAGGCGATCCACACGCGATTGCGCAGCAGCAGGACGTGCCTCGCGGCGGCCTTGACGTTCAGATCGCCGCGCGGCGCCAGGTGCAGCACCTTGATGGGCTCGTAGACCAGACGATACCCGGCATCGACCAACCCCATGACCAGATCCCACTCCTCCCCGCCCCAGAAGAGATCCTCGAAATAGTAGCCAGCCTGGCTGAGCGCCCGGGCGCGGAAGGCCACGGCGGCCTCGTTGATGCGATCCGTCTCGAAGATCCGGTCCTGATGGGACTCCCGCGGCGGCGGATGCCACCAATGCGCGGGCACGTAGTCGTCTCCCGTGGCCTCTTCGCAGATCTTGAGCGTCAGCGCACCGATGCTCGGATCGGAGCGGAGGTGGGCGACGACGCGAGTCAAGGTGTCGGGGGAGCAGAGCTCGATGTCGTCGTCCAGCGAGAGGATGAACTCCGCCGTGGCCGCGCGGTAGCCGATGTTGCGCCCCGCGATGCCGAGGTTCTCGCCGTTCTCGATGGTGCGGACCCAGCCGTACTCGTCGCGAAGCATGGCCAGGGTCTCCTCCCCCGAGCCGTTGTCGACCACGATGACCTCGGCGCCCCGGTAGTGCTGTGCGCGGATCGAATCCAGCGCCCGGCGCAGGGTCGCGGGGCGATCGCGCGTCAGGATCACCACGGAGAGCGCAGGGAGGGCCATCAGGATCGCCCTTCCGCCGAAGCCCCCGCGAGCAGCTCGCCCTGGGTGAGCACGGCCAGCCCATCCCGCCGAGCGGCTTCCAGCAGTCGCGAGGGCAGCTCGACCACGAAGTCGGCGCGCTCCGGGCCGCGATCGAAGTCGTGCATCAGGACGACGCCGCCGCCGCTGGTCAACACGTCGTCCACCACGACTGCGGGATCGGGCAGCTTCGCCCAGGTGTCGCCGGAGACGTGCGTCCACCACCCGATGGGCGCGCCGCGCGACCAGAGGGCCAGCAGCGCCGGCAGCACCAGCTTGCCGTGGGGCGGTCGGAAGATGGCATCGTCGGCCACCCAGCGCGCCAGCGCGCCGTATCCCTTGCGGATGTCCTCGACGGCGCGATGCGGCGACTTCCAGGCGTTGAGGTGCTCGGCGGAGTGGCAGCCGATCTCGTGCCCTGCGGACTGCACCCGACCGAGCACTTCGGGCGCCCGCTCCGCGCGCCGCCCAAGCGCATAGAACGTGGCCCGCGCACCATGGCGAGCGAGCACTTCGAGCAGCCGCGGCGTCAACGTCTCGCCGGGTCCGTCGTCGTAGGTGAGCACGAGCGCCCGGCGCTCGCGAGCGATGTCGCGCAGCTCCGACTCGGCCCGGCGACGCAGGAGGTGCGGCAGCGCGTAGATCGCGGCGAAGGCGGCCAGCAGGAGTGCGCCGACGGCGAGCAGCATCACGAGTCGCCCGCTTCCCGGCTCTCCGGCACCCACGGCGCGTAGCGCACGCGCTCGCGCAGCCGCTTGCGGAAGACGCGAACGACCGTCCCGTAGATCGACTGGGCCTTGGCGCGCAGGCCGAGCTGGCTGAGCCAGTAGCGGAACATCGGCATGCCGCGGTAGCGGGGCGCGGCGGCCCCCATCAGGCGGAGCACCCAGAGCCGCGGCCAGAGCATGACGCCCGTGGTGAGGAGGTTGGCAAGCGATCGGGGGAGGATGTCTGGCGTGACCTGCCGGGCCTCCATGTAGCCGGCGGCCATCATCTCCCGGAATGCCGCCCTTCCGCGCTCGGTCCGGATCACGATCAGCGACTCGCCGGACTCGCCGGGCTGGATCTCGCGGTACCAGGGATCGCCCACGGCGATGTCGGCGAACTGCCCCGTGTGGTCTGCGCAGACGTAGCAGCGCCACTGGCGCAGCCGCTGGAGCTTGTCCCATGAGAAGGCGTAGGTCTCCTCTGCCTCGGTCTTTCCGGACTCGGTCTCGGCGCGCACTGTGGCGTTGCCGGGCCAGCCGTTGCCGCGATAGCGCACGTTGCGCACCTGATCGGGACGACCGACTCCCATGCGCTCGATCATCTCGAGCGTCGCCTGGGTGCTGGGCGTGCCCGCGCAGAACATCGCGACGCGCAGGGCGGTCTTCCCGCCCAGCGCGGGCCTTGCCTCGGCGGCGCGGGCGGTGGCCGCCACGTCGCAGGGCTTGCCCACGAACATGCAGGGCCCCGGCGCCTCTTCGATCTGCCCGAGCCCATCACAGGGACTCGCGGGCGTGTAGAGCGAGCCAGTGGCGGAGAGCAGGTCTTCGCGGGTGCGGCTCAAGGTGGTGTGGGTGAGATAGGGGACGTCGGGCCGAGTGCGCGTATTGAGCACGCCGTGCATCCCGCCTTCGTTCAGCGCGTAGAGCGAGATCGCGGTCAGCGCGCCTCCGCTCGATCCTGCGAAGCGGATCTCCGGATCGGCCGCGTGGCCCTCCCAGAGCTCGAGGACCGGCCCCCAGCCCGCCTTCAGCTCTTCGATCAGCCCGGGCAGCGCGAGCTCCTCGCCGTGCTCGAGGCCGGTTCCCGGGCAGACCGCCAGCGCCTCGCGGTCCTCCGCTGCATCGAGCTCGGCCTCGAACCAGGGCCGGCGGCCCTGCTCGAGCACGTCGACCATACGCACCTTCTCGGGCGCCAGGTACGCGCAAGCGCCGCAGCCCGAGCAGAGCTGATTCTCGGCGACGTCGCGAATCGTCTTCAGTCGCTTGCCGGTGACGATCATGAGCTGCCCTCGCCTCGCAACGCCACGATCTCGGCGAACTCCTCGTCCAGCCGAGCCCGCACCTCAGCGAGCCGGTGCCCGATCCGCTCGGCCATCATCTTGCGTTGGGGCACGGTCTCGGCGATGCGCCGGACCACCTGCTCTGCGCCCTCCTTGCGCGGATCCACCACCCAATCGCCCGCACCGGCCGTCTCGAGCACACCCAGCGTCTTGTCGCTGTAGGCGAGCGCTGCCGTGGGCACGCCCTGCGAGAGCGCGCCGATGCAGGCGTGCATTCGCGTGCCGCTGAACCAGTCGCACTGCCCGATCACCCACTTGGTCTGTGCGGGATCGTCGATGTGCGGCACCACCGTCACGCGCTCGGCATCGGCGGCGCCGAGGCCCCGCAGCAGCTGGAGACAGGCGTCGTGATCCCCGCCCTCGGCGTAGCCGGGTGCCTGGACGTGCGAGATGAGCAGCACGCGGGCCTCGGGCACCTCGAGCAGACGCTCGAGCAGGCGCTGAACGATGTCGGGGTAGGGGTCGCGGAAGCCGAACTGCTTCGGCCCGATCTGCGGATCCGCGTGGAGCAGCCCACTCACATTCAAGCCCAGCAACGGCCCGTCGCCGGTCCGCGCGGCGTCCACGAGCGCAACGAGCCTGGCGTCCTCAGGCCGTCTGGGCTGCAGGCCGAAGGCCACGTCCACCCCGCCGCGATGACGATCGGGATCGAATCGCTCCCCGAGCAGCGCCTGAAGCGCCTCGAGGCCGCGCGGATCGCGACTGTAGGCCCGGCTCGCACCCGCGAGGATCTGCTCCGCAAGGCCGCGCTTGCCGGGATCCTCGAAGGGGCCGTAGGTCTGCGGCAGCAGCACGAGCGGCACACCGAGCGCGATGGCGATCCGCTTGGGATAGGTCTGAGCCAGGAAGCGACGCTCGCCGTAGAGGTCGGTGAAGCTGTCACCGCCGGAGACATCGAGCACCATGTCCAGGGCGGCCATCTCGCGGAGAACCGGGTGGAGACGCCCCAACCCGAGGCGCGCGGCGAGCAGGCATTGCTGCAGGTTGTTCGCGCTGTAGAGGCGACGCGAGTAGTAGAGTCCGATCGCGCGGGCCGGCAGCTTCCAGTCGCCCGACGCGAGCTCGATCCGACGCACGCCGGGTCGGCGGTCGAAGAGCGTCAGCTCGATCCGGGCCCCCGTCCGAACCAGCCCGCCCACGGTCGAGAGCGCGAGGGCCGAGACACCGAGGTTGCCCGTCTCGAGCGTGGCGCCGAGCAGCCCGACCCGCAGCGGCACAGCCACACCCTTGCACTCTGCCATCGTCGATCCTCCTGCCCCGCCCAGCGCTTCCGAGTCGATCAACTGCCGGGGCTCCCCGGCTCTCCCCATGCGTCGCAGGCCGCTGTGACGCCTGCGAGTCGTAGGGAGTGCCTTCCGCTGCAGGTTGGGTGGCGAACTTCGCGCGTCGGGCTCGGTCGCTGCTGATTCATCGGTCGATCGCCCGCAAGAGACAACCCCCCTTTGGGGATCTCCTCTTGACACGGATCGCGTTCACATCGATCCGAGTCGTTCGGATCTGGGCCGCAAGCCGCCACCTTTCCCGACCGATGAGTACTCACGAACCGACTTGAGCATTCCTGTGGATCGTCATGGTGAGCCTCCCGCATCAGAGTCGCGGCCGGCAGGCCCGCCCCGAACACGGGGCCCTCGACGCCGGCGCACCCGTCAGAATCCATGGCCCTCGGCCGGATCAGCCGAATCACCGGCCCGCCCGAGATCGAGGCAACCGAATCCAGAAGGACCATACTGCTACCCTGCTGCGGCACACACCCACTCGGATCCCGAGCGCGACGACCGAACCGACTCGGGCAACCGGCGAGGCGCACGATAGCGAAGAGATTGACGTCTCGATCCTGCTCGTCTCCTACAACACACATGCCCTGACGACCCGATGCATCGAGGCCGTCGTGGCGCAGACCGTGCGCTCGGAGTACGAGGTCATCGTCGTCGACAACGCGTCGAGCGACGGCTCGGCGGATCGACTCGAGAAGCGCTTTGCGGACATCCAGCTGATCCGCAGCTCTTCGAACCTGGGCTTCGGCAACGCCGTCAACCTCGCCGCACGCTCGGCCTCCGGCCGCCTGCTGCTGCTTCTGAACCCCGACACCGAGGTGATCGAGGGCGCCGTGGACCGGATCGTCGCCTTCGCCGACGCGCATCCCGAAGCGGGCATCTACGGCGGTCTGACGCTGAACCCCGACGGCAGCCGGGACGACATGTCCTGCTGGAGACGCCCCACCGTCTTCTCCTCCCTGCTCCGCGGCCTCGGCGTATCGGCGGCCTTCCCGCGCACCCGCTGGCTGAACCCCGAGCGCATCTACCTCGACGTCGATGCCGGGCCGACGGAGGTCGACATCATCACCGGCTGCTTCCTGCTGATCCGACACGATCTGTGGAGGGCGCTGGACGGCTTCGACCCGGCCTTCTTCATGTACAGCGAGGACTTCGACCTCTGCCTCAGGGCGCACCGCCACGGGGCACGACCGGTCGCCCTGCCCGACGCGAAGCTGATCCACCACGGCGGCGCATCCGAGCGGGTCCGCGCCGACAAGATGATCCGCCTCTTCCGCGCGAAGGCACAGCTCTTCGATCGCCACTTCGGCCCGATGGGCGCACGGATCGCCCGCGCGTCGCTGGCGCTCTGGGCGTTGACGCGCCGGATCGGCTATCGCGTGGCCGCGCTGCTCGGGCGGGGCTCGCACGAGAGCGTGACGACCTGGGACGAGATCTGGACGCGGCGAGCCGAGTATCTGGCCGCGGATCCAGCGGCGCTGGAGAAGGGCGGGCGTGCATGAGGGCAGGCTCCCCGATCGATCACGCCGAGCCCTTCGACGAGCGCGACCAGCGGCTGCGTCTGCGCCGACAGTGGGCGCTGCTCCCGGCCGACTCGCCCGCGCCCGAGGGCTGGACACGCACGCCGCTCGGCGCGAACAAGGCGCTCTTCACGCACCCGGATACCCGCCACGTCTCGGCCAGCGGCGCGGCCGGCGCGCTCCACCTGCTGGGCCTGGCGGTCAGCCCGCGACGCCCGTCCCTCGATCTCGAGTCGGCGCTCCGCGAGTGCCTCGAGATCGAGTCGCCCGAGGAGGCCGTGGTGAAGCTGCTCCACGAGCTGGCGGGCACCTACGCCCTGGTCCGGGTCCAGGGCCAGGGCGAGGGCGCGACCCACTTCCTCTACACGGATCCGGCCGCGATGATGGGCATCTATCACGCCCAGGGCCTTGCGGCGTCGACGCCGACGCTTCTGCCCGGGCTGGTCCGCGACGAGGCGCTGGATCGAGAGTTCCCCTTCGGCGGTGCGAACGACTGGTATCCCGGCTCGCTCACCCCCTACCTCGGCGTGCGCGCGCTGATCGCCAACCACCGACTCTGCCTCGAGTCCGGTGAGGCCGAGCGCTTCTGGCCCGATCGCGCGCCGGAGCCGCGCAGCAAGAGCGAGGGGCTCGCCGAGATCGCCGAGCTGATGCGCGGCACGGTCACCGGCCTGCTCGCACGGGGACCGGTGCTCTGCTCCTTGACGGGCGGTCGCGACAGTAGGGTCAGCCTCGCGGCCGCCCGCGAGCACGTGCGCGAGATCGGCTTCTTCACGCTGCGCGGCCCGAGCGTGAAGCCCTGCGACCTCGAGTACAGCGCCGAGCTCGCTCGACGCTTCGGCCTGGTGCGCCACGTGATCGACGTACCCGAAGCGCCCGGATGGCTGGTCGATTGGTACGACGAGCTCACCGCGGGCATGGCCGGCGGCGCTCGCCGCGACATCGTCGGCGCCTGCCGACTGATCGCCGGCCGCGAGCTCATCCATCTGAACGGCAACCTCGGCGCCATCACGAAGTCCTTCTTCTGGCCCTCTCCGAATCCCGGGCGCCTCGAGACCCGCGCACTCGCCAAGGAGTTCGCCACGAAGTCGCCGCGCATCCTCGACGCCGTCCGCGAGTGGCAGTCGACGCTGCCCGAGCTCCCGCCGGTCGTCGGCTACAACCTGATGTACTTCGAGCAACGGGGCGGCCGGTGGATGGGCATCGGCGAGACCGGCTCGAGCCTCTTCTACGAGTCGGCCAACGTCTTTGCCAGCCGGCAGGTCTTCGAGGCCGTCACCGGTGTACCCCATGCGGATCAACACGGTGGCACCCTGCTCGTGGACCTGGTGCGCGAGATGTGGCCCGAGCTGCTGGAGGTGCCCTACTGCCGCGTCACGCGGAACTGGGGTACGTATCTGCCCAAGGGCTTCAAGGAGCTCGTCAAGCAGATGTTGGGACGCGCCGCATGAACGCGGCCGCGACGCCCGCAGACGTCGACGTGCTGATGATCACGCACGCCCGACCCGCCTACACCGAGCGTTCGCTCGCCCGACTGCTCGAGAGCTGTGACGACCACGCGCGCGTCTGGGTCTGGCAGAACGGCAACGACCCGGAGACGCTCGCCGTGGTGCGGGCATTCCAGGGGCATCCACGGCTGTACCGCTTCCATCACAGCGAGCAGAATCGAAAGCTCTTGGAGCCGACCAACTGGCTCTGGCGCGAGGCCCCCGGAGCGCTGCTCGGCAAGGTGGACGACGATTGCGCGGTTCCCCTGGGCTGGATCGAGACGTTTCGCGCGGCGCACGCCGACAACGCCGAGCTCGGCGGAATCGCCTGCTGGCACTTCCCCGAGGACGACTTCGACGCCGAGCTCTGCGCGCCGAAGATCCGGGACCTCGTCGGCGATCGGCAGCTGCTGCAGAACATGTGGCTGCCGGGGAGCGGCTACCTGATGAAGCGTGCCTGCATCGAGTCGGGCGGCCTGCTGGCCGACGGACAGACCTTCACGAACTACTGCGTCGCGCTCGCCCTGCGCGGCTGGATCCATGGCTTCCACCTGCCGCTGCTGCTGCAGGATCACATGGACGATCCGCGCTCGGATCACACCCTGCTGCGCACCGACGAGGACTTCCGACGCTTTGCGCCGCTCTCGGCGCGCGCCAACGGCGTCGACACCGTTCGCGCATGGGACGCGCAGCTCCGCCGGTCGGCACGCCTGGTGCAGTCCGCCTCCATCGATCCGCGCGACTACAGCGGGCCGCGCAAGTGGTGGAAGCGGGTCAAGGGGCGGATCACCCGGGGCCTGACCGGACGCTGGTACTAGCCGCGGCCCCGGGGACGGTGCGCCCTCTCACTTCCAGAAGGGCGCGTCCATACGCGGGGTGCTGCCGCCACCTCCGCCATCCCCTGGCTGCGGGTCGCCGGAGCCACCGCCCGGCGGCGGCGGCGGGGGGATCGGCGTGCCGTCGGGAGTCGCCATGCCGGTGCAGGGGAAGCTGGTAGAGGTCGCGCCGTCCCCCTTGACCGGGGCCGCACAGGCGCGGAACGAATCCCACATGGCATTGCTGAAGGCGTCCTGATAGCCGGGCTGGCCCGGGGCATCGCCGTACGTGGAGAGCTTGTTGTGCGCGCTCGTGTAGCGTCCGGAGCCCGACTTGCACTCGCAGCTCCTCGTGATGTGACAGCTGCCCGGGTTTCCCGACTTCACGCCGCCATTCGCCTGACAGGGGTCGGGCTTCGCCCAGTAGCCCTGGCCGAAGGACGGATCCGACGCCCAGCCGTCCCAGAAGCGCCCCATCACGTGCAGGAAGCTCTCCACGTTCATGACGTGGTTCATCTGCATGAGATGCACCATCAGCGCGCCGCCCTTCCAGGGACCCATGGAGCAGCACTGCTGGTACGAGCCGCTGGCGCTGAGCAGCGAAGCCTCCACGTATCCATAGGGATCGCCGCACCACTTGTCCGTCGCCTTGCCCGACGACGATCGGGACCAGTAGGTCGACTCGGTACAGGCGTAGCCCCAGAGGTGGTCGGCAGGATGACCCGCTCCGTAGCGCGGCGAATCATAGAAGGTGTCCTGCTCGCTCATGTTGGGGAAGCCGGTGTCGGCCAGCGAGGTGTCGCCAAGCATGAAGGCTGCAAACATGATGGGCACCGCCATGTTCTTGATGCGCCGCTGTGGCGTCGAGTGCCGCGCCCAGTTCTTCAGCGTCCAGGCCTTGTCGATGCCCTGCTGAATCGTGCCGTAGAGGGCCTGCTGGTGGACCGGGTCGTTCTCGTAGTCGCCATCGATCAGCAGGCGCAGCATGTAGCGATTGCTGGCGCCCGCACGGACTGCGTGATAGCCGTGCGTACCCTGGTTGTGGGCGATGATGCCGTAGAGCTCTGCGTTGACGCGGTTCAGCCCGAGGAAGGGTCCGTCGTTGTACTTCTGGACCGAGGCCATCGAGGGCATGCTGCTGCGGTCGGCGAGGCTCGAAGAGGGGATGCGTGGCATCTTGGAGAGGTCGATGTCGTTGATGGTGTAGTAGCCGCTCTGCTTGTCCGGGCCGGCGTAGCCGGGTCGGAACGCGTACGCCGGCGGCTTTGCGTCGGCGGGCACGATGGTGAGAACGGCCGCGTGAAGCACCGCAGAGCAGTAGGATCCCGAGGGATAGTCACAATCCGTCTGACCGCCATCGATACTCTTGATGACGCTCACGGGCTTGCTGCCCGGGGTGAACGTCCGCGGCAGGGAGGGCGAAGAGGAAGTCGTGAAGGCTCGGCCGCTGTAGGGCGCCTCGCCCTTCTTCAGATCGTAGTCCCAGCCGTTGCGGCAGGCGTTGCCGCCGGACTCGCAGGCAGAGGTGTGCGCGGGCGTCATCGAGGTGATGTTCACGCTGCCCGAGCCGTCGGCCGCCACCCACCAGTCACCGTTGACGAACTGGCCGCACTCCAGCGGTCGGTCGAAGGTGAAGGTGATGTCCTCGGTGCAGGTCCCGCCGCCGCACTGACTGCTGTTGGTGCAGAATCGTGCGGGGTCGTTGTCGCAGACCGCCTTCACGCAGAAGTCCTTGGAGCCGCTCGTGCACTGGTTGTCGCTCGTGCAGGCCTTCCCGGCGTCGCTCCAGCAGGTGCCCAGCGGGTTGTAGTCCTGGCGCTCGAAGGTGACCGAAGTGCACTGGTCTGCCAGCGCCGCCGGCGCCAGCCAGAATGAGCCCGCCGACAGGAGTACGACGATGGCGATGCGAAGCATTCTCTCTCTCCCTTCAATCAATCCAGGCAGTCCAGGCAATCCATCCAGGCAACCCCGGACGTCCGCGGCGACGCTGCGTCCGCAGACTCGCGCCCCTCAAGGCGCGCCGACTGCTGTGGATGTCTATCGGAGCGCCGCAGTGCACCAGCGTGACCCGAGTCACCCGCGCGTGGTCGATCGCCTGGACTCGTGCCCCCAGGGGTCACCGGATTCTCCACCCAACCAGAGGGTCACGCAACTGATCGGCAGCTCGCAGTCAGAATCGAGAGCATGGGCATTTCGCATCACCTCGAGCCGGCCCGACGACACTCACTGGCCAGCGTGCTACCCAGGCGCCGGCTGAGACCAGCCGCGTCGAAGGTTTGCGCAGGAGAGCCCTTCCCATGAGTGCAAGCCCCGAGAGGCAGCGTGCGAGGCCAGCGAATGAGTGAGCGCCCCGTGGCCACCGTCGGCCTGCCGGTCTTCAACGGCGAACGCTACCTCGAGGCGTCGTTGCGCTCGGTGATGCAGCAGACGCTCGACGACATCGAGATCGTCGTCGCGGACAACGCCTCGACGGATCGGAGCGTCGAGATCGTGCGGGATCTCGCGGGCGGGGATCCGCGGATCCGCCTGATCCAGCAGCCCGAGAACCTGGGCGCGGCGGCCAACTACAACGCCGTGGCCGAGGCCGCCCGCGCGCCCTACTTCCGCTGGACCGCCGCCGACGACCTGATGGCTCCGACCCTGCTCGAGCGCTTCATTGCGCTGCGCGAGGCGAACCCCAGCGCCACCCTCGCCTACCCCAGGACACAGCTGATCGACGCCGACGGCAGGCCCACAGAGGTCTACGACGACCGCCTCGACCTGCGCCACGCCTCGGCGTGGCGCCGCCTGTGCGGCTTCGTGCGCCGCATCAATCTGTGCAGCGCGGTCTTCGGCGTGTACCGGACGCCCGCGCTCCAGCGGACGGGCATGATCCGCCCCTTCCGCGGATCCGACGCGGTCCTGCTCTACGAGGCCGCGCTCCACGGACCGGTCTGCGAGCATCCCGAGCCGCTCTTCATGCGCCGCGTGCACGCCGAGGCCTCGCAGGAGAAGAACAGCACCGAGGAGGCACTGCAGGCGTGGTGGGATCCGAAGCGCAGGCGCGACTTGACCTTCCTCTCGCCCCGCCAGCGCCTGCTCTTCGAGTATCTGCGCCTGACCTGGCAGGGTCCCCTCGCCCCGATCGAACGGGAGTGGACGATGCTCGCCGTGCTCGCCGTCTGGAGCTACCGGCGCGGCCGGATCAACGCCGGTCTGTGGCGCCGCCGCCTCGGCCTCTCGCGCGGGAGCGTCGGCCCCGTCAAGCGCTTTCCGACACAGTCGTGAGCCGCCCCTCCATGAGGATCGAGGTCCAGGCCCGGCGCCGCAGACGGACACGGGGGACTCGCCTTGACGGCTGAGGCCCAGAGCACGACGGGGCGCGACGGCTCGGTCTTCAGCAGCACGCGCTGGAACGCCGTGGGCCGCGCGGGCGTGGCCGCCATCCAGTTCGCCTCGGTGCTCGTGGTCTATCGACTGCTCTCCGTCGACGCGGTGGGGCTGATGGCCATGGCTCGGGTCGCCACGGGGCTCGCCGAGCAGCTGCGCGAGATGGGCAGCCGGCACGCCATCGTGCAGCGCGAGTCGCTGGACCGCTCCTTCCTCAACGGCGCCTTCCTGCTCAACTGTGCCATCGGCGTCATGCTCTGCGCCGGGGTCGCCGCGAGCGCGCCGCTCCTCGCGCTCTTCTACGAGCGCGAGGATCTGACGCCGGTGCTCCAGATGCTCGGCCTGCTCTTCGTGATCGCCCCGCTCGGCCAGGTGCATCGTGCGCTGCTCACGCGGGAGATGTCCTTCCAGCGCATCGCCGGGGTCGATCTGATGATGGCGCTCACCACCGCGCTCGTCGCCATCGTCATGGCCTGGCAGGGCTTCGGCGTCTGGGCGCTGGTGGGCGGCGAGCTCGCGGGCATGGCGGCCTCGACGGTGGCGCTCTGGGCCGCACGGCCGTGGCTGCCGGGGCTCCGGACGAGGCGGTCGGACCTGGCCCACATGACCCGCTTCGGCTCCAACCTCGTCGGCTTCAGCCTCGCCAACTATCTCTTCCAGAACGCCGACCGGCTGATCATCGGCCGGGCCCTCGGTGCCGAGGCCCTCGGCCTGTACGCCTTCGCGCAGCGGATCACCCTCTTTCCCATGCGCACCATCAGCGGCGTGCTCGTAGGCGTCCTCATCCCGAGCTTCTCGCGCATGCAGGATCAGCCGGAGAAGCTCCGGACGCGCTACCTGCGGGCGTTGGCCGGCATTGCCATCATCACCTTCCCCGTGCTCGCCGGCCTCGCCTGCGTCGCCGGCATGCTGGTGGAGGTCTACGACACGCGCTGGGCCGGCGCGGTCTGGATCATCGCGCTGCTCGCGCCGGTGGGAATGGTGCAATCACTGACCCGGACGGTCGGCGCCATCTTCCTCTCGCAGGGCCGGCCGGACATGCTCTTCAAGCTGGGCGTCGGCGTCGGCCTGGCCACCCTGGTGGGCTACCTGATGGGCGCACAATGGGGGTTGGTGGGCATCGCCGCCGGCTTCGCGACGGCGACGCTGATCTGCGCCTCTCCGACCTTCGCCATCGCGTTCGGGCTGATCGGTGAGCGTCCTGCCAACCTCTTGCGCACGCTCCGCCCGATCGCCGCCGCGACGGCGGGCGCCGTCATGGCGATGCTGGGCGCCCAGCTGGCCCTGGCCGAGCAGGGGACCTGGCTTCGGCTGGGCATCACCGGCCTGCTGGGCACCGGTCTGTACTGGGGTGTGATCTTCAAGCTCGCTCCGCCTGCCCTCGATGACGTTCGCAGGATGCTCATGATCTGAACGGGTCCGTCGCCGGTGTTTCGGCGCCACCTTCTCGGCCAGTGCGGCCACTCACGTTCACCGATCGGCCCTCGGCACCGGATCGGCGAAGGAATATTTCAGTGACGATCCAAGGCTCGAGCCTGACGCGACGGCGGTGTAGGTGTTAGCCTCCGCTAGCCGCGATCGTGCTCCGCATCGGCCCCCTCGTAGATTGCGCAGGTACATGACGTTGGAAGAGCAGCCCCCCATGCAGAGTCTCCCCACAGGAAGAGCACGTCCTGCCCCGGTGCCGCGCCCGCGTCGCGGCGCCACCGGAGAGCGTGCTCGGTGCAAAGGGCTCTCTCTGTCCATCGCCGTCTTCGCCAGTCTCGCCCTCGGCCTCTTCTCTCTTTTCTCCTCCTCCCTTGCCCAGGCGCAGATCTCCGACGACTTCAACGCCTGCGAGATCGACGGCGGGGTGTGGACCTTCGTCGATCCACTCGGCGACGCCACCGCGACTCTGGTCGGCGGCGGCACCGGCGATGCCGTCCTGCAGATCGACGTGCCCGGCGGGCAGAACCACGAGCCCTGGACCACCAACACCGCAGCGCGCCTGCTGCAGCCCATGGCGGACGTCGACTTCGCGGTCGAAGCCAAGTTCGACTCGATCCCGGACGCCCGCTACGAAATGCAGGGCGTCCTCGTCCAGCAGACGGACGACACCTTCCTCCGCTTCGAATACCACTGGGCCGGTACTGGTCACTATGCGTATGTGGCCTCCATCGACGGCGGCTCGGCGAGCACGAAGACGTGGACACGCCTGGCCGACATCCCGCGCTACATGCGCGTCACGCGCAGCGGCGACCAGTGGACGCTCGAGTGGGCGGCCGCCGACCAGGTCTTCGAGACCGTCGCCTCTTTCTCGCAGGCGATCAGTGTGAGCGAGATCGGGCCCTACGGCGGCAACTACGCGTCCGGCAGCGCACCCCAGTTCACCGCCCTGATCGACTACTTCTTCGCCACGGCCGCGCCCATCGTCCCAGAGGACGGCGCCGCGCTCCCGCTGGATCGCTCCCTCACGGTCGACCCGAGCGGAGGCGGAAGCGTACAGGTCTCCCCGGACCAGCCCGCCTACGCGTGCAACCAGACCGTCACCCTCACCGCCGTGCCCGATGCCGGCTACGTCTTCGACGGCTGGGGCGACGATCTCGCTGGCACCGAGAGCCCCGAGACCTTGAGCATGGCCGTCGACCGAACCGTTTCGGCCAGCTTCAGCCCGGACGCCGTCGCACCCGTCATCAGCAACGTGACGCTCACCCCGAGCCATGACTCGATCCGCGTGCGCTGGGACACGGACCAGCCCGCCAGCAGCCGGGTGGAATGGGGAGACTCGCCCGCCTACACGCTCGGCCTCATGGACGATCCGGCGCCCGTCACCAGCCACGACATGACCATCCCCTCGCTGGCGCCCGAGTCCCTCTACTATGTGCAGGTCAGCTCCACCGGCAGCGGCGGCGGGAGCGACGTGGTCTCGGATCTCCAGAGCGTGACGACCATGGACCCGGCGACGGTCCCCTCCGGCTTCTACTCCGACGACTTCAACGACTGCGCCCTCGACGCGTCACGCTGGACCGTCGTCGACCCGCTGGGCGGCGCCACCGTCACGGACAGCGGCGGCGGCAGCGCGGACGCGCGCCTCAGCCTCTCGATCCCCGGCAGCCAGACCCACAATCCATGGACGACCAACGAGTCGGTCCGGGTGCTGCAGAGCGTGAACGACACCGACCTCTCGGTGGAGGCCAGCTTCGACTCGGTCCTCAGCCAGGGCTACCAGATGCAGGGCCTCACGATCCAGGAGAGCGCGAGCCACTACCTGCGCCTCGAGCTCTACCACGACGGGACCTCGCTCCACGCCTTCGCAGCCATCCTCGAGAACGGCGCGTCGAGCATCGTCGATGACGTCATCATCGCCTCCGCCGACCGCATCCGGGTGACGCGGGTCGGCGACGACTGGACGCTCGAGCACAGCACCGACGGCCAGACCTGGACCCAGGCCGCGGCCTTCGCGCACGCCATGGTGGTGACGGCGGTCGGCCCCCATGCCGGCAACTTCGACTTTGGTGGCGTCACCCCCGACAACACCGTGCTGGTCGACTACGTCTTCACGACCTCGAGCCCGATCGCGGACGAGGACGGCGCCGCGCTGCCCGTCGACCGCACGCTCGGCCTGACGGTGGTGGGCAACGGGATGATCAGCGTCTCTCCCGACCAGCCGCTCTACGCCTGCAACGACGTGGTCACGTTGACCGCGGCGCCGGACGTCGACCACGTCTTCAGCGGCTGGAGCGGCGACCTCTCCGGCCTGGCCAGCCCCATCGCCCTCGACATGAGTCAGAGCCGCTCGGTCACGGCCACCTTCGACGTCTATCTCGTGCCGCCGCTGATCTCGAACATCCAGGTCACCACCGATCCGGTGGCCCGCACCGCGACCATCACGTGGGATACGGACCTGCCCGCGGACAGTCAGGTGGACTATGGCAAGACGCCCGGCTACGAGCTCGGGGCGATCTCGTCGTCGCCTCTCACGCAATCACACAGCATCGCACTCTCCAACCTCACCCCGGGCACCCAGCACTACTACCAGGTCAGCTCGGTGACCGCCGAAGGCGGCGCGGCGAGCGGCCCGGGCGGAACCTTCACGGTCCCGCTGCTGCCGGGGCAGGACCCGAGCGGCATCTACAGCGACGACTTCAACACCTGCGCCGTCGACACCCTGATCTGGGAGATCAACGATCCACTCGACGACGGCAGCGTCAGCATCCAGGGCTCGGGAAGCGGCGACAGCAAGCTGCTTCTCAGCGTCCCGGCCGGCGCCGATCACGAGCCGTGGCGGAACGACACCTCGCTCTCGCTCCTCCAGCCCGCCAACGACACGGACCTCGACCTGGTCGCGAAGTTCGACTCGACGGTGAGCCTGCGATACCAGCAGCAGGGCATCCTCGTGAAGCAGGCGGACGACATCTTCCTGCGCTTCGAGTTCTACTCGGATGGCGTGGAGACCTACGGCCTGATCGCCTTCGTGAACCAGGGCAGCGCCAGCGTGCTCGAGAACGTGGTCGTCACCACCGCCGCGTACATGAACGTGGTGCGCACCGGCGACGACTTCAGCTTCTACGCTTCGCCCGACGGCAGCGCCTGGACGCTCGTGGGCAGCGTCAATCAAGCGATGAGCGTCACCAGGGTCGGTCCCTATGGGGGCAATTTCGCGAGCTCGGGAGACGCCCCGGCGCATACCGCCATCATCGACTACTTCCACAATCGCGCGCTGGCCCTCGACGACGAGGACC
This sequence comes from uncultured Spirochaetaceae bacterium, assembly GCA_964594405.1. Classification (GTDB taxonomy): domain Bacteria; phylum Myxococcota_A; class UBA9160; order UBA9160; family UBA4427; genus CAZQMY01. The sequence goes on along the minus strand of CAZQMY010000037.1, from coordinate 2,735 downwards.
TGGGGACGCCGCCGGGCAGCGTGACGCTGACGACGTCCGTGAACGGCCCGGGCACGGCCAGCGTGAGCCCATCGGCCCCGAGCTACGCCTGTGGGACGAACATCAGCCTCTGGGCCACGGCGCAGCCGGGCTTCGAGTTCACCGGCTGGAGTGGCGACTACAGCTCGGCAGTGAGCCCGATCAACTTCAACCTCGTGCGCGACACCTTCCTGCTGGCGAACTTCGCTCCGGACACGACGCCTCCGGGCATCGAGGCCATCGGCGTCTCGGCGGGCGCGAGCGGCGCCGAGGTGAAGATCGTGACCGACGAGCTCACGACGGCGACCCTCTCCTACGGTCCGGACATCGCCTACACCCTCGGCAGCATCGACGGCGCCGGGCTCGCAACGGTGCACGAGCTGATCCTGCCCGATCTCGCCCCCACGTCGGCGTACCACTTCGAGGTCGTGGTCACCGACATCGCCGGGCTCTCCAGCAGCTCCGGGGACCAGACCTTCACGACCTCCGTGGCTCCAGGCAACGGCCCGGCGGGCCTCTACTCCGACGACTTCAATGCCTGCGCGGTGGACACCGGCCTCTGGACCCTGATCGATCCCAAGCTGGATGCCACCTTCGAGATCACCGGCGCGGGCAGCGGTGACGCCAAGATCGAGATCAGCGTGCCGGCGGGCAGCAGTCACGAGCCCTGGGCGCCCAGCAATCAGGCGCCGCGCCTCATGCAGGCGGTGGCTGATACCGACTTCGAGATCGAGGTGCGCTTCGACTCGCCCGTCACCGAGCGATACCAGGAGCAGGGCCTGATCGTCGAGGCCGACGCGCAGACGTTCCTGCGATTCGACGTGCACAGCGATGGCTCCGCCAACTACGCCTTCGCGGGGTACGTCGAGCCCAGCGGCGCGACCGTTGCGGGCCTCACGAACGTCGCCGCAGTGAACACGCTCTACATGCGCGTCACCCGCGAGGGCGACCTCTGGACGCACTCCTACTCGTATGACGGCATCACCTGGGCCGTCGCCAACCAGTTCAGCTTCGCGATGGTGGCGACCCAGGTGGGCTTCTTCGCCGGCAACGCGAGCGGCAGCTCTTCCCCGGCCCACACCGCAGTGGTGGACTACTTCTGGACGACCGCCAGCCCGACGGTGCCCGAGGACGTCGGCGGCGTGGGCGGCGCCAAGACCCTCAACGTCCTCCTTGATGGCCCCGGCAGCGTCGACGTCGACCCCGACCAGGCCGAGTACGGTTGCGGTGAGACGGTCGTGCTGAACGCCGTGCCCGATCCGGGCTACGCCTTCGACGGCTGGAGTGGTGCCCTGGCAGGCGACGACAACCCCGAGACCCTCTCGATGCCCGTCGATCGAAGAGAGACGGCCAGCTTCGTGCTCGCCCCCCCGCCGCCCATCATCTCGAACGAGCAGCTCGCCCGCGGTCCGAGCAGCGCGATCGTCACATGGACGACGAACGAGCCGACGACCTCGCGAATCGACTACGGGCTGACCACGAGCTACGAGCTCGGCTACGTCGAGTCCGGTGTCTTCCAGAAGAACCACACCATGGTCGTGCCCGGCCTGGACAGCGCTCAGTCCTATCAGCTGGAGATCACGGCGACCGACGGCGCGGCCTTCCAGACGACCAGCGGCAACCTCGTGGTGGGGCCATCGGAAGGCCCGACCCTGGATATCTTCCAGGGGCTCGACCAGACCTTCGGCCAGGCTGGGGCCCCTCAGCCCATGTTCAACGTCCTCGGCAACGCCAGCGACCCGGACGGCGTATCGTCGCTCACCTGGTCGCTCAATGGAGGCCCGGCCTACCCGCTCAGCATGGGCTGGGACCGCTACCGCCTCGACCTTCCCGGTGACTTCAACGCGGAGATCCCGAGGTCGAGCCTGCTGAGCGGTCTCAACACGGTGCTGATCCGGGCAGTCGACGGCCTCGGCAACGAATCCGTCGAGCTGGTGGCGATCTCCTACACACCGGACGTGATCCCCACCCTGCCCTACGCCGTGGACTTCACCAGCATCAGCGACATCCAGGACCACGCGCAGCCGATCGACGGCGACTGGACCCTGGATCCTGCCGGCCTTCGCGCCGTCGAGATGGGCTACGACCGCATCGTCGGCGTGGGCGACCTGAGCTGGACCGACTACGAGCTGACCGCGCGCGTCACGGTCAACGAGATCGAGTACTACTACGAGAGACCTTCGAGCGCGCCGGCCATCGGCGTGATCGTGCGCTGGCCCGGCCACACACCCGACGGCGAGCAGCCGGCCCGGCAGTGGTGGCCGCTGGGCGCCTACGCGACCTATCGCTGGTTCGAAGGCACGGGCGGAGTTCCGAGCGAGTCCAAGGTGCTCTACGGAGACGCCGGTCTCACGCACGGCGCAGACTCACAGGGAATCCCGCTCCAGCTCGGCACGCCCTACGTCTTCAAGCTCCGCATCGAGACCCAGCCGGACGGGGGCTCACTCTACAGCTACAAGATGTGGAAGGAGATCGACGGCGAGCCGGCGGGCTGGGATCTGCAGGGCCTCGAGCCGCCGGGTGTGGACGGCGCCAGCGGCTCGGTGCTGCTCGTCAATCACCATGTCGACGCCACCTGGCACGATGTGGTGGTGACGCCGGTCCCCTGACGTACGCCGGGCAGAGGCGAATCCCGGGATTGGCCTTGGCGGGAGAGCGGAGGCCGGTTCCGCTCCGGGTGCGCACGATCCGGCGTCAGGCCCTCTTGAGGTAGTACT